>DASWTW010000263.1:0-8579 GCA_036401895.1 Herpetosiphonaceae bacterium | reverse complement strand
ATCGCGTCGGGCGTGCGCGCGGCCTGTCGGGCGAACAGCTCATGCAGACAGATCGCGTCGTCGAACGGCTCAAGTGGCGGCGTCCAGGAATCAAGCAGCGTCTGCTCGGCCTCCGTCGCCAGATCGAGATCCGCGATTGGCCGATCAGGATTGTGGGCGATCGCGCCGAGCAGCGTTTCGAAATGATTAACCATCCGCCGGATCGTCGCCGCACCAAAGAGATCGGTGTTGTACTCCAGCGTGCCGACCAGCCCACCCTTGCCGCTAACCGCTCCGCTGGCTCCGATCATCGGCGGCGCGAGGTTGAGCGTCAGATCGAACTTGGCGGTGCTACTCTCCTGCTCGATCGGCGTGAGCGTCAGATTCGGCAGCTGGTAGCTCGGGATCGGCAGGTTTTGCAGAATGAACATCGCCTGGAAGAGCGGCGTGTAGCTCGGGTTACGCTCCGGCCTCAGCACATCGACCAGCTGCTCGAAGGGCACGTTCTGATGCGCGTAGGCCGCCAGCACCATCGTCCGCGTGCGGCGCAGTAGCTCCCGAAATGTCGGGTTGCCGCTCAGATCGGTGCGCAGCAGCAGCGTGTTGACGAAGTAGCCCATCAGGTTTTCGTAGGCCGAGCGGTCGCGGTTGGCGATCGGCGAGCCGACGATGATGTCGTTCTGGCCGCTGTAGCGACCGAGCAGCAGATTGAACGCCGCCAGCAGCACCATAAACGGCGTGGCGTCCTCCTGCTGGCCCAGCGCGGCCAATGTGCGTGTCAGTTCCTCGGGCAGGATGACGCGCTCGACCGCGCCGTTCGAGGTTTGCACCGCCGGTCGTGGCCGATCGGTCGGCAGCTGAAGCACCGGTAGCGGCCCGCGCAATTGCTCCTGCCAGAAGCTCAGCTCCTCTTGCAGCGCCGCGCCGGAAAGCCAGTCGCGCTGCCAGATCGCGAAGTCGGCGTACTGGATCGGCAGCGTGGGCAGCAGCTCCGCGACGTTCGGGATCGTTCCCTGCGGCGCGCCGACGCGGGCGGTGTAGAGCGTCGAGAACTCGCGGATGAACAGGCCCATCGACCAGCCGTCGAAGATCATATGGTGCATGTTCAGCAGCAGAATATGCTCGTCGGCGCCGAGACACAGCAGCGCGATGCGCATCAGCGGGCCGTGCTGAAGATCGAAACGCTGGTGTGCCTCAGCATCTGCCAGTCGCAGCGCCTCGGCCTCGCGCTCGTCGGTGGGCAACGGCTGGAGATCGATCAGCGTCAGCGGCAGCGTCAGAACCGGCGCGACATGCTGAATCGGCTGATCGCCGGCCAGCGGAAAGGTGGTGCGCAGCGCCTCGTGGCGGCCGATGATCGCGTTGATGCTCCACTCCATCGCGGCCCGATCCAGGCGGCCGGCGAGACGTACAGCTAGCGGCAGGTTGTAGGAAACGTTATCCTGCTCCCACTGGTCGACAAACCACAGCCGCTCCTGCGCCAGCGAGAGCGGCGGATCGATCAGCGGATCGCGCGGGCGAATTGCCTGTTCCTGCTCCTGCTGAAGCCCTTCTTCCTCCATGAGAAAGGCCAGCAGCTCCAGCTCTTCCAGCGACAGGCCGGGTCGTTCGGCGAAGTTACCTTTCATCTATCCTCAGTTCCTCTGCTCGGCCTTTAGCGATTGGTGGCCTGCTGGCGGCGCTGCTCAAGCGTGTGTTGCAGCTCCTCGCGCGACGATCCTTTGATGCGCTGGATTAGCCGCGCGATCTTCTCGGTGCGGCCCGGCTGCGTCTCGTGCTCGACCAGCCGCTCGGCCAGCACGGCGATCGTCGTGGACTCGAACATCGTTTGGAGCGGCAGCGAGACCTGGAAGGCGTCGCGGATGCGTGACAGCAGCAGATTGGCTTGCAGCGAGTGACCGCCCAGATCGAAGAAGTTGTCATAAATGCCGACGCGATCGAGATCCAGCACTTCAGCCCAGATCCGCGCCAGCACATCCTCAACCGGCGTGCGCGGCGCAACAAACGACTGCTCAAGCGTCGGCCGCGCTCCATCGACCGCAGGCAGCGCTTGGCGGTCGATCTTGCCGCTGGACGTGAGCGGCAGCGCGTCGAGCGTGACAAAGATCGACGGGATCATGTACTCGGGCAGGCGGCGCTGAAGATAGCGGCGGAGGGTGGATGACAGGCCCTCACCCTGGTTTGTGAGCAGGCCCTCACCCCCGTCGCTTCGCTCCTTCCCCTTCCCCGAACTTCCGCCGGCTTCGGCGTCGGCTGCGGCAGGCGAGGGGAGGTTTTCGGTACCTTGTTCTTTGTTCTTTGTTCTTTGTTCTTCCCTTTGTTCCTTTGTTCCTTTGTTCCTTTGTTCCCCCACCACGTACGCCACCAGCTGATCGTCACGCGCCACCACGACGGCCTCACGCACAGCCTCATGCTGGCTGAGCAGCCCTTCGATCTCGCCCAGCTCGACGCGGAAGCCGCGCACTTTGACCTGGTCGTCGATGCGGCCGAGGACCTCGATCGCGCCGTCGTGCCGGAAGCGCGCCAGGTCGCCGGTGCGGTAGAGCCGCGCGCCGGGATCGGTGGAGAACGGATCGGGAATGAAGCGCTCAGCGGTCACATCCGGCCGGTGCTGGTAGCCGCGCGCCAGGTTCACGCCGCCGATATACAGCTCGCCGGGCACGCAGATCGGCGCGGGGCTGAGCTGCGCATCCAGGATATACACCTGCACATTCGGCAGCGGATGGCCGATCGGCGCGGCCTGTGGCTCATCGGTGGGCCGGCAAACCCAGAATGTCGTGTCGATCGTGGCCTCGGTGGGGCCGTAGCAGTTGCACAGGATCGCGTCCATGCGGCTGAAGAAGCGGCGCTGTAGCTCGCCCGAGAGCACCTCGCCGCCGCTGACGATGTAGCGCAGCCGGGTATCGGCCAGCGCGGGCTCGTCCAGAACCAGCATATGCATCGCGGGACTCAGGCCCAGCGTGGTGATGTGCTGCTCGACCATCAGGCGTACCAGCGCGGCGCTATCCGCGCGCCGGGCCGTGTCTACCAGCACCAGCGCCGCGCCGGCCATTAGGGGCCAGAAAATATTCCAGACCGAGGGATCGAAGCTCAGCGAGTAGCTTTGCATCATACGATCCGACCCGTCCAGCGGCCAGGTGTGCTGCCGCCACTGAAGATTGTTGACCGCGCCGCGATGCGCCAGCAGCACACCCTTGGGCGCGCCGGTTGAGCCCGAGGTGTAGATCACATACGCCAGGTTGTTGGGCGTAACGCCGGTGTGCGAGTTGGTCTGCGGCAATTCGGCGATCAGCGGCCAGTCGCGATCCAGACTAATGATCTTCAGCTCCTGCTGCGCCAATCGGGCGACGAGACGCTCCTGAGTCAACACGATCTGTGCCTGGCTGTCGGTCAGCATCCACTGCAAGCGCTCGGCGGGATAATTCGGATCAAGCGGAACGTAGGCCGCACCGGCTTTCAGAATCGCCAGCATACCGATGATCATCTCGGGCGCGGGCTCGACACACAGCCCAACGCGCACCTCAGGCCCAACACCCAGCGACAGGAGATAGTGCGCCAGCTGAGTCGCCCGGCGATTGAGATCGGCGTAGCTCATGGTTTGGTTGTCGGCCACAAGTGCGATCGCGTCGGGCGTGCGCGCGGCCTGGGCCTCGACCAGCTGGTGCAAACATTGATCGTTAGGATAATCTGCGGCGGTGTTGTTCCACAGATCGAGAACCGTCGCGCGCTCCTCGGCGCTCAGCAGCGGCACCTGGTCCACACGCAGCTCGGGGTCGGCGGCGATCGCGCTGAGCAGCACCTTGAAATGACCGACCAGCCGCTCGATTGTGGCCGCGTCGAAGAGCGCGCTGCTGTACTCCAGCGTTCCGGTCAGGCTGCCGGCGCCCTCCCAGATGAAGAGCGTCAGATCGAACTTGGTCGTGCCGCTGTCGATCAGCAGCGAGCGCATGGTCACGCCGGCGACCTCGCGGGCCGGCACCAGCTCGTTTTGCAGCGTAAAGGCCACCTGAAACAGCGGCGCGTGGCTCAGATCGCGCTCCGGGTTCAGCTTCTCGACCAGCAGCTCGAAGGGCACATCCTGATGGCTGTACGCCGCCAGCGCCGTCGCGCGCACGCGCTGCACGACCTCACGAAAGGTCGGGTTGCCCGCCAGCGATGTGCGCAGCGCCAGGTTATTGGCGAAAAAGCCCATCACGTTGCTCAGCTCGCTGCGGTTGCGCCCGCTGATCGTCGTGCCGACCACCAGATCGTCCTGGCCGCTCCAGCGACCAAGCAGCACGTCGAAGGCTGCCAGCATCAGCATAAACAGCGTGACGTTCTCGCGCTGAGCCAGCGCCGTGAGCGCCCGGTGCAGCGACTCGTCAAGCGTGAAACTCGTCATGGTGCCGTGATAGGATTGCACCGCCGGTCGCGGCCGATCCGTGGGCAGATTCAGCAGCCGGGGCACATCGGCCAATTGTTGGCGCCAGTAGGCCAGCTGCGATTCCAGCACCGCGCCGCGCAGATAGTCGCGCTGCCAGAGCGCGAAGTCGGGATACTGCACCGGCGGCTCGGGGAGGCGTGCGGCCTCGGGCGGCTGTCCGCTGGTCAGCGCCGCGTAGAGCGCGGTCATCTCGGCGATCAGTAGCTCAGTCGACCAGCCATCGGTGACAATGTGATGCATCGTGAACAGCAGCTGGTATTCCTGATCGTCAAGCTGAAGCAGCTGCGTGCGCAGCAGCGGCCCGGTCTGGAGATCGAACGGCCGCTGAAACTCTTCCAGCGCCAGTCGCAGCGCCTCGGCCTCGCGCTGATCGCGGGTACCCTCCGGGTGTAGCATGCGCAGATCCAGGATCGGCAGCGGTAGCTCCAGCTGCGGCGCGACGACCTGCACCGGCTGATTGTCGATTGTGGTGAAGATCGTACGCAGCACCTCGTGGCGGCGCACAACCTCGTTCAGGCTGCGCTGAAGCGCGTCGACATCCAGCGGGCCGCTCAGCCGCACCGCCGAGGGCGCGTTGTAGGCCGGGCTGGACGGATCGAGCTGGTGCAGAAACCACAGTCGCTGCTGCCCAAACGAGAGCGGGATCGTTTCCATCGCGGGGCGCCTGCCGATCACCTGCACCGTGGGCGCGCTCAAGCCCTGCTTCTTGAGGCGCTGCTCGAAGGCGGCGCGCTGCTCCGGCGAGAGCGCCGCGATCCGTTTCGCTAGATCACTCATGAGATCACCTTTACGTGCGTGGCACGTGGATTAGCCGGCTGCGGCAAGCGCGCCCGTCTTGGCCCGAATCGCGTAGTAGCCGCGCAGATCGTTGAGGTAGCGCAGGCTGTCCAGCACGGCGTCGGCGTCGACGCCAAAGTCGATCAGGCAGGCGATCTCGTTGGCGCCGATCGCCTGAAGCCGGTCGATGATCGGGATGCATTTTTCGGGCGTGCCGAAGAGCGAGTACTGGCTGAAGTAGCGCTCAAAGGCGAACGCGACCAGCGTCTGCTCGTCGGCGGCGGAGATATTATCGAGGTTGATCTTCAGGTCCAGGCTCCTGGCCAGGTTGCGGATCAGCGAGCCGTGGGTGCGCAGATAGTGCGAGAAGGGCTCGCGCACGATCTCTTTGACACGTTCGTCGTCCTCGCCGATGAAGGTGTGCAGCATAACCGTCACATGGCCCTGCTGCGGATCGTAGCCGTGCTCGGCCAGCGTGGCGCGGTAGAGCGCGATCCGCTCCTCAAGCTGCTCGAAGGTCATCTCGACCACCGCCGTCAGCACGTTGGCGCCGATCTCGCCGGCCCGCACAAACGTCTCCGGGCTATTGGCGGCCGTGATCCAGACCGGCAGCGCGGGCTGAACCGGGCGCGGGAAGAGCCGTACCGGAATCTCGTTGCCGCCGCCGCCGCGTACCAGCACCGGCTCGCCGCGCCAGAGCTGCTGGATCGTGCGCACGCCGTCGAATAAGACCTGCTTGCGATCCGCGAAGTGCTCGGGGAAGAAAACAAAATCGTCGGCGTGCCAGCCTGAGGCAAAGGCCACACCCACGCGACCTTTGGAAAGATTATCGACCAGCGACCACTCTTCCGCGATGCGGATCGGATGGTGCAGCGGCAGCACGACGCTGCCCGCGCGGATCTGCACGCGTTTGGTCGCGATCGCCAGCGCGGCGCCGAGCGTGGCCGGGTTGGGATACAGCCCGCCGAAGTGGTGAAAATGGCGCTCGGGTGTCCAGACTGCGGTCAGGCCATACTGATCGGCCAGCTTTGCGCCTTCGAGCAGCAGCCGGTACTTATCGTCGGTGAGCACGGCCTCGTCGCTGGAAAAATAGCACAGGCTGAACTGCATCGCCTGCTCGGCGGCTGCGGACGGCAGCGCTGGTCTGACATGGGCCGGCCGCTCGTGGAGCGGCGCGCGCGGCGGCTCGATGGGCTGAATCGTGACGCTGGGTGCGGCTGGCATGACCACGGGCGCGGTCTCGCCGTTGGTCGGCTGTGGCGCGATCAGCTCGGGCGGCAGATCCGCAAGCGAGCCGCTCAGCAGCTCCTCGGCCAGCGCTTCCGGCGCCAGTTCTTCGATCTCAGCCAGGATGCGCGCGATCTCGTCCAGTTCCTCGGGTGCGGGCTGCTGCGCAGCGATCGCCTCGGCCAGACTCGCGATCGTCGGGTCCTGGAAGAAGGCTTCCAGCGGCAGATCGATCTGGAACGCATCGCGGACCTGCGAGATCACTTGCAGGCCCAGCAGCGAGTGGCCGCCCAGCTCGAAGAAGCTGTCGTACACGCCGATCTGCTCAGCGCCCAGCATCTCCTGCCAGATCCTGGCTACGCGTCGCTCGATCTCGTTGCGCGGCGCGACAAACGTCGTCGCAACTCCAGGGCGGATCGCGTCGAGCGCCAGCACCGGCCGCTCCGCTTCGGTCTCGATCGGCTGCGGCGCGGCGGCGGTGATTTCGCCGAGCGGTGGAGCTTGCTGCACTCCCGGCTCGATCCAGTAGCGCTGGCGCTCGAAGGGATAGGTCGGCAGCGGCACCCGGCGGCGCGACTCTTCCGCGTACAGGCCGGACCAGTCGATCGCCGCGCCGTTGAGCCAGAGCTTGCCCAGCGCCGTTAGCACAAAAGCCTGGTCGGACTCCTGCTCGCGCGCCGAGGGTAGCGACGGCAGCACGGTATGTTGGCGCGTGTAGCTCCCGTGCTGGCGAGCCAGGCGGCTGAGCGCGTGGCCCGGCCCGACTTCCAGCAGGATCGCGTCAGGCTTCTCCAAAACCGTGTGCAGCCCATCGCCGAAGCGCACCGTGGCGCGCAGCTGGTTGGCCCAGTAGTGCGGGCTGGTCGCCTCCTCGGCCGTGATCCAGTCGCCGGTGATGTTCGAAACAAACGGGATCAGCGGCGGCTGCGCGGCCACACGCGCGACCTGCGCGGCGAAGGCGTCAAGGATCGGCTCCATCATCGTCGAGTGGAAGGCGTGCGAGGTGTGCAGCAGTTTAGCGTCGACGCCGCGCAGCTCAAGCTGCTGCTTGAGCGCCAGCACCGCCTCGCTCGGCCCCGCGACGACGCTCTGCTGCGGCCCGTTGATCGCCGCCAGCGACAAGTCAAGACCAAGCAGCGGCTGGACCTCGGCGGCCGGCAGCGATATAGCCAGCATCGATCCCGAGGGCAAGCTGTGCATCAGCTCGCCGCGCCGCGCAACCAGCAGCAGCGCATCCTCAAGGCTGAACACGCCCGCCAGCGTGGCCGCGACGTATTCGCCGATCGAGTGGCCGATCATGGCGCTGGGCGTCACGCCCCATGATTGCCAGAGCTGCGCCAGCGCGTACTCGACGATAAACAGCGCCGGCTGGGTGAGCGCGGTCCGGTTGAGCTGCGCTGTGGCCTCGTCGGTCGCGGCTTCGGGATACAAAATATCGCGCAGGTCAAAGTCGAGATGTGGGATCAAGAACTCGGCGCAGCGATCCACGGCGGCGCGAAAGACCGGCTCGTCATCGTACAGCTCGCGGCCCATGTTGACATATTGTGTGCCCTGGCCGGGAAAAACAAACACGATCGGGCGCTCGCTGCGCTCCTCGAAGGCGCGAAAGACGCGCTGCGGATCAAGGCGCTCCAGCGTCGCCAGCGCGTCGGCGCTGTCGCGGCAGACGAGCATACCCCGAAACGGAAAGCTGGTGCGTCCGAGCTGGAGCGTGTAGGCCATGTCGGCCAGATCGGCGGTGGGGCCGTGCCGGAAGTACTGCGCTAGATTCTCGGTGGCGCGCTCCAGGGCGGTCGGCGTTTTGGCGGAGATGACCAGGATCTGCCAGGGACGCGACGGACTGGTCGGCTCGGGCTGCGGCGCTTCCTCGACGATCATATGCGCGTTGGTGCCGCCCACGCCAAACGAGCTAACGCCGGCGCGGCGCGGCGCGGCGGCGGGCCAGGGCTGGAGCCGCGTGTTCACGTAAAACGGGCTGCCGCGCCAGTCGATCACCGGGTTGGGCTGCGTAACATGCAGGGTTGGCGGCAGCTGGCGATGTTTGAGCGCGAGCACCGTTTTGATCAGGCTGGCGACTCCCGCCGCAGCGCCCAGGTGGCCGATGTTGCTTTTGACCGAGCCGATCGCGCAGAAGTTGGTAGCGTCGGTTTTGGCGCGAAAGGCTTTGCTCAGC
>DASWTW010000262.1:0-2784 GCA_036401895.1 Herpetosiphonaceae bacterium | reverse complement strand
GCAGCGAGGGCGCCAGGGCGATGCCGACGCGGACCTCGGGACCGACGCCCAGGGCCTGGAGGTGATGCGCCAGCTGGTTGGCCTGGGCGTTGAGCTGCGCATAGCTCAGCGTCGCGTCGCCGCAGATTACCGCGATCGCATCCGGCGTGTGGCGCGCCTGAGCCGCCACGCGCTCAGCCAGGCCGCCGTCGGTGGGATAGGCCAGCGTGGTCGCGTTCCAAGCATGGAGCAGCCGCCGGCGCTCGGCGGCGGTCAGCAGCGGCAGGCGATCGATCGGCTGCTGCGGATCGGCAACCAGCGCCGCCAGCAACGTCTGGAAGTGCGTCGCCATCCGCTCAATCGTCGCGGCAGCGAACAGATCCGTGCGATACTCGAACCCGCCGACCAGTCCCTGCGCCGTCTCGCTCAGCGTCAGCGTCAGATCAAACTTGGCGCTGATCCAGTCGGCGACGACCGGCTCCAGGGTCAGATCGTCAAGGTCGATCGTGGCGCTCGGGGTGTTTTGGAGGGCGAACAGCACCTGGAACAGCGGCGAGCGGCTGAGATCGCGCTCCGGCTGGAGCTGCTCGACGATCAGCTCAAAGGGCAGATCCTGATGGGCGTAGGCGTCCAGCGCGGTCGTGCGCACCCGCGCCACCAGCTCGGCAAAGGAGGGCTGGCCGGCGAGATCGGTGCGTAACACCAGCGTGTTGACGAAGAAGCCGATCAGGTCCTCTAGCTCCGGTCGCACCCGCCCGGCGATCGGCGTGCCGACGACGATATCGTCCTGGCCGCTGTAGCGGCTGAGCAGCACCTTGAACGCCGCCAGCAAGGTCATAAACAGCGTCGCGCCGTGCTGCTGGCTGACCCGATGCAGATCGCTGGTCAGCGCGGCAGAAAGCTCAAAGCTTGTGTGCGCGCCACGCGTGGTTGCGATAGGTGGGCGTGGATAGTCGGTCGGCAGATCCAGCGGCGCGACATCGGCTAACTGCGCGCGCCAGTAGCCCAGCTGGCGCTCCAGCAGATCGCCCTGAAGTAACTGGCGCTGCCAGAGCGCATAATCGGCGTACTGGATCGGTAAGGCCGGCAGATCAACCGCCGCACCGCCGGCAAAACCGCGATACAGCGCGATCAGCTCGCGCAGCAGCACGCTCTGCGACCACCCATCCGTGACAATGTGATGCAGCAGGAGCACCAGCACATGCTCACGCGCCGAGCACCGCAGCAGCCGCGCCCGCAGCAGCGGCCCCGACTGAAGGTCGAATGGCTGTTGCACCTCGGATTGCACCAGGGCGTTAACCGTCGCCTCCGGCAGATCTGACACGTCGACCACGGGCAGCGGCACCAGCGCGGCGGGAAGAATGACCTGGATCGGTTGCTCGTCCGGCGCGGTACCGGGTTGGGCAACTGTGGTGCGCAGCACCTCGTGGCGCTCCACGATTGCGCTGAGGCTGCGCTGGAGAGCGATCCGGTCGATGTGGCCGTGGAGGCGGACCACCAGCGGCACATGGTAGGCGCTGCTGCCGGGCTGGAGGCGATCCAGGAACCACAAGCGCTGCTGGGCAAACGAGAGCGGCAGCGGCCGGTCATCACGCGGCACCGGCACCAGGGGCAGCGCCGCGGCGGCAGGCTGTCCGGCAAGGCAGGTCGTCAAGCTGTCGATGGTCGGCGCTTCAAAGAGCAGCCGCAGCGGGATCTCGACCTGTAAGATCTGGCGCAGGCGGCTCACGACCTGCGTGGCCAGCAGCGAGTGGCCGCCCAGCGCGAAGAAGTTATCATAAACGCCGACGCGCTCGACGCCCAGCACGCTGCGCCAGACGTTGGCAATCACGCCCTCGATCGGCGTGCGCGGCAGCACCGCCTCGACCTCGGGCGCGGCTCTCCAGGCCGGCTCCGGCAGCGCGGCCCGATCGATTTTGCCGTTGGCGGTCAGCGGCCACGCGTCCAGCACCACGATCGCGCTCGGCACCATGTACTCCGGCAGGCGCTCGGCGAGGAAGGTCCGCAGGAAGTCAGAACTAAGAACTAAGAACCTAGAACCATCCGGCTCACCTTCTAAGTTCTGGGTTCTAGGTTCTAGGTTCTCTCCCACCACGTACGCCACCAGCCGCTCGTCGCGGAGCAGCACCAGCGCATCCCGGACGGCGTCATGCGCGCGTAGCGCCGCCTCGATCTCGCCCAGCTCGATACGGAAGCCGCGCAGCTTGACCTGCTCGTCGTTCCGGCCGACGAAGTCCAGCTGCCCATCGGCCTGGTAGCGCACCAGATCGCCGGTGCGGTACAGCCGCTGCCCCGGTGTGTGGCTGAACGGATGCGGCACGAAGCGCGCAGCGGTCAGCGCCGGTCGCTGGTGGTAGCCCCGCGCCAGCCCCGCGCCGCCAACGTACAGCTCCCCGACCACGCCCACCGGCACCGGCTCCATGCGGCGATCCAGGACATACACCTGCACATTAGGCAGCGGTCGTCCGATCCGCGGACGCGCGGCCGCGTCGCCTGGCGCACCGACCCAGAACGTCGTGTCGATCGTCGCTTCGGTGGGACCGTAGCAATTGCACAGCGTCGCCCGCAGCCGGCTGACAAATCGCTGGTACACCTCGTCCGACAGCGGCTCGCCGCCGCTCACCACATAGCGTAAGCTGGTGCAGGCAGCGATGCCGGGCTCCGCCAACAAGACCGCGTGCTGGCTGGGACTCGCCCCAAAGACACTAATGCGCTGCGCGGCGAGTGTGCGCACCAGCGCGGCGCTGTCAGCGCGGGTCTCCGCCGGCACCAGCACCAGCTGCGCGCCCACACTGAGCGGCCAGA
>DASWTW010000261.1:0-10528 GCA_036401895.1 Herpetosiphonaceae bacterium | reverse complement strand
CAGGCGGGCATCGCGGTAGCCTCGCTTCTCGATGTCGATCAGATACTGCTCGCGCGAGACTAGCGTACCCTGGCAGAGATTACTCGGAGCGTCGGGCTGTTGCAGCTCGGTCTCCAGCTGACGCAGCAGCGCCCGCATCAGATCCTGCGGAATCTTCGACGCCTCGCCGGGATAGATAAAGCCAAACAGGATCAGATGGCTGAGCAGCACGCGCCAGTGATCGCCAACCCGATCCACCAGCCGCTCCCAGTCGAGCGTATCGGCCAGCGCGTGGAAAATATGCGCGACATCCGCGCCGTCGAAGCGCTCGCGCTCCATGATGAACATCTTCGACCACAGCATCTCTTCGGCGGGCACCAGCTTGATCGGAATATCGAGAATATGATCCTCGGGCGCGTGCTCAAACCATAGATCGTCGACCGGCGACAGGCCGTTGCCCGAGCTGAAAATCACATCAACAAAATCGTCGTCGCAGTAGGCTTTGCCGAGCCAGTGCGGAAACGGCATCTCGGTCTGGTAGCCGGCTTTCGCCAGCGTCTCCAGGACGGGCCGGCAATCCGCCTCGCGCACAAAAATATCCAGGTCCTTGGTATGGCGCGCGATGCCGGTATAGCGCTCGAAGGCGTAGGCCCCGCCGACCAGGAACGGAATCTGCGAGGTGTTGAGAATCGTCAGTGTATGCTCATAAAATTTGCGGGTTTCTGGATCAAGATGTTCAGCGATCGTATTGGGTCGCATGACGGGCTCCTTAGGCTTCATCGCCTGCTCTCAGAAGCTCTGCGAAGATGTACAGCCGCAGAGGTGACATACTCTTGGCAAAAGGTGTGCCAGAGAACGGCTGCGGCCCGGCGTGCGCTCAGATGCGGCTGTTCAGGCGGATCGGGGTATGCAACTTGCTCACGACTCAGGCAGATACCTTTGTCAGCCACGGGTTGACCGACGACGAAGACAGGAGGAATCGATGGCACGCGAAGTGGTGCGACTGGCGGCAGTTGGCGATATTCATTGTAATAAAACGTCGCAGGGCAGCTTACAGCCGCTGTTCGCACAGGTCGCCGAGCACGCCGATATTCTGATCCTGTGCGGCGATCTTACCGACTATGGCCTGCCCGAGGAGGCCGAGATTCTGGCGCAGGAGATCAAGGCGCTCAAGCTGCCGATCATCGGCGTGCTGGGCAACCACGACTACGAGTCCGGCCAGGTGGACGAGGTCCGCGACATTCTGTGCAACGCCGGCATCACCATGCTCGACGGCGATACCTGCGAGTTTCACGGCATCGGCTTTGCGGGCATCAAAGGCTTTGCCGGCGGCTTCGGACGCGGCACGCTCGGCTACTGGGGCGAGCAGTCGATCAAAACCTTTGTGCAGGAGGCGATCGACGAGGCGCTGAAGTTGGAGTCGGCGCTGGCCCGGCTGCGCATGGAGCAGCGGATCGCGGTGCTGCACTACGCACCGATCCAGGCCACCGTCGAGGGTGAGCCGCCCGAGATCTTCCCATACCTGGGCACCAGCCGCCTGGAAGAGCCGTTTTCGCGCTATCCCGTCAAGGCGATCTTTCATGGACACGCGCACAACGGCTCGCCCGAGGGCAAGACCATGGGCGGCATCCCGGTCTACAACGTATCGCACTCGCTGCTCAAGAAACACTATCCCAAGCAGCCGGCGTTTCGGATCTTCGAAGTGCCGATCGACGAGCCGGTCGCGCAGGAGGCCGAGGCGTAGCGTACACATCACAGCGTAACCGAGGACACAGCAGGAGGAGAAGAGATGACACAAAAAGGATTCCATGCTGGCGAACAACATCCCGAAGAGTGGCGACAAGATCTCAGCCCGGACGCCAACGCCGGATTGAACTACGGCCAGGCTGGATCGCAGGCGGAGCTGGACGGGCCGACCGCCTACGACATTCCCGAGCTCCATCGCAGCCTGGACGGCTTTACCGACGACGAGCTGAAGCGCGTTCCGGTGCTGCCGGTCGGCACACGGCTGGAGCAGGGCGCGGTCTATATCGATCTGCAAAAACCCGATCGCGCCGAGTTCAAAGCGCTCGGCAATATGGAGGCAGGGCAAGGCAACTGGTTTGTGCCCAAGAGCGCCGTCGATTATGTCGTGTGGAACAAGCTGATCGGCGTGGACAATCCCGAGCGGCTGAATCAGGCCGACGAGAGCTAGCTAAGCGACGAGAGGAGAAGGAGGATTTTACATGTCAGATAATCGCAATGACGATGTCGATGTCAAAGGTGAGCGCGGCGGCGATACCGGCGAGACCAAGCAGCTAGAGAAGGGCGCGCAGGCTGAGAAAGGCGATGCGCGACGCGAATATCGTCAGCACGAAGGCCAGACGCGTGACCGGACCATGCATGACGAGCGCTCCGGCAGCGACAGCGGCGGCGGCAAAAAACAGTAGGCCGCAACGACGAAACCAGAACGAGCATCGAGTGATCGATGCTCGTTTTGTGTTCGGTAGATAATTGCATTCTCTGTAGGGACACACCGGCGGTGTGTCCTGGGCGTGATACATCACGCCCCTACGCAGGCAAGGTATGTACGAACTGGCCTAACTGTTCGCGCCACGGATCAAACAGCCGGCCAGCGCCGCCGTCATCTTCAGCTCGGGCACCTGCTTTTCGACAAACATGAACTGGCCGTTGGGATTATTCTCCAAAAACACATAGCGGCCATCCGGCGTCAAGATCAGGTCGAGCGCGCTGAAATTAAGCCCGTAGCTGCGCACGAATTGCAGACAGCGCTCGGCGATCTCCGGCGGCAGCTCGGCCTTGCGATACGGAATCTGAATCTCGTAGTGCCGCCAGTCGAGGCTGGTCTTGGGGTGCTCCTGCGAGTGGATCGCCGCTGCAAAGACCTCATCGCCGATCACCGTTACACGCAGCTCGACCTGCTTGGGAATATATTCCTGGAACTGGCAGTGCGCCGAGCGGATCGAGTCCAGGAGCGCGGCGTTCTCGCGTGCGATCAGCGTGGTGCGCGCGGCGCGTGGCCGCACGGGAGCCGGATCGCCGGGACGAATCGCTTTGTGCAGCGCCAGCATAGGATCGGTCATCACCTTGTAGATCATCTGGCCGCCGCACTGCTCCAGAAACGCGCGCGCCGCGTCGGGATCAGTTGTGATCAGCGTGCGCGGCACGTCGAAGCCAAGCCGCGCGGCACGCTTGAGCTGATCCAGCTTCCAGCTGGCCTGTCGAATATGCGCCGGAAAGCTGACCCAGTAGCACTCGACCGCCGCCCACAGCCCGCCCAGCGCGTGGCGGATCTCGCCCCTGGCAAACTCCAGCTCCTGCTCGGATAGATCTTCCGGCAGTGTAAAGGCGTTGGGCCGTCGCCACCAGATCGAGCGGATCGCGCCGACATCGATCGTGCGGCCATTGGTCTGAATGCGAATCTCGCCACGCAGCCGGTCGCCGTCGAGATGGAACGATTGCAGCGTATTGAGCGGAATATCCTCAGTGTTGAGACGAATCGGATCGTGGCCCTGGCGGCGCAGCTCGTGGACCATGTCGTCACTGTGGAGGTCAACGGACTCGGTGACGATCAAAATCTGGTCTTTGGACATCGGTTTTCCTGACGTAACAAGTGGACGTTGCTCCACTATAGCGCAGGTAAGCCGATCGCGCAGCACGCTATCGAACCGAGCGCCGGTAGCCAACCTTGTAGCGTGCGATCGCGCCATCGTCGTCTGGCGGCGCGCTCCCGACGAAGATCAGCACATCTATGTTATATTAATCGTATCAAAGCCAAAGGCAACTAATTGGAACAACCATTGAGCGAAGATACAACCGAGTCGCGAAAGCTGGATCATATTCGGATCGTGCTGGGCGAAGACGTGAACGCCAAGGGCGTGACGTCGGGCTGGGCGCGCTACCGCTTTCGGCACTGCGCCTTGCCGGAGCTGGATCTCCGCGCGATCGATACCAGCGTAGACTTTGTGGGCAAGCGGCTCAACGCCCCGCTGCTGATCTCGTCGATGACCGGCGGCGCGCACGAGGCCGAGCGGCTCAACCTGATGCTGGCCGAGGCCGCCGAGACGCTGGGTGTAGCCCTCGGCGTCGGCTCGCAGCGAGCGGCGCTGAGCAACCCGGCGCTGGCCCGCACCTACCAGGTGCGCAAGGTCGCGCCCACGGCGGTGCTGCTGGCCAACATCGGCGCGGTGCAGCTCAACTATGGCTATGGCATCGCCGAATGTCGCCGCGCAGTCGAGATGATCGAGGCCGACGCGCTGATTCTGCATCTGAACGCGCTGCAAGAGGCGGTGCAGCCCGAGGGCAACACCAACTTCAAAGGTCTGCTCGGCAAGATCGAAGCCGTCTGCCGCGAGCTTGAGGTTCCGGTGATCGTTAAGGAAGTCGGTAACGGCATCGGCGTGGAGGTCGCGCGCAAGCTGGTCGATGCAGGCGTGGCGGCGATCGACGTGGCAGGCGCCGGCGGCACATCGTGGAGCGAGGTCGAGCGCTTTCGGCATACGCAGGATCGCGGCCGCAGCATCGCGGCGACCTTCGCGGGCTGGGGCATTCCCACCACCGAGGCGATCAAAGAGGTGCGCGCTGCTCTGCCCAGGATTACGCTGATCGGCTCGGGCGGCGTGCGCAGCGGGCTGGACGTGGCTAAGGCGATCGCGCTGGGCGCCGATGTTGTGGGCTCAGCCGCGCCGTATCTGGCTCAGGCGGCGGGTGAGCGCGGCGTCGAAGCGATCGTCGAGGGGCTGCGCGGCTTTCAGGAAGAGCTGCGCATCACGATGTTCTGCACGGGCGCAGCGGATCTGGCGGCTCTGCGCAAGACACCTCTGGAATACAGCTAATCATGTACGTTTCGCATCTCAGCCTGCGCAACTTTCGCAACTACCGCGAGCTAGAGCTGCCGCTTCAGCCGGGAACCACGCTCTTCTACGGTCCGAACGCGGCGGGCAAGACTACGCTGTTGGAAGCGCTCTACTACCTGGCCACAACGCGCTCGCCGCGCACCTCGGCGGATCGCGAGCTGATCAACTGGGACACCACCGCCGATCTCGGCATCGCGCCGTTTACGCGTATGGTGACGAATGTGATGCGCCGCGCGGCCAACGCCAAAGACGAGAAGCTGCTGATCGAGCTGGTTGTGCAGCGCAAGCAGGACGCGGGCGGTACGCTCATGCCGATGACCCAGAAAACGATCCGCATCAACAAAACCGCTCGCCGTGCGCTGGATCTGGTCGGGCAGCTGCGGGTTGTGCTGTTCACGCCGCTGGACATCGAGCTGCTCACCGGGCCGCCCGCCGATCGCCGGCGCTGGCTCGACGTGATGCTCTCACAGCTCGACGGGCGCTACGTGCGGGCGCTGGCCGAGTACAACAAAGCGCTGCTTCAGCGTAACGCTCTGCTGCGAGGCTGGCGCGACCAGCGTCACTCGCGATCACGATCCTTCAGCCTGGACGAGGCGCGACGACAGCTTCAATTCTGGGACAAGCAGATCACCTCCAACGGCGCGTATATTATCGCCGAGCGCCAGCAGGCCATGCAGCAGATCGCCGAGCTGGGAGCGCCGATCCACCTGGACATCGCGGGCGTGCCACAGATGCTCAAGATCAGCTATGTCGGCACGATCGAGGCGAAAGATGCGAAAGATGATCGCGGCGGGTTGCAGCAAACGTTCGCGGCCTGCCTTGAGCGCGGCCTGCGTGAAGAGCTGGATCGCGGCCAGACCTTGATCGGGCCACACCGCGACGACGTGATCTGCCGTCTGGACGACGTCGATATCGGCGTGTACGGATCGCGCGGCCAGCAGCGCAGCCTGACGCTGGCGCTCAAGCTGGCCGAGGCCGAGCTGATGCGCGCTCGTACCGGCGACGCGCCCGTGCTGCTCCTCGATGATATTCTCTCAGAGCTGGACGCGGCGCGGCGGGCGCATCTGCTCCAGTTCATCGATCGGCCCAACCAGCAGACGCTGATGACCGCCGCCGACCTGGCCGACTTCGATCCGTCGTTTCTGGCGCACATCAGCCGTGTGCGCGTCGAGCATGGCCGCGTGCTGTAGCCACTTCGCATTCAAAACCTACATATCTATGGAGGGCGATGATGCCAGATCATGGACAACCTGATCCAAGCGTGCTGACCGTATTTTTCGCGCACAATACCTGGGCTAACCTGAAGTTGCTGGACTTCTGCGAGGGCTTGAGCGATGAGCAGCTCGACGCCACGACGATCGGCGGCTTCGGCTCGATCCGCGATACGCTGGTGCATATCATCGGCGCCGAGGTCGGCTACGTGGAGCGCGTCAACGGCCGGGTGCCGGAAGAGCCGATCTCATTCAAGCAGTTTCCCGGCTTCAAGGCGTTGAAGGATGCGGTGCGCTGGACTGGCGACGAGCTGCTTCAGCTGGCGCTCTCGGCGCGGGCCGATACGATGGTGCGGCAGCGACCGCCGCGCATGCTGGTCGCTTACAAGCTCGCCAGCCTGATTCCTCAGGCGATCACTCACTCGACCGAGCACCGCACGCACATCTCGGTGATTATCACGCAGCTCGGCATGGAGCCGCCCGACATGAGCGTCTGGAATTATCTCGATGAGATCGGGGAAATTGAGGAGCTAGGAGCGGGCGCTGAAGGGGCGTGAGATCGCATCTTTCATTAAACGCAAACCGGACGACTCAGTGAGTCGCCCGGTTTTGTTGTGAGGAACAGATTTACTCCTGGGTCGCGGCGGGAATGTAGGTGTGATACTCGCTCAGGCCGATCTCGGCAAGCTCCTTGAACGTGGTGAACGACTGCTTGGTCCGCTCGATCTCGCCGTTGTTGTCGTACTCGGTGGTGGTGCCGGGCTTGATGCGCACGACGCCCCAGTTTTCCGGCCCAACCGCGTCGGGATCTTCCGGCACCGCGAAGTCCTCGTACTTGAACCAGAAGACATTCTCGACAAAATCCCGATCGCGCCACAGGAACCAGTAGATCGAGCGCATGAACTGCGCCTGGCGCCGCTCGTTGTCGCCCGCCGGATCGACGGTGATCGGAGCGCCGCGATCGCCAACCTCGGTGATCCAGAACTTATTGGCGCTGTCGAGGTTTTGCACCATCACGGCCCGCATCGCGTCCATGCGCGCCGGCACGCGGAACAGATCCAGCGAGCCGCTCGGCTCGGGAACCAGGCCACTGCGCATCTCCATTGGGTAGGGATGATAGCCGATGCCGTCGACCGGATACTTGCTGTAGGTGGTGCGATAGCCCTGGAACGCCGACGATTTGTAGATCGCGTCGAGATACTGCCGATCGCTGAAGCCGCCGGTCGCGCAGTCATCGCAGCGATCGGGATGCAGGCCGCCGAGCAGGATCTTGACCTGATCGCAGCTTCCGCCGATCGCGCCGCCCGGACAGCGCACATTCTTATAGATGCGATAGAACTTGGTCAGCAGCGTGGCCACGGAGAGCGGGCGCAGACCTTTGCCGCCGCCGTTGAGATAGCGATTTTCTTCGTTCAGCACCTCGATCGCCGCGATACCGGCGCCGGTCGCCGGATTGTACGGGAACGCCTGCGCGACGTCGAAGGCATTGTTGAGCCAGATGCGCATGTAGGGATTCGTGCCGCAGCCGTAAGGATAGAGCGGCTCGGTACCGGCCTTGCCGCAGGCATTGGGCGAGGTCGACGGCGGATCGTCGGAGGCCGCTTCCAGCAGCTCAGGGTTGAGATATTCGCCTTTATCGTCGCCGGTCTGCCAGCGCACCAGCGGCGTAGCCAGCAGCGCCAGCACTTTGATGCCGTGGCGCGGCGCGACCTCGTTGATGAAGTAGCGATACTTTTGAGTCGTGACAAATCCGGCGTTGCTGCCGAACTCCTCGGCAAAGATCTCGATGCGCACCCATTTGACGCCGGCATCTTCGAGCTTCACGCCCATGGCGTCGTAGAAGGCGCGGTTAACGTCGTTGGGGAAGCTCGGGTTGGTGTTCCACTCGTAGTGCGGATCGCGAATGACCATGCCCATCATATTGCCGAGCGGCTGCGGAGCGGGATCATCGGCGCGCACCGCGACCGAGGGTGCCAGCGATGTGAGCAGGACGATAAGGAGCGGAAAAACAAGAAGACGGCGCATGTGTATTCCTTTCAGTGCACGTCGATCGTAGCAGCGCGACTCGGAAAGCCAAAGCACATCGAGATGACACCACGCTTATAAGCTTCTCAGCGGTGCGCGGCGCTTTCAGACGCGGAGCGAATCTCGATCAGCATTGATCCACACAGATGAATGTCGCATGCTGCTATCAGTTGAAGGGGCCGTAGTATAGCATGAGGATCGAGCACATGAGGTGACAAAATCTTTACAACATGTTGAGGATCGACTCTGTGTCGATCCTCAAAGTTCAGCCAGGCGGCTATGACTTCAGCCGCTCCCAGCCGCTGCCCACGTGTCCGAAGCTAAAGCTCTGCGGATGAATAATCTCGGCCAGAATCTCCAGCGATTCCACCAGCCGTGGACCCGGCCGATTAAAAAATTGGTTACCGTCGGTCAGATACACGCGTCCAGCACGCACAGCCTGAAGCTCCCGCCAGCCGGGCTGCCCTGTTAGCGCGGGAAGCTCGTCGCGCGTGCGGGCGATGTCGAAGCCACACGGCAGCAGCACAATCACGTCGGGATCAGCCTCGCGAAGCGCGTCGAAGGTCATCCACGGCGAGTGAGCGCCCGCCGCGCCGAAGAGATTCGTGCCGCCCGCCAGCTCGACCAGCTCGGGCAGCCAGTTGCCGCCGGCCATCAGCGGATCGAGCCATTCGAGACAGGCGACTGTCGGACGCGAATCCATGCCCTGTGCCTGCTCGGCGATCGCCGCCACACGCCGCTGTAGCTGCGCCACCACCGCCGCACCGCGCTCGGGAACATCCAGGGCCTGAGCGACACGTAGAATGTCGTCCCACACATCGGCGAGCGTGCGCGGCTCCAGGGACACGATCTGTGGCTGCGATTCGAGCCACCGGCAGACGGCCTGCTCGACATCTTTGAGGCTCACGGCGCACACATCGCACTGCGCCTGCGTCACGATCACGCTCGGCTGCACCTGCCGCAGCACATCGTCATGAACGCGATAGATCGCCAGCGCATCCCGGAGCGCGCTTTTTACCTGGCGATCGATCTCGGCGCTGGAGCCCGAAACATCGACGGCGGGCGCGGTACAGATCGGCAGGCGCTGCACGGACGGCGGATAATCACACTCGTGCGAGCGGCCGACAAGCTGCAACTCCAGCCCGAGCAGACACACGATCTCGGTCGCGCTGGGAATCAGCGAAACAACGCGCTGCATACGAATCCTTTATGGAGTGAGCACGATCTTGCCGAACTGCTCGCCGCTTTCCAGCACGCGGTGCGCCTCACGAATCTCGGACAGCGGCAGCACGCGATCGACGACCGGCTGAAGCTGGCGCTCCCAGAAGACCAGCCGCATGACGGCATTGAACTCGCGGCGATTAGCCATCGTCGCGCCGATGATCGCATACTGCTTCCAGAAGATCTGCCGCAGATCCAGCTGCACGATCGGCCCGCTGGTCGCGCCGTAGACCACCACGCGGCCGCCTTTGACCACCGAGCGCAGCGCGCGATCCCAGGTTGCCGCGCCCACATTTTCCAGCACTACGTCGACGCCGCGCTTGTTGGTCCGCTTCCACAGCTCCTTGGAAAAATCCTCGTTGCTATCCAGCACCTCATGCGCGCCGAGATCGAGCGCCTGCCGGCGTTTGCTCTCCTCGCGGGAGGCCGCGTAGACTTTCGCGCCCGCAAACCTGGCGATCTGGATCGCCGCCGAGGCCACACCGCCGCCCGCCCCCAGGATCAGCGTCGACTGTCCGGTGCGCAGCTGGCCCTGGCTGATCAGCGAGCGCCAGGCGGTCATAAAGACGAGCGGCACGGCGGCGGCCTGCTCGAACGGGTAATCGTCAGGAATACGAAACAGATTAGCGCTCGGCACCGCGATATACTCGGCCGCGCCGCCCCGCACATGCTCGCCGATGATCTGATAGCGCTGGCACAGGCTTTCCTCGCCCATGATGCAAAACTCGCACACGCCGCACGACAGCGACGGATTGATCACGACGTGCTCGCCTTCGCGCCAGCCCTCGACCGCCACGCCGACCGCCTCGATCTCCCCGGCGATGTCGCAGCCGCCGACGTGCGGCAGCTCAAGCTTGAGGCCGGGCATGCCCTCACGCACAAACAGATCCAGATGGTTGAGCGCGATCGCTCGGACACGCACCAGCACCTCGTTCGGACCCGGCGTCGGCGCGGGAACATCGGTATATTCCAAGTTATCGATCGGCCCATGCTGGCGAAAGATCGCAGCTTTCATTCACGTAGCTCCCCAATTCAGAATGTCAATCAGATCGTCGGGCGACCAGCCCGGCCAGCGCGCGGGGTCTTCCACCCTCTTCGATCACGCCCTCAGTATGCTCAAGCACCGCAAACGATGGAAAGAGCGCCGGCAGCTCTCCCGGCTGCAACAGCATCGCATCGGAGCGCGGCCCGCCCTCGTAGCTGCGCTGGGCGACGGTGAAGGTTTCATAGATCAGC
>DASWTW010000260.1:0-2006 GCA_036401895.1 Herpetosiphonaceae bacterium | reverse complement strand
GATCAACGGCCCGACGGTGATCCGCGACTATAACATCGTCGATACCGGCGCGCACATCGATCGCTCGATTATCTGGCGCAATTCCTATATCGGCGAGCGGGCCGAGCTGCGCGGCGCGATCGTGACGCGGCAGTCCAATATCAAGAGCCGGGCTGTGCTCTTCGAGGGCGCAGTGGTCGGCGATTATACGGTCGTCAACTCGGGCGCGGTGATCAACGCCGGCGTGAAGATCTGGCCCAGCAAAGAGATCGACGAGGGCGCGGTGGTGATGAACAGCATCATCTGGGGCTCGCAGGGCCGCCGCGTGCTCTTCGGGCGCTATGGCATCACCGGGCTGGTCAACATCGACATCACGCCGGAGTTTTGCGCCAAGCTCGGCGCGGCCTACGGCGGCACGCTACCCAAAGGCTCGACTGTGCTGATCAACCGCGATGCGCACTACACGCCGCGCATGTTGAAGCGCGCGATCATCTCGGGGCTGCCCTCGGCCGGCATCAACGTGGCCGACATCAGCTCGATGCCGATTCCGGTCGCCCGCTTTATGGTCCACGCCACTAGCGCGGTCGGCGGGATTCATGTACGGCTGTCGCCGCTGGACAATCGCGTGGTCGACATCAAGTTCTTCGATCGCCAGGGGCTGGATATCGACAGCGCGGCCGAGCGGAAGATCGAGAATGTGTATTTTCGCGAGGATTACCGGCGGGTGTATCTGGACGAGATCGGCAGAATCTCGTATCAGAGCGGCGTCGAAGAAACCTATATGCGGCATTTCTTCGACGTGCTGCGGCCGGAGGCGCTACAAGCGATCGCCCGGCGCTTCAAGCTGGTCGTGGACTATGCCAGCGCCAACGCCTCGTCGATCGCCTCGACGGTGCTGCGCCGCCTCCAGTGCGACGTGGTCGAGCTGAACGCGGTGCTCGACGAGTCGCGCATCTTTCAAACGCCGGCCGAGTTCGAAGCTGGCATGCAGCAGCTGGCGGCGATCGTGCCGGTGCTGAAAGCCGATCTTGGTGTGCGGCTCGATCCCGGCGGCGAGAAGATTTTTGTGGTCGACGATCGCGGACGGCATCTGTCGGATGTGCAAACGCTAGCCGCACTGACCGAGCTGTCGATGCGCTGCTACGACGGCGGCGAGGTCGCGATTCCGGTTGACATGCCGCGCGCCTTCGAGCAGATCGCCCAGCGCCACGGCGGAACGATCGTCCGCACGCGCTCGACGCTGGCCGCGCTGATGCAGATCGGCGCCCAGCATCGCGACTACCTGCTGCTGGGCGACGCGGCGGGCAATCAGATCTTCCCGAGCTTTTATCCGATCGCCGATGGTCTGTTTGCGATGGTCAAGCTGATCGAGCTGCTGGCGCTGCAGCAGGTGTCGCTTTCGAGCGTTATCGATGCGCTGCCGCCGCACTACATGGCCACGGCTCGCGTCGCCTGTCGCTGGGAGAACAAGGGCAAAGTGATGCGCCTGCTCAACGAGCAGTTCGCCGATCGGCAGCTCG
Organism: Herpetosiphonaceae bacterium; assembly: GCA_036401895.1. Classification (GTDB taxonomy): domain Bacteria; phylum Chloroflexota; class Chloroflexia; order Chloroflexales; family Kallotenuaceae; genus LB3-1. Next base: position 507 of record DASWTW010000260.1, on the reverse strand, counting down.
ATCAGATCGACGGCATCAAGGTAGATCTCGGCGAACAATGGGTGCTGGTGCTGCCCGATCATGAAGGTCCGTTCTTCCATGTGATCGCCGAGGGCATGAACGACGAGCAGGCGCGGATGCTGACGGAAGAATACGCGAATCTGGTTTTGAACTTGCAATAATCGAGCGATATGGCATGATCATGCACGATCTTGAGCAGCCTTACTCGCTCACGCGGTCGGATGGAGAGTCTCGATGCAGCTTATAACGCCCTCAGCCAAAACGATCTTACTGGTAGCGACCTCGGAGCAGCGGCGCAATATGCTGACGCAGCAGCTAGAAGCGCTGGGCTACAGCGTGATCGCCATTCCCGATCAGCGTTCGCTGGAGCGCGTGCTTCAGCTGAGCAAGTACGATCTGATCGTGGTGGACCTGAGCGGCAGCGAGACCCAGGAAACGCGCGCGCTATCGGAGCATGTCGCCGAGCTACTGGCGCAGGGCACGCCCATGCTGACGCTGACCAGCGAC
>DASWTW010000259.1:0-14743 GCA_036401895.1 Herpetosiphonaceae bacterium | reverse complement strand
TCGAGCGCGCCAGCAGATCGCGCACAGCCGGCGCCTCACGAAATGATGGTCGCGCGCTCATGGCTGCGCTCGCGTTTCGAGCCAGCGCTCCATCGTCCGACCGACCGCCTCCAGGCTTTCGGCGCTGACCTTATCGGTCGTGTCGCCGACGGTGTGCCACGGCGGATAGTCGAAGTCGATCAGATCGACCGCCGGAATGTTGCGCTCCAGAAACGGCGTGTGATCGTCGAGCATGGCGTGACGCAGCTCCGGGATAAACTGCTTGTAGCCCAGCTCGGCGGCGGTCTGCCAGATCGATTGTTTCAACAGATCGTTGGAGTTGACCTCGTAGTAGAGCTGAAGATCGGCGTCGCCGACCATGTCCAGCAGAATCATCGCCTCGGGCGTGATCGTCAGGTTCTGGGCCATGTAGCTCGATCCGGCGATCCAGTCCCAGCCCTCGATGTCGCCGTTATCCTCGGCGTCGAAGAAGGTCAGCCAGACCTCGCGGCCCAGCTTGTCGGGATCGATATGTCGCGCCAGCTCAAGCAGCACCGCCACGCCGCTGGCGCCATCGCTCGCGCCGGGCACGGGATCTTGGCGCCTGGTCTCGTCGGGATCTCGATCGGCGTATTTGCGGGTATCGTAGTGCGCGCCCAGGATCAGCACCGGACCCGAGCCGCGCTTGGCGATGATGTTGCGCGCGTTGACGCCCTGGTACTCGAAGCGCTGCTCCTCGACCGACCAGCCGCTCAGGCTCAGCTGCTGCACAATGTAGTCGCCAGTCTGCTGCCAGCCGGGCGTGCCCGTGTGACGCGGCACCCACTGCATCTGGTCGCGGACAAAGCCCAGCGCGCTTTCGCCGCTGAATTGCAGATCCGGCGCGGGCGGCGAGGCGACCGGCGTCAGCAGCGCGGCCGGGATCACCGGCGTCGGCACCGCGATCGTCGGGATCGGGCTGAAATCCGGCTCACTGCTCGGTGTGACCGGCAGATCGGTAGCTCCGGGCGTGACCACCGGCTCGGCTGGAATCGTCGACGCCTCGGGCGTCGCAGCGGGCTCGCCTGGCAACACGGACACCTCGGTTGTGACCGGCGGGGGGGTTTCGGTCGCGCCGAGTGAGACCGGCTGAGCCGTGCCACACGCGGCAAGCAAGAGCAGAAGCAGCGCGCTGATCGGCCAGCGGCGTGGACGGACGTTTCGCATAACCCTCCCTGATGTGTTCTTTCTTAAGCCGATGGTGAGTCGGTATCTTCGGCGAGCCGTTTACGCACCGCCGCGCCGTGAGCCGTCAGACCCTCGGCCAGCGCCAGCCGCTCAGCAGCCGGCCCGATCCGCCGCAGCGCCGATTCGTTCAGACCCACCAGCGAAATAATTTTACGGAAGTCGTCGACGTTGACCGGCGAGGCGTAGCGCGCGGTCCCGCCTGTGGGCATGATGTGGCTCGGGCCGGCTACATAATCGCCCAGCACCTCGAACGAGCGCTCGCCCAGGAAAATGCCGCCGGCGTTGCGCACCATCCCGACGTAGCGCCAGGGATCGGCGACCAGCAGGCACAGATGCTCGGGCGCGTACTCGTTCGACAGCCGCACGGCATCCTCGATCGACGGCACAACCACGATGCCGCCCTGTCGCTCGATCGAGACGGCGGCGATGTCGGCGCGGCTCAGCTCTTCCAGCTGCCGCCCGACCTCAAGCTGTACCTGCTCGGCCAGCGCGGCGGAGCTGGTCAGCAGAATGGCGCTCGCCAGCGTGTCGTGCTCGGCCTGCGCCAGCAGATCGGCGGCGGCCAGTCGTGGGTCGGCGCTCGCATCGGCGATCACCAGCGTCTCAGTCGGTCCCGGCAGCGCCTCGATGTCGACGACGCCGTAGACCGCGCGCTTGGCCAGCACCACAAAAATGTTACCCGGTCCCACGATCTTATCCACCCGCCGCACAGACTCGGTCCCGTAGGCCATCGCCGCGATCGCCTGCGCGCCGCCCAGCTTATAGATCGTCTGCACGCCCGCGATGTCGGCGGCGACTAGCACCAGCGGCGAGATCTGGCCCGTGTCGCGCTGGGGCGGCGAGCAAACCACGATCTCGGAGACGCCGGCCACGCGCGCCGGAATCGCCGCCATCAGCAGCGACGACGGCAGCGGCGCGGTTCCACCGGGCGCATACACGCCCACGCGCTCCAGCGGCACCACGATCTGGCCCAGCGCGCCCTCGTCGCTCCACTCGACCCAGCTCTGGCGCGACTGCTTGCGGTGAAAGCGCTCGATCTCGCCCGCCGCCAGCCGCAGCGCATCGATCAGCGCCGGCTCCAGCTGCCGGTAGGCCGCGTCGATCTCGGCGTGGCTGACCACGATCGCGTCGAGATTCACGCCTTCGATCTCGCGGCTGTAGCGGCTCAGCGCGGCGTCGCCATCGCGGCGCACATCGGCGATGATCCGATCAACCGCCTGCGCCGGCGTGGTTCCCGCTCCAAACATGCGATCCAGACTGGCCTGAACCGGCGGCGCGACGCTCACATCTTCAAATAAACGACGGCGCAGCACAGTTTGCTCGGCCTCGGCTACGTCCGTATAAATTTTAATCATACACTCCTAACCTTTGATCGATCTGAAGTGTACCCGATTCGCGCCGCTCGATCGCAGAAGATCGCGGATCAATTCTGCCGATCCCGGCAAAAGTAGCGCTCCTCGCGACGATTGTAGCCCGCGCCCAGCAGCAGCGTGCCGCGCCCGGTACCGACACTGCTCGCCAGCTGCATCAGCGTGTCGCGAGTGTGCCGCGCCGGAGCCGACGACCACGCGCCGACCAGACCCAGTCGCCGCGAGGTTGTCTGGAGCCGCCGCACAAATGGCCGCCGCAGCGACTGGTAGGCCCGCCCGACGCGATTTAGATTCGCTCCTCCGTGCAGCGCCGGCGCGAGCATCCGCATCAGCACCAGCGCATCGACCATCGCCGAGTTCGCGCCCTGGCCGATGAACGGCGTCATCGCGTGCGCCGCATCGCCGACGACAAATACCGGCAGCTTCCACCAGCGCCGCAGATCGACCTCGGCCACCTCGCTATAGTTGGCCTGCGACCAGTCGACCACCGCCATCAGATCCCTGACCCGCGGCCCGAAGATCTGCCAGCTTTCGAGCCAGAATTCGAGCTGGCTTTTCTGGATCTTGCGCCAGCCGCCGACCGGCACCGAGCAAAAAACATAGGTTTGATCGCCCGGCAGCGGGCAGATGCCGAAGCGCCGGCCATCCGGCCCCCAGATCTCGCGAATCAGATCGTCGTCCGTGCGCCGCTCGGCGATGCCGCGCAGATATGCCTGCCCGATCGGATGGCGGCTAGAGCGCAGCCCGACCGCATCGCGGACCGCCGAGTGGATGCCGTCACAGGCGATCACCAGGTCGCACTCGTGGTCGCAGCCGTTGGCAAAGCGCAGCCAGGCGGTGCCGTTCTCGTAGCTGAGATCCGTACAGCGATGCCCCGTCAGCACGGGCACGCCGGCCCACTCCACGGCGGACAACAAATATTCCTGGAGATGATAACGCATAATCGCGGCGCTGTAGTTGTGGGGAATCGAAAGCTTGCGGTAGTCGAAGGTCGATAAGCGCTTGCCGCTGGGCAGCTCCACCGCCAGCGTCGAGCAGGGCCGCATCAGCGGCTTAAACAGATCGAGCAGATCCAGCGCTTCGAGGACGCGCAGGCCGTTGCTGTGCAGCACCAGGCCACCGCCGACTTGCCCGAAATCCAGGGTCTTCTCAAACACCGTTACGTTGAGGCCAAGCTTATGTGCAGTCAGCGCGGCGGTCAGTCCGGCCGGTCCCGCGCCGACGATTGCCACCCGTGGCTGTTTCATTTCCTTGTGCCCGCCGGACGTTTCCAGCAACCCTTTTGCCGCTTGTCGAGACGTATGCTGCGATAACCGATCACGTTGATCCTTCTTCCCAGGCCGGCAGCCGTGAGCGCTGGCCCTCACGACTGATGCGATCCAGACCAGCTTCAACGCACGCCGCCAGCCAGAATCGACTTTACGCGCTATTGTAGCACGGACGCCACCCCTAAGGAGTGGCGTCGGCGAGCGAGCGGCAGGTTAGCGGAGCGACTCAGACTTTGACCGCCAGATCGCCGGCAGTAGTCATCGCGCTCACGGCCTCCTCAAGCGTCAGCAGGCGCGTCGTCTCGACGGCCTTCAGATGGCCGGGCAATGTGGCGGCCAGCACAAACGCGGTAGCTTTGGTCGCGTCCGGCACGTCGAAGATCACCACCTTGTCGTACTCGCCGAAGCAGTAGTACATCGTGATCAGCCTGCCGCCCAGGCGCTGCACCAGCGACTTAATCATCTCGTTATGCCGCTTGGGATCTTTGATGATCGCCGACCATGCCTCAGGATTATAGGCAAACTGTGTCATGTAAAGGGACATACACATCCTCCTCGATTGTCAAGCCGGTTGAAAAACTACTTTTGAGGTGATGGAGTGAGGCACGAAGCGGGAAGACTGCACGGGAAACTACTCGCTCTTGGTCAGTATTGTACAATCGACGTCAATGAGTTAATGGCTACAGAATCCTGATAAACTGCGGCCTGATGCGGCGCCCGCCACTCGCCGAGCTGCCAAGCAATGCGCAATGCAAACGGCGCGCGACCTGATCGATGTCCCAATCTCGCGGCGGAAGATCTTGTCGGGAATAGCAATGTGGAGCCGGGAAATACCCGACTCCACAGCGGCGTTATTTACTGGCGAACAGCGAGACTAGTCCCACCACACATGCTGCGCCTGCATCTCCCACCAGGCATAAACAACATCATTGCCGTTATACCCGTTTGTGAGCCGGTAGCCTGCCGGATCGTGGAAGATAAAGTTACCGTCGTCGGTGTAGCCCTTGAGCAGCAGAATATGCCCACGCCCAAAGGGATTGCCCGAAACGATCACCAGCCGGCCTGAGGACTCGTTGAGCTTGGCCCGCAGCCAATCTTCCATACCGCCCCAGGTGCCCGTCTCGCCATAGCCAATATGACGGCCGAGGTAATCACTCAGCTGTGACCAGACCGTGCCTTGATACGGATCGGCGAGGTGATGGCCGTACGCGCCCTGGAACCAGTTACCGTTGGGATCGTAGTAGGAGCGGCTGAAGGTGGAGCTGCCCCAGGTGTACTGGTTTGTGATCCAGCCGCCGTAGTTCGAGCCGTGGCCGTAGGGCGACGACGACCACACATAGTTGGTCGGCAGAATATAGTAGGCGATCGACATGACCGATGAGGTCGGCCCACACGCCCACCAGCCATTGAAGCCGTCTTTGGTATCGTAGTGCTGGTGGATGTAGCCGGCCCAGTTATTACGAGTGCCGTAGCCGTTCGGGCTGGGCGCGGTCGTGCCGATCTTGCTCTCCACCCGGCGCGAGCCCTCAAGCGACTCAACCGATTGCGTCCCGGCGTTGATGCCCATCGTCGCCAGGCCGCGCACAGGTGAGCGCAGCATCAGACCTTGATCGCCGACCGCCAGCAGGTTGAACTGGCCGGGAACTTGATCGATTAACCGGTAGGTTTGATCGCCGGCAAGATCGGCCAGATACACGCCGTTCTCGGTCTCCGAGCGTTTGGCTAACTCAGCCTTGTCGAGGGAGCAGACCCAGCGCGCGAAGCCAACCTGCGTGCGATCGGCGCTCCAGATCGCGGCGGAGTAGCCGAACTCGTCGGTCGCGCCGTACTCTTTAATGATCGTTCCGTCCACACTCGCCAGCACGATACTGCTGGTGCCGCCACAGCCGTACATATGCCCGGCTTTGATAAAGCTCACGGCCAGCGTCCCATCGCTCAGGCTCAGCAGGCGCGGGTCGCGAATCATGTTGCCCTCAAAGGCGCCGACGAAAAGATCGTTGAGCTTGCCGCTGCTCAGATCTACGCTCGCAATATTCGTCGTGGCGACATCTTTCAGCTGCGGGCTATAGGCCACATAGAGCATCGTCGCGTCCGCTGACCAGCCGAGCACGTTAACGTCGCGGCCGGTGATCGTCGCCACGCTGGCGCCGGGTTTGCTGCCGTCGCTGACGCGGATCTCGCTCTTGACTTCGGGAAACTCCACCGCATAGGCCAGCTGCGCCGCGTCCGGCGACCAGGCAGCCGACGGAACCAGCGCCTGCTCAAGCGGGTAGGTCGCGCCTTTGGCCTGATCGAAGACGCTCAGCTCGCGGGCGCGTACACCGTCAAAGTTGTTGAGGATCGCGACCTTCGCGAGATCGTTGGAGGCGCTTACCTTGACGGTATAGGCTTTACCGCTGACCTGGACATCGGTAAGTGCCTCGCGCTGGCCGCTGCGCTCCGCATAAACTGTGTACGTGAGCCGGTCATCGGATGTCGTGTAGACGCTGGGCGAGAAGCTACTACCGATCTGGCTCTGGGAAGCTGCGCTGAGCGCAGCCTCCGCCGAGGCTGTCCTGCTCGGGGGAATTGACCAAACCACGCATAGGCCGAGCATAACCACGAGATAGATACAGGTTCGGACCGGGGATCGTCTTTGAAACAAGGTCTGCATGTGTTCTCCACTCCTGTACTGGCTACCAACACATCGTCGAGCTACCGGGTGGACGGCTCACACTCCTTTCTTCTGCTACGATGCCGGCGAGAAGGCGCAGCAACCGCACAGAATAGTTAAAGATAATTAACAAATGATCGTGTGATCGGCTATACTACGCGTCATACCGAGCACACCACTGAATGAAAGATGGGGGGAAAGGTTGGGAGGCGATCCCATTACAGCAGATTACAAGCGCTAAAGGAAGCAGGAAGCCAGACAGAAAATCGGACAAAAAGTCAGACAAAAAACCACCCCGCACCTATCCGGCAAGCTACCTGCTGCCTCGTAACGCCCCACGAGGAGAGCTACCATGCATGATCAGGCTTCATTCGGACGCTGGCTCCAGCGACACCGTAAAGAGCTGGATCTCACCCAGGCCGGCATTGCCGACCAGATCGGCTGCACAGCTGCGACGATCCAAAAGATCGAGGCAGATCTACGCCGGCCTTCGCGCCAGATCGCCGAGCGCCTCGCAGCGCTGCTAGAAATTCCGCCTGACGATCGAGACAGATTTGTCGCCTGGGCGCGCCAATCTACCCGTCCAGAGCACGCGGCGATCCAGTTTCCCGGCTCTGAGAGCGCAGTGGGAGCTGTTGAGCGGCGTCAAGCCATCCCTGGTCTACCGGCTCCGTCCACGCCACTGATCGGTCGCGAGCAGCAGGTTAGCACGCTGCGGACGATGCTCCTGCGTGACACACTCCGTCTCGTCACGCTCACGGGCGCGCCAGGCATCGGCAAAACTCGGCTGGCGTTGCAGGTTGCAACTGAGCTACATGATGATTTTCTGCACGGAGCCGTCTTTGTAGCGCTGGCTTCGATCCGTGATCCTGGTCTGGTGGCGACGACAATCGCGCGCGCCTTCGGCATCCATGAGGCGGGCGATCGTCCGATTATCGAGCTGCTGGCGAACACGCTGCGCGACAGGCATAGTCTGCTGGTCCTGGATAACTTTGAGCATCTGCTTAGCGCAGCACCACTGCTGGCAGAGATTTTGTCGGCGTGTCCACGGCTCAAGCTTCTGATCACGAGCCAGGCACGACTCCATCTTTCCGGCGAGCATGAGTTCGTCGTACCGCCCCTGGCGCTCCCGGATCTTGACCAGCTGCCGCCCATCGATGAGCTTGCGCGCTATGCCGCAGTGCAGGTATTTCTCCAGCGCACCCAGGCGCTCAACAGCGATTTTGAGCTAACCGCCGCTAACGCCGTGAGTGTTGCCGCGATCTGCGTGCGGCTGGATGGACTGCCGCTGGCCATCGAGCTAGCGGCGACACGTACCCGGCTTTTCACGCCGCAAACATTGCTGGAGCGCCTCCATGATCGGCTAGGAGTGCTCACGGGCGGGCCGCACGATCTGCCTGATCACCAGCAAACGCTGCGCAGCGCGATCACCAGGAGCCACGAGCTGCTGAGTCGTGGGGAGCAAGAGCTGTTTCGGCGGCTGTCGATCTTTGCCGGCGGCTGTACCCTGGCGGCGGTCGAAGCGGTCTGCAAGGAGCCTGCGGGAGAATGTGCGGCAACGATCCTGGATCGCCTCTCGTCGCTGATCGACAAAAGCCTGCTGCGCCGGGAAAGTGGCGACGACGAGCCGCGCTTTGCCATGCTGGAGACTATTCGCGAGTATGCGCTGGAGCAGCTACAGCATAGCGGAGAAGACCCGATCCTCCGGCGGCAGCACGCGGTGTACTACCTTGCGCTGGTAGAAGCTGCCGCGCCCAGACTCTTTGAGGAGCAGCAGGGCACGTGGCTGGCGCAGCTGCAACGGGAGCACGACAATCTGCGGGTTGCCTTGCGGTGGACGCTGGATCAGGGCCAGGTCCAGATCGCGGCACGGATAGGCAAAGCTCTCTGGTGGTTCTGGCTGATCCATGGTCATCTCAGCGAGGGCCGGCGCTGGCTCGATGCGATCCTTGAGCAAAAACAGTCGCTCCCAGCCGAGATCTGCGCGGATCTGTTCAACGGAGCGGCGGCGCTGGCTAACGAGCAAGGCGACTACGCCGCAGCACAGCGCTTGCTCCAGGCCAGCCTGGCACTGCATCGAAGAGAAAGCAACCAGATGGGTATCGCATCGACGCTTGGCAACCTGGGCCTGGTTGCCCACATGCAGGGCGATCATCGTCAGGCGATTGTGTTCCATGCAGAAAGTCTGATGCTCAGCCAGCAGCTGGACGATCAGCGCGGAGTAGCCAGAACCTTGAGCAACCTGGGAACTGTGGCCTACACGCAGGGCGAGTACAGCCAGGCGACGGATTATCTGCTCGAAAGCCTGGCTCTACTGCGCGAGGTCGGCGATATTGATGGCGTTGCGGCGGCGCTGACGAATCTGGGCCTGATCAGCACTATGCAGGGAAATACGACTAGCGCGGGCACATACTACGCCCAAAGTCTGGTCATGTACCAGGAGCTTGGACGCAAACAGGGCATTGGACTATGCTTAGTGGGCATTGCCGGAGTAGCCGGAGCCTGTGGCCGTCCTGATCTGGCAGTGCGGCTGTCAGGAGCGACGACGATGCTGCTGGATGCGCTCGGCGTGCAGCTTGATCGGATCGACCAAGCCAACTACGAGCGTATTCTGGCTGCCGCGCAAGAGCAGCTCAGCGCTGTCCAGTTTGCGACGGCCTGGGCCGAAGGGCAAAAGCTGACTTTGGAGCAGGCGATCGCGGAAGCTATGGACTTTGCTATGGACTTTGCGTGAGCCAGGGACTCATGCTGTAAGCGGACAGAACACACAACGAGCAGGCGATCTGCCTGCTCGTGTTGCCAGCTATGTAGTGGATTTAGCGCTGCGGGATCTCGATGTGATAGGCCGGATCGCTGCTGTTGCCGGGATGCAGGAAGTTCGAGACGCGCGGATCGGCCTCCACGGCTGCCACAAACTGGGCCTTGTTCTCGACCGAGCTCGGCCCGACGTCGATCACGCCCAGCACCGCCGGATCGGCGCAGTGCTTGGAAACGCGGCCGGGACCGATGCGCTGGATCGCCGCCGTCATATCCCCAAGAATGCCTTCGCGATCCCTGCCCGCCTCTTTGGAAGCAACATACGCGTCGATCACCTGATCACCGGCTGCCGCGTAAAGCGCCCGCTGCGAGGCGACGCCCTTGGAGACGATGTTGTTGTACATCGCCCGCGCCTGATCTCGTGGCGTGCGCGAGGTGCTGGTGATCGTGGCGTTGCGCTCGCCGGCCGCTGCGAGGCATTCTTTGAGCACTTGCAGCGTGTACGCGCTGACCACCGAGGCATCGGCGTTAGGGCCGAAGCTCACATTGATCCCCGAGGTATCGCGGCCCGATCCGGTCTGCTGGCCGGTCTGCTGAGGATTCGCTCTTGTCGGCACCAGCGGCGTGGTGGCGACCATATCCGCACGACCGCCAAGCTCGGGCAGGCCGGCGTAGTAGCGCGCGCGGGCCCACACATCGGCTGAGTAATCGTTGCCGGTCGAGCCAATATCGAGCCGCTCCAGCGACTGCACATCATCGACGCCGAAGTTATACGCCGCGACCGCGCCGCGCAGCTGCTGGGCCTCGCTCCAGCGCGGGAACTTGGCCTTGACCTGCTCGAAGTAGCGCTTGAGAATCCCGGCCGCCTGCTCGATATGCTCTTTGCTGCGCGCCGATCCTGCCAGCTCGTGGTAGCGCTTATCGACCTGCATCAGGCCAAAGCCGTTGCCATGATCCCCGTAGCCGTTGCGATCCAGCGCCGCCCCGCCCCGCGACTCACGGCTGGCGATCGCCGCCAGCAGCGCCGGCGGCAGGCCGGTCTCAGCGCCGACGTCGACAAAGATCTGGGCGTACTGCTTCAGCGCGTTGAAGTCGCGCTGGGCCATGCGCTCCGAGGCTTCCACGCCACCCTGCCGGTGGCCGTCCTGCCGGGCAGTCGCCGCCGACGCGCCGGTGGTCTCGATCTGCGACAGGATCGCGTTGGGATTGCGGGTTTGCGCGCCGCTGCGGGAGCCGTTGGCTCGGGCCTGCTGCTGCTGCTGGCGATTCTGCGCCGGCGCCTGCTGGTTGCCGCCGAACCAGCCCGCGACCGTGTTGCTGGCGCTGTCCCACATATCGCCCAGAAACTCAGTCGCCTGATCCAGCAGACTTTCTTCTTGCTGCGGCTGCTGGGCTTGCTGCGGACGAGCCGGACGGAACGTCGCGTGATCGCCGTGGATAAACGCGGTCGCGCTGCCGTAGCGGATCTGGAGCCACTCGCCCTGACGCGCCAGCACCTGCACAGTCTGTGAGCGCTGGAGCCGCCCGACGCGAGGCGTGGTCTGGTTCGGTCCCTGGCGCACGTTGAGCACATCGGCGGTCACGGTCGCGGTGCCGATCGGATTGCCGGCGCGGCTCGTCGCCGGTGCCGCTGGGCGAGGATGCGCCGCCGGTCGCTCGGCGACACGTGGACGGGTCGGCGCGGTGCCGCCGGCTGCCGGGGCGGTCGTGCCCTGCCGAGGAGCGGCGGTCGTGCCCTGCGGCGCGGTTGCCAGCGCCCGGATCGCCGCGACATGATGCCGTGAGCGCCGCCCGACCTGTCCATACCAGGTCGAGTCCTGCATCTCGGCGGCGGCAGTTTCAAAATCGTTGCGCTCGAAGGCCGCGATCGCTTTGCGGAACTTGGCGAAGCCGTCCGAGCCCAGGTTGAAGGTCATATCGACGATGATCAGCTGCGCAGTGCGCGGCAGGCTGTCAAAGTTGCTGACGATGCCGCGCGCCGCCGCCGTGAAATGCTCGACATCCTGGCGGAAAAGCGTATCCATCTGCTGGTTGTTCAGCGTCTCGGTGCCGGCGCGCACTTTGTCGTAGTCCGCGCCTACATCGGTCAAACGCCGCCGGGCATCGCTGCGATCCAGGTTAAAGCCGATGCCAACCGTGGGATGGCCTTCGGTATCGGTGTAGACGCGTGGCTGGCGACCGCCCTCGAACGGCGATGTAAACGCCAGCTGCTCTTCGATCAAGCCACCGCCGCCGCCGCCGTCGCCTTGCTGCTGCTGCCGGTTGCCGCCCTGATTCGCGGCCTGCCCATTGGTCTGCGTCTGGCCATTCGTCCGCGCCTGCCCATTCGTCCGCGTCTGACCATTGGCGGCCTGACCGCTGCCTGGCTGGCGGGTGGCTGCCTGCGGACCTGCGCCCTGGCGACGCGACGCGATCTGCTGATCGAGCAGGTTGGGCGAAACATCAACCTTTTTACCGTCGACCATGATCCAGGTGCGCAGATCGACATGCTCGGCATATCTGACCGCGCCGCCGCTGCCTGTGCCGCCCATGGTCGCGATCCTGGCTCCCGGATCGATCACGCTGCCTTTCCTGACGCTCAGCGAGCGATTATGCCCGTAGCCCTGGAAGACCGTGTACTCTTTGCCGTTGAAAAGATAGGTCACATCGGTCTCGACGATCACGCGGTAGCCGTAGCCGCCGTCGAGGCCGGCATGCGTGACCAGGCCACCGTACCAGGCGTTCACATCCTTGCCGCGATTTTGCACCACGTAGTCGATGCCCAGGTTACGGCCGCTGTCAGGCAGCACGGTGATGTTGTCGGGATCGTTGCTCATGATCGCGCTGATGCCGCGCTTGGTGGCGTGACCGCTGGCTTCCATGTAGCCGCCCGTGACAATAAACCCGCCGGTGCGCTCAGTAGTAAACGTGCGCTCGCTGGCCGGATCGTTGGGCGAGGCCGTACGCACCTGGCGCTCGGGAATCGGACGACCGTTCGCCGCCAAACCAACCGCAGTCGACGCATGGCCGGTTCGCTGGCGCACGGTCCGCAGCGTGCCGGGGCCGAGCATGCCGTCGTTAGTGGCGCTGGGAAAAAGCACCTGCTGAGCGGCGTAGACCAGCTGCGCGAACTCCGGCCCAACCTGCCGCGACTGAGTCACGGCCTCGTACAGCTCACGGTTGCCCGCAACCTGGTTGAGCTGCTCGACCAGGCTTTGATCGAAGGTGAAGCGCTCGCGGTTATAGGCTACTGCCCGCTCCTGATCGAAGGATGCTGCTGGTGGACGCTGCTGCTGAGCTGTGGCCGGGGCTGCGACCTGGCGCGAGATCGCCAGCATGCGCATAACTTCCTGATTGCCGACGCTGCGCTGGAAGGCCGGCAGCGTGCCCTCGCTCATCGGCTGAGCGGCGGCGGCGCCAGGTTGCAGCGCTTCTGCGTGATGTGTCTCGGCTACCGGGTGAGATCTGGTAGGAGCAGCTAATCGCCGGATTGATGACGATGTTTTGTTAGCACGAGGTCGATTACTGTGTTTCACCAGGACTCCCTATCAATGAGTGGATCGAGAAATAAGAATGACAGGCTTCAAAGTCCCGAAAGAGAACCTAGAACTCAGAACCTAGAATCTGGAACAACGGATTCTTAACTAAGTGAACTTTATCATAGGAGCACTGAGGCTGTACAGGTTGTCGGAATGATACTACGGTACTATGTCTGTACTATGTGCTCCCGCTGCCCAGCGCCGACGGCGCGCCGCTCTCGAGGATCTCGCCGTCGCCAAGCTCGATCAGCGTGAGTCCGGCGCGTTTGGTGAAGACCAGCCGGCCGCTGTAGGGCGCGGTGAAGCTGCCGGATGTCGGCGCGACATCGCGATAGTCACGGCCCACGGCGACGATCGTGTAGCTCAAGTTCGCTCGCCGGCGGTTCGTCGGATCGAAGGCGACCGCGCGCAGGCCGCCATTCTTGCCCGGCAGCAGCGCCTCGACCCAGGCGTGGGTGCCGCCCTCGGCCAGCATGTGGCCCGAGACGTAGCGCGCGGCTAGTCCGGCGACGCGACAGATCGCCAGCATAATATGCGCGTAATCCTGGCATAGCCCCTTGCCGATCGCTAGCGCCTGCGCCGCCGTGGTTTGCACGCCGGTCGCGCCGGAGCCGTAGCTCATGCTGTCAGCTACCCAGGCGCTGATGCGCTCGGCCAGATCTTCGGGATTGCGCGAGGATTGCAGCAGCTCACGGGCGATCGTCGTGATGCGCTCGTCGGCTGCGGTCAACGACGTGGGATCGCGAAAGCGCGCGGCTGTGGTCGGGCTGATCGCTACACTCCGCTCCGGCGCGGTGCGCTCGACGGTCATGATCGTCTCGAAGGCAAGCTCGTGCTCCACGCGATCGACGGCGATCGTCCAGATGCGGTTGCCGAAGATGTCGGTGTGCTCCTTGGAGACGGCGGGATGCGGCGCCGAGGTCAGATCGTGATCCACGACCACCTGATCGCCGTAGCGATCGGGCGGGACCACGATCAGCCGCTGGTGGAGATTCGTAATCGGGCCGGGATAGCAGTAGTGGAAGCGCTGGTAGCAAAAGTAGCGCGTGCGCGTCACATTGCTCCAGTCCACCCCGCGATAGTCGATCAGCGGAACACGCTCCGCCCAGGTACTGTGCTGGATTGGCAAACTGATTACACTTTCGTTTGTGGATCGGCGGCTAGCTGATCGAGCGTCAGCTCGGGGCTCACCTCGTCGGCCCAGACCTGGAGCTGAAGGAAGCGCGCGCTGCCGAAGACCGTCGCCCACGCGCCGTCGACCGCATCCCGGCCTGTCGCGATAACCATTCTACCGGTGCGCGGCTGGTTGTGCCGGGCATCGAAGGTGCGCCACGCGCCGTCGAGCCAGACCTGAAACCAGGCGTGAAAATCCATCGGCGTAGGCGGCGGCTCGACGCCAATGTCGGGCAGGTAGCCGCAGACATAGCGCGCCGGAATATTCAGCGCGCGGCAAAACGTGATCGCCAGGTGCGCAAAGTCGCGGCAGACACCGCGCCGGGCCTCGTAAACCTCGACGCTGTCGGTGCGCGCCGTGGAGCCCGTGCCGTACTCGATGTTGGCGTGCATCCAGTCGCAGACCGCCTGCACCTGTGCCCAGCCGCCCTCCACGTGGCCGAACAAACGCCAGGCCTCGTCGAGCAGCCGGTCGGAGGGACAGTAGCGCGTCGGCCACAGATACGAGATCACCTCGCCTGGCAGCTGCTCGATCGGCGTTTTGGGCAGCTCGGGAAAGACCGGATCGGGCGGCGACGGCACGGCGACCAGCGCATCGTAGCGCAGATGAAACGGCCCCGGCGGCGCGACGACGCGCCACACAATCGAGCCGTAGCCGTCGCGGATGCGCTCGATCAATACCGGCGGCTCGATCAGCTGCGTCGATTGCAAAACATGTTGCTCGCCGCCGTCCGGCACCTCGATCACAAACAGCATCGGCGTGGGATGCTCGACCTCGTAGCGCACATCGCAGCCGAC
>DASWTW010000258.1:0-3957 GCA_036401895.1 Herpetosiphonaceae bacterium | reverse complement strand
CGCCAGTCTTCGCGCCTGCCGCTCCTCGGCGACGGTGTGATAGCGCCGTTGTAGATACAGATACTCGGCAGCGCTCGCGACGATCAACGCCACAGCCGCTACGGGAATGCCGGGCAGCTGAAGCGCAACGCCGAGCACCAGCAGCGTGCCGTTGGTTGCCAGGTTTACGCCCATGCCGCGATACACGCTGCTCGTGGTTCCAGCCGCAACCAGCAGGCCGCGCAGCCGGCTCGTGAGCGCGGTCATTCCAGGCAGCAGCAGCAGCACTTGCAGCCCGGTGCGCACATAGCTCCACAGCTGCGGATCGAGGCTGATCACGGCGCGCAGATACAGATTGAGCGCGGGCGTGAACGCCAGCAGCGCCGCCGCCAGCGAGGTTGTCGCCGCGACGATCAGCGTAAAATCTCGCAGCGGCTGGTGCGCTCGCGGATCGGCGGCCTGCGCGATCGTCGTCTCCTGGATCGCCATGCCCCAGCCGCGCAGCACCATCATCGCCGAGAAAATGACCGGCCAGGTTGCCAGCGTCTCGGTGGGATGGGCAAGACGAGCCAGCGCCGCCGCAGTAACAGGCTGCACAAGCAGCGTCAGCAGCGAGGTCGCGGCCAGCGGCAGGTGAAAGCGAATAATCCCGCTTAGCGTCAGCGGCTGCTCAGGTATTGCTCGTAGATCGGCCTGGATGTGCCGCACAACCGGCAGCGCAAACAGATATGTCGCGATCGCCTCGGAGATCACGCCCGCCATCAGCGAGCACGCGCCGACGATCGCGCCTGGCAGCCGGCCCCAGATCACCAGCGCCGCTGCCGCGCCGATCGTGAAGCTTAGCCGTACTGCTGTGCCGTAGCTTACGCGTGTCGTCAGGCCGTGACGCACCAGAATGCCCTGGTAGAAGCGCCGCCAGCCGATCGCCGCCGTCCAGAAAAGCATGATCTGAAAGGCTGGTCGCGCCGCTACCCGGATGGACTCGGGAATGCCCAGCAGGCCGCCGACCACCAGATCGTAGAGCGGCGTCCAGGCGACCAGCGCGGTGACCGCTGTCAGCACCAGATTCAGCGCGATCACAAAGCTGCGCAGCGCGCGATACGACTGGGCGTCACGGACCAGCGCGATCGACGTGGAGAGCAGCATAATCACCGGGCTTTCGATGATCAGCGAGATCGACAGCACCAGGCCGAACGCCGCCAGGTTCAGCGCCGACTGATCCAGCCGCGTGATCGCCGCCTGCACCGTCGGGCCTTCCAGCATCATCAGCGTAAACGATACCGCCAGCGGCAGCCACAGCCAGAAGATTCGCCGCCGATTCATCGTCGCGCCCGCCCTTCAGCCAGCCGGCAAGCGCTGAGCAGCCCGGCGTTTTGTACCATCATGAGTTTTCCCACTCCCTTTATCCCTGGCGCATTTGCCAACTCGCAAAGAAGTATTGTACGCTAAAACCAGATCGCTGTCCGAGCCTGAGCAGCGGTGAATGCCAGCGCAGCTCGTGCTTGCAGAAAGGTAGCAGCTTGAAGCCCTCCGCCGCATTTCGCGCATCCGCCCACCTGCTCACTCGTCTTAGCCACAAGTTCCGTCTGATCGAGCAAGCCGTGCCGCTACCTCAGAGCGGCGTCACCTACGAGATCTTCCAGCCGGCCACCTTCGATCGGCTGCTGACCGCCGCCGCTCAAGATCCCGAGCAGCAGCTGCCCTACTGGGCAACGATCTGGCCCAGCGGTATCGCGCTCGCCGACGCGGTACTGCAACAGCGCCGGCAGCTTGCGGGACAGCGCGTGCTTGAGCTTGGCAGCGGCCTTGGCGTGACAGCGTCGGCGGCGCTGGCGGCGGGCGCGCAGCTGTATGTCACCGATTACTCGCCGGAGACGCTGCTGCTGTGCCAGCTGAACACGCTGCGCAATGTCGGTCTTCAGCCGCAGACGCTGCGCATCAACTGGCGACAACCCTCGCCGGCGCTGCTTGGCCTGGCCCGTCTGCGCTTCCCGATCATTCTTGCCGCCGACGTGCTCTATGAAAAGCGCGATGTGCAGCCGCTCCTGAGCCTGGTCGATCAGCTCCTAGCGCCCGACGGCGTCTTCTGGCTGGCGGAGCCGGGACGCCCGCCCGCGCTGCACTTTGTCGAGACAGCGCTGAGCAGCGGCTGGCGCGACAGCGCGACGCAGCACGCCGGGCCGTGGCCCGATCCGCAGGATGAGGATGTTATTGTCAACGTACACCGGCTGCGACGATAGTACAATCATAGGGAGACAAGAACAAAGAAACAAAGGAACAAGCGAACAAAGAACAGAGAACGAAGATTCAGCAAATAATCGATCCGCAAACGTATTTGACTGGCTCAAAAACTGATGAACGCCAATTCAATGTAGTCACGTGATACCAGCGGAGACTCGCGGATGCGACCTTGATCATCAACAGCGTCATGTGTGGTAGGAGCGATCGCCGGGCTGTTCTTCGCCGGAGCGAGCATCATCAGCATCGCCAACATGACGGTTCCTTGGCGTGGCGCGTTGATTGTAGCCGCGCTGCTCGTTCCCGTTGCCTTTGTTGTGTCAGGGATCGGCACGTGGCTGGTAAGCTCGACCACGCTCATCACCGGCTTGATCGCGCTGCCGTGGATCTACGGCTTCGTCTTTGTTGTGCTCATGCTGGTATCTTTCAGGTCATGACCTGCTGATTTGATATTTTTAGGACATTATAAGAATTTGCTTACTTCTTTTAGGTTCTAGGTTCTAGGTTCTAAGTTCTAGGTTCTTGGTTTTCCTTTGTTCTTTGCTCTGTTGTTCTTTGTTCTTCTTTGTTCCTTTGTTCTACTACGAGGAGGTAGAGGATGGAGTATCGTACGTTTGGACGACTCGGCTGGCGAGTGAGCGAGATCGGCTACGGAATGTGGGGCATGGGCGGCTGGTCCGGCTCCGACGACGATGAGTCGCAGCAGTCGCTGGACGAGGCGGTGAAGCTGGGCTGCAACTTCTTCGATACTGCCTGGGGCTATGGCGAAGGCCACAGCGAACGGCTGCTGGGCGAGCTTGTGCGCCGGCATTCAGAGACACGGATCTACACCGCGACCAAGATCCCGCCCAAGAACTTTATCTGGCCCTCGCAGCGCGGCTTTACGCTTGACGAAACATTTCCGCCAGATCACATTCGCGAGTACACCGAGAAAAGCCTGACCAATCTCGGCCTTGAGCGCATCGACCTGATGCAGTTCCACGTCTGGGAGGACGCCTGGTCGCAGGACGACCGCTGGCAGCGGACGGTCGAGAATCTTAAGCACGAGGGGCTGGTCAACGGCTTTGGCATCAGTATCAACCGCTGGGAGCCGTGGAACGCGCTTGACACGCTGCGCACCGGGCTGATCGACGCGGTGCAGGTGATCTACAACATCTTCGATCAAGCGCCCGAGGATGAGCTATTTCCCCTGTGTGAGCAGCTTCAGATCGCCGTGATCGCGCGCGTGCCGTTCGACGAGGGCACGCTCACCGGCACACTGACCAAAGACACACGCTGGCCTGAAGGCGACTGGCGCAACAGCTATTTCGTGCCGGAAAACCTGGCGGCTAGCGTGGATCGAGCGGATGCGCTCAAGCCGCTGGTGCCGGAAGGCATGACCATGCCCGAGATGGCACTGCGCTTCATCCTGGAGCATCCGGCGGTCAGCACGATCATTCCTGGCATGCGCAAGCTGCGCAATGTGCGCGCCAACGTCGCCGCCAGCGATGGACGCGGCTTGCCTGGCGACCTCATGCGCCGGCTGCATGAGCATCGCTGGGACCGCGAGCCGACCGAGTGGTCGCAGTAAGCGAGCAGGCCCTCACCCCTGCCCTGCGAGCGAACAAAGGAACAAGGAAACAAAAGAACAAAACGATCGTATAGAAGCGCTTTGTTCCTTTGTTCTGTGTGGCTGGCCCTCACCCCCAGCCCCTCTCCCGCTGTGGCAGGAGAGGGGAGCTGTTCGGTACTTTGTTCCTT
>DASWTW010000257.1:0-1555 GCA_036401895.1 Herpetosiphonaceae bacterium | reverse complement strand
TGTTCCCGATCCATTCAGTCGTACGCCTGGATTGCGGCTCTACCGGACCGGCGATCTGGCGCGACACCGCGCGGATGGCGCGATCGAGTTCCTGGGCCGGATCGACCACCAGATCAAGCTGCGCGGCTTCCGCATCGAGCTGGGTGAGATCGAGGCCGCGCTGCTGGACCACCCGTCCGTGCGCGAGGCGCTGGTGCTGACCTGGGAAGTACAGCCCGGCGATACCCGGCTGGTCGCATATGTCGTACCGGCTGCACCCGCACCGACTGTCGATGAGTTGCGCGCGATGCTCACGACGCGCCTACCGAGCTATATGGTGCCATCGGCCTTTGTATCGCTCGACGCGCTGCCGCTGACGCCCAACGGCAAGATCGATCGTCACGCGCTGCCCGCGCCAAGCACGACGGCGCTGGATCGGGCGGCACCCATCGTTCCACCAGCGACGCCGACCGAGGCGCAGCTGGCGGGGCTGTGGCAAGACCTCCTGGGTCAAGCAGCCATCGGGCGGCATGACGAGTTCTTCGTGCTGGGCGGGCACTCGCTGCTGGCAACGCAGCTGGTGGCGCGCGTACGGGCGACGCTGGATGTGGAGCTGCCGCTGCGGGTGGTCTTTGAGGCGCCGACCCTGGCCGGCTTGGCGGCGCGCATCGACGCGCTGCGGGATATGGACGGTACCAGCGTGCCGCCGCTGGTGGCGGTGAGTCGCGAGCAGGCGCTGCCGCTGTCGTTCGCGCAGCAGCGCTTGTGGTTCCTCGACCAGCTCACGCCCCAGTCGGCTGCCTATATCATGCCGCTAGCGTTCCGGCTGCACGGGGCGCTGGACGTGGCGGCGCTTCAGTCTAGTCTGAATGCGCTCGTCGCCCGCCACGAGGCGCTGCGCACCACCTTTCAGCTCCACGACGGCGAGCCCGTACAGGTGATCGCCCCACCGCAGCCGCTGCCCATCCGCGTGCTCGATCTTCAGGCGCAGCCTGCGCCGGAACGTGCGGCGCAGGTCCAGCAGTGGGTGCAGCAGGTGGCGACGACGCCGTTTGATTTGGAGGAGGGACCGCTCCTCCGCGTGACACTGGTGCGCGTGGCGGCGACGGAGCACGTGCTGCTGCTGAGCATGCACCACATCATCACCGATGGCTGGTCCCTGGGCGTGCTGCTGCGCGAGCTGAGCGTGCTCTACACCGCGCACGTCAGCGGCCAATCCGCCGCCTTGCCGGCCCTCGCGGTGCAGTATGCGGACTACGCGCTGTGGCAGCGGCAGTGGGTCACGGGTGCGGTGTTGGACCGACAGCTGGGCTACTGGCGGCAGCAGCTGGCCGACGCGCCGCCCGTGCTGGAGCTGCCGAGCGATCGGCCACGACCGGCGGTGCCGAGCCACCAGGGGGCGCGGGTGCGCTTCACGGTGGACGCGGCGGTGACGGCCGGCGTGCGACAGCTGAGCCAGGCGGCGGGGGTGACGCTGTTCATGACGTTGCTGGGGGTGTGGCAGGGGCTGCTTTCACGGCTGAGCGGGCAGGACGACATCGCGGTGGGCACGTCGGTGGCCAACCGCACGCAGGCG
>DASWTW010000256.1:0-10015 GCA_036401895.1 Herpetosiphonaceae bacterium | reverse complement strand
ACCGACCTGCAAGGCCAGTCGATCCAGGTGGTCCTGGGTGCGGACGGCCCCGGCGCGCGCTATGACGACGCCGCTGCGGCGAAGTTCTCGCAGATTACCGGCGCGCAGGTCGAGGTTATCCGTGGGGATCAAAGCGCCACCGATCGCTTGTCGACCTATCTCCAGCAGCTCAACGCGGGCGCCGGCCCCGACGTGTTGCAGATCGACGTGATCTGGCCGGGCATCCTTGCCGATTACGCAGCCGATCTCAAGCCCTCGATCCCGGACATCGATCAGTTCTTCCCGGCAATTGTCGAGAACAACACCGTCGGTGGTAAGCTGGTCGGCGTGCCGTGGTTCACCGATGCCGGTCTGCTCTACTACCGCAAAGACCTGCTGGAGAAGTACGGCTTCAGCGGTCCGCCGCAGACGTGGGCCGAGCTTGAGCAGCAGGCCAAGGCGATCCAGGACGGCGAGCGCGCCGCAGGCAAGCCCGACTTCTACGGCTTCGTGTGGCAGGGCAACTCCTACGAGGGTCTGACCTGTAACGCGCTGGAGTGGCAGGTGTCGAACGGCGGCGGTCAGATCGTCGAGGGCACGCCCGATGCGCCGCAGATCACGATCAACAATCCGCAGACGATCGCCGCGTTCGAGCGCGCCAAGGGCTGGGTCGGCACGATCTCCCCACAGGGTGTGACGACCTACGACGAGCCGACCTCGCTGGGCGTCTGGCAGGCCGGTAACGCGGCCTTTATGCGCAACTGGCCGTACGCCGTCGCCGAGACCCAGAACACGGATTTCGCCGACAGCTTCGACGTCACCGTGCTGCCCAAGGGCGACGGCGCGAACGCGCGTAACGCCGACACGCTCGGCGGCTGGCAGCTGATGGTCAACGACGCGTCCGATAACAAGGATGCGGCGGCTGAGTTCGTCAAGTTCATGACCAGCCGCGAGATGCAGGAGTTCTGGGCGATCAATCGCACGCTGCTGCCAACCCGCCCCGAGGTCTACCAGGATGCTGACGTGCTGAAGGTTAACCCGTACTACGAGAGCCTGCTGCCCGTCTTCTCCGGTGGTGCGGTGCCGCGTCCGTCGACCGTGACCGGCGACCTGTACAACGACGTTTCGACAGCCTACTTCACCGCCGTCAACCAGATCCTGACCGGTCAGGTTTCGGCTGAGGAAGGTGTTGCAAACCTTGAGGAGGAGCTGCAAAGCATTCTCCAGTAGTCGAATCTAGCGGAGGGCTCCTGTGCTTTCCCCGCGAGCACAGGAGCCCTCAGGACACCTCATCCCCCGTTCTAATCGGTTCTCTTAGATGGAGGGCGACATGAGGCAACAAGTTGCCGGTGTCAAACAGGCGCAAGCGTCACCACGACGATCCTGGCTAGCCGCGCCGCTGAGCAAAGAAGCTCGCGACCGCGAACGACTTGGCTGGTTGCTTGTGTTACCAACGGTATTAGGAGTGATCCTTGTCGCTCTCTATCCGGTAGCACGAACCTTTTACCTGAGCTTCACCAATGCGCGTCTGCGCTTGAATGACACGCCTGACTTTGTCGGCCTGGATAACTTTGTCCGGCTGCTCGGCAATCGCGGCTTTCTCAACGCGATCCAAAATACGCTCACATTTACAGTTTTTTCAGTCTTTTTTGAGATGCTCCTAGGCTTGATCGTCGCGCTGGTGATCAACTCGAACTTCAAGGGTCGCGGCCTGATGCGCACGGCGATGCTGATCCCGTGGGCGATCCCGACCGTGGTCTCGGCGCGCATGTGGCAGTGGATGTATAACGACGTCTTCGGCGTGATCAACGATCTGCTCGTCACCAAGCTGGGCCTGCTCGATCAGAAGATCGCCTGGCTGGCTAGCCCGACGCTGGCGCTGCCGGCGATTATCGCGGTGGATGTGTGGAAGACGACGCCGTTCGTCGCGCTCTTGCTGCTGGCCGGTCTCCAGGTCATCTCCAGCGATGTGTATGAGGCGGCAACGGTGGACGGCGCGAATAGATGGCAGCAGTTCTGGAGCATCACGCTGCCGCTGCTGCGACCCGCGATCGTCGTGACGCTGATCTTCCGCACAATGGACGCCTTCCGCGTGTTCGACGTGATCTTCACCATGCGTGGCACCTCGCCCGATACGGTATCGCTGGCGGTGCTGGCACGGCAAACTTTGTTCGATCTACGACGTACCGGCGAAGGCTCGGCGATGGCGGTGATCATCTTCTTGATCCTGGCGATCTTTGTGCTGATCTACACCCGGCTTGTGCGCGTGGAGGAGGCATAGTATGGCAGCAGCATCCATGCAGGGCACGCCGCGTGCGCGCAACCGCAAAACCGGCGAGCTGATCAACCGGATCTTGTTCTACATCCTGGTAGCGGTGATTCTGGTCTACACGATCTTTCCGTTCTACTGGGCGATCGTGACCTCGCTGACGCCGACCAACCGGCTGTTCCAAACACCACCGCAGTACATCCCGACCAACTTTACGCTGGAGAACTACCGCTCAGCCTACTCCAACGCCAACTTCTTGCCGGCGCTGCGTAACTCCACGATTGTGACGCTGACCACGGTGGTAGTAGCGCTGGTGATCGGCTCGTTCGCGGCGTATGCGATGGGCCGGCTCCGCTTTCGCGGGCGCACGTTCATTCTGTACCTGATCCTCAGCATGACGATGTTTCCCGGCATCGCGATCGTGGGCACGTTCTACCAGATGGTCATCGGCTTAGGTTTGTATAACACCGTGTGGGCGCTGATCATTGCCAACACCGTGTTTACGCTGCCGTTTACGGTGTGGACGCTGACCAACTTCTTCAAGTCCATGCCCGGCGAGCTTGAAGAGGCGGCGCTGGTGGACGGCGCAACGCCGTTCCAGACCTTTTATAAGGTGCTGCTGCCGCTAGCCGCGCCCGGCCTCGTGACAACCGGCCTGCTGGCGTTTATCGGCGCCTGGAATGAGCTGCTGTTCGCGCTGACCTTTACGCAGGACTACAAAGCGCGTACGGCGATCGTGTTCGTGGCGACGTTTGCGGGCGAGAGCGAGTTCTCGCTGCCATGGGGCAGTATCATGGCGCTTTCGGTCACGCTCACGATTCCGCTGATCATCCTGGTGCTGATCTTCCAGCGCCGCATTCTGGCCGGTCTAACGGCGGGCGCGGTCAAGGGCTAGCTGTCGGCGAGTCGAGCGCTCTCGATTGAAGGAGGAGATTATGTCTGATCGATCGGAGAATACCGGCGGGCAAGGCGGCCAGCTCTTCAAGAATATGGACGAGCAGGAGCGGATCTACGCACCGAATCAGCTTCCTGACGAGGTCATGCCTGCGCACGAGGTCGATCGTGGTGAGAGCGCCGCCTCCGGCACCGGGCAGGGCGGCGACGGCGACATCGACACGCCGGTTCCGGTGGGCCTGGGCACCGGCGGCAGCGCTGCGGCGGCAACGCCCGCATCCGATGAGTTCGATCCGGGCATGGAGCGTGAGGCGCGCGATCTCCAGCGTGGCGATACCAGCGTTGTCGGCCCAGATCCAAGCGACGAGCAGATCGATCCACGCCGCACGCGCTGAGATCGTCAGAACAACTCATCCTCAAGGCGCGCTGGGCGAGTCCGGTGCGCCTTTTGGTTTTCCGGCGCAGATATTGACTCAGGTCCGGCTCCAAACGTATAGTTAACTGTAGTAGCCGACAACCCACCAGCGCGATCAAGAATCAACGAATTGGATCGCCGCCCCCAGCGCCAATTCTTTAAGCGATCCACAAGAGGACCAGCCGATGGAAGCATGGCGAACCGCAGTCAATCGTTGGGGAGATACGCTTTTTGAGCTGGCGCTGCTGCTGACGAACCAGCGCGCCGCCGCCGAAGCCGCTACTGTCGCCGCAGTCTGCCGCGTGTTCTCGACGCCGTCGAATCCGCACGCCGAGCACGATCTGTACGCGGCGCTGCTGAGCCAGCAAAAGCGCTGGCGGCAGCCGCTGCGCGATCGGGTGCTGCCGCGCGTGCTGGCCAGGATCGAGCCGCTCGATCGGGCGCTGCTGGGACTCTGGCTGCTGCGGCACATCGACGGCGAGCGACTCGCGGCGATCGTCGGGCAGCCGGCCGCGCTGGTGACTGAGCGGCTGGCGCTGCTGCTGGCGCGCACGACGAATATTCCACTCGTGGATCTTCAGCCCGACGGCGAGCATGTGACGCTTGGCCGCTGGCTGGATGCACAGCTTGGCCTCCAGCCACAGCCGCCGCATATCCGCAACTGCACCCGCTGCCGAGCCGCTCAGGCAAGCTGGCAGCGCGCCGCCGAAGAGCTTCAGGAGACGCTGCAAGAAACGCTCAAGAAAGAACATCTGCCGCCGAGCTGCGAGGAGGCGATCGAAGAGGCGCTATTCCAGCAGCAGTATGCCGCAGATCGCCGCTGGTGGCACGAGCGCCGCGTGTGGATTCCGGCGTTCTTCACGGCGATCGCGCTGGCGCTGGCGCTGGTGATCGCGCCGTGGGGCGGTGAGATTCTGCCGACAGTCGCGCCGCGCACCACCGCCGAGCAGCTGGTTCAGGCCACGCTGGACGGCTGGACGACGCTTCCGATGACCGATACGCTGCATCGCCAGGTCTGGGCGCTCGATCCGCACATTCAAAGCAGCGATCCGCTGATCACCGATGTCTGGCTGAATCCTGCCACGAGCGGCCAGTATCGCGTCGAGGTGCGGCGCAACAACCAGCTGATCGAGTGGCAGCTGGCCGACGGTAAACAAACGCTATATCACGCCGGCGAGTCCAACTACTCGTCGTGTCCCTGGCGCACGGATGCCAGCACGACGTTTCGGATGCTGGATCAGGCCGCGCTCAAGTTTAAGTCGCCGCCGGAGCAGCAGCGCGCCGTACGCGATGCGCGGCTGCTTCAGGGCGCGTACGGCGCAGGCTATCGTGCGCTCCAGCAGGCGCTCGCCGCCGACGATCTGCGCTCGTTCGGCACCCGGCGCGATAACCAGCGCACGCTCGCCGTGCTGAGCTACACCGATCGTCTGGCGCAGCCGCCGCGCCAGATTTTGCTGCGCATCGATCCGCAAACCCATCAGCTTTACGGCGTGCAAGAGGTCGCGCTGAGCGGTGGCCAGAGCACGGCCCGCGATCTGTGGCGGCTGCAAGTCCAGGACGAGGCCAGGCCGGGCGTGCCCACGAATATTCCGCGCTGGCCGCAAAATGTGACCCGCGATCAGATCTTCGACGTCACCTGTCCAGCGCTGAATCCGCAGCATGTCGTCAGCCTGAGCGCGCTCGTCGGCGACTCGCAGCAGTGGTATTTGCCGCGCCGGCTGCCGCCGGGCATCGATCGGGCGGCGCTGCTGACGCTCAATCCCGTCGTGACCTATATCGACTATACGCCGCTGGGCGTGCCGCGTGGCAGCGTGGCAACGTTTCTTGGCCGTGAGCGCTGGCTGACGATCTCGGATCTAGACTGGCATCCTGGCGCGGAAGGCATCGCCGAGATTACGCGCGGCGCGTGGTCGGTCGAGATCGGCAATCAGCCGCGACCCGGCATCTGGAGCCTGAAGCTGCGGACGCAGGAGAATCGCGGCAATCCATCCAGCCCCACGATCGCGATCTATGGCAGCGGCTGGACCCAGGAGGAGCTGCTGGAGGTTGTCGATTCGCTCGACTTCTTCGATCCCCAGGTCTGGCTGAGTCTCGACTCGGCGTTTCTGGATGCGCGACCGCTGCCGCAGCCGGTCCACGACAGCATCCAGCGCGCCTTTACCGCGCTACAGCCCGCGCCCGACGCCACGCTCTACAGCGAGACCAAAACCGAGGTGCGCACCGATCCTAAGCCGCAGGCGCTCAACGATCCTTACACGATCTCGGATGCGCTGCGCGCTCCGCCGGTGGTTGTGCGCAAGCAGTGGCAGACGTATGAGGGCACTGAGCTGGCGCGCTTCCGAGATATGTATGAGTTGAGCGACGGCACGCTCAACGCGCTGATCGCCAGCGACGGCAGCCAGTTCAAGATGTACATCGGCGCTGAAGGGCGGCTGTACAGCGGCGACTCGGCGATCTTGCCGCTTCAGCAGCAGCAGCCCGGCATCGAGATGGTGCGCTCGCTGCTGCGGACCAACGACCCGATCCTGCTGACGGAGCAGGAGGACGCGTGGGTGCTTCAGCAAGCATCGCCGTATCGCTTCGTCACGATGAGCTTTGAGTTCAGCGGCTCGGGCTTTCAGCAGCCGCCCTGGACGCCGGGCCTGGGCGATGGCGAGATCGTGCGGCGGCTCTGGCTCGATCGCCAGACCTACGCGCCGCGCCAATTTACGGTTGTGCATCGCGATCTCGACGGCAAGGAAACGCCGCTGCTGACCACAACGCTGGTTACGCGCCGCGCCGCCGATGCGCTCTCCGCCGAGCAGCTGCTGGCGCTGCCGACGCTGTCCGACGATGTGCTGACGATGAATATCACCGCCATACGCGAGACCACGGTCGACCTGGCGAGCACCAGGCCGGTCACGCAGCTCCTGGCCTGGCCGGCTTCCTCGGCCACGATTCTGGAGGAGTCGCCGCGCCGACGCGGCAGCCGGACCGCGCTATCCAGCAGCGGGCTCTGGCAGCAGCGCTGGGATCAGTTCGCGCCCTCGGATGTGTGGTACATATCGGTCTACACGTTCCCGCCCGACGACACGTCAGTCACGATCACGCAGGGACCGAGCAGCCTGCTGCGCCATATTTTGCGCTACCAGTCGACGGCGCAAAGCTGGACCAGCAGCCAGCCGATCGAGGTTACGATCGCCGGACAGCCGCGCACCGCCTGGCTGCTGTCCAACGATACCAGCGCGGCGCTGGTGGTCGAGATCGACGATCTGCTGGTGCATATCGCCGCCCCGATCGGCTATCTCCAGGGTCCGATCCTGGAGCGGCTGCCGCAGCTGAGCTGGACGCCGATCAACTAGCGGCGCTGACCGAGATCGCCAGATCCCTTCACCTGAAGCCGCGAATGTC
The DNA here is from genome assembly GCA_036401895.1 of Herpetosiphonaceae bacterium. Classification (GTDB taxonomy): domain Bacteria; phylum Chloroflexota; class Chloroflexia; order Chloroflexales; family Kallotenuaceae; genus LB3-1. Next base: position 3,068 of record DASWTW010000256.1, on the reverse strand, counting down.
CAAAGCGCGGTACACAGGTTGCTCGGTTTGCAACATTGTCGAAGTTGCGTACAATCCCGTTCAATCGACGAGGAGCGTAGTAACCTATACGCAGAGTGAGGGAGCCATTGAATAACGACGAACTCTGGTACAAAGACGCAATCTTCTACGAGCTGCACGTCAAGGCTTTTCAAGACAGCAACGGCGACGGCGTCGGCGACTTTCGTGGTCTGATCGAGCGGCTGGATTATCTGCAAGATCTCGGCGTCGATTGTATCTGGCTGCTGCCGTTCTATCCATCGCCGCTGCGCGATGACGGCTATGACATCGCCGACTACTACGCCGTCCATCCCGACTACGGCACGGTCCGCGATTTCAAGCAGTTTTTGAAAGCGGCGCATCAGCGCGGCCTCCGCGTCATCAGCGACCTGGTGATCAACCACACGTCGGATGATCATCCCTGGTTCCAGGCCGCGCGCAAAGATCCGAGCTCGCCCTACCGCGACTACTATGTGTGGAGCGATACCAGGGACCGCTACCAGGACGCGCGCATCATCTTTATCGACACCGAGCGCTCGAACTGGACCTGGGACCCGGAGGCCAATCAGTATTTCTGGCACCGCTTCTTTTCGCACCAGCCGGATCTGAACTACGACAATCCGCGTGTGCGGCGCTCGATCCTCAAGGTGATGAACTACTGGCTCGACATGGGCCTCGACGGCTTCCGCGCCGACGCGATCCCGTACCTGTTCGAGCGCGAAGGCACCAACTGCGAAAACCTGCCCGAGACGCACACGTATCTCAAGGAGCTGCGCCGCGAGTTCGATAAGCGCTACAACGGACGCATCTTGCTGGCCGAGGCCAATCAGTGGCCCGCCGATCTGCTGCCCTACTTTGGCGACGCCGACGAGTTCCACATGGCGTTTAACTTCCCGGTCATGCCGCGCATCTACATGGCGCTGCGCCGCGAGGAGCGCCGCCCGATCATCGATATTTTCGAACAAACGCCGGATATTCCCGAGAGCTGCCAGTGGTGCCTGTTCCTGCGCAACCACGACGAGCTGACGCTGGAGATGGTGACCGACGAAGAGCGCGATTATATGTGGTCGGAGTATGCCAAAGATCCGCGCATGAAGCTGAATCTCGGCATTCGCCGCCGTCTCGCGCCGCTGCTCGATAACGGCCGCCGCCGGATCGAGCTGCTGAACTCGCTGCTCTTCTCGCTGCCGGGCTCGCCGATCATCTACTACGGCGACGAGATCGGCATGGGCGATAACATTTACCTGGGCGACCGCAACGGTGTGCGCACGCCGATGCAGTGGAGCGGCGATCGCAACGCGGGCTTCTCACGCGCCGACAGCGCCCGGCTGTACGCGCCGGTCATCAACGATCCGGTCTATGGCTTTCAAGCGGTCAATGTGGAGGCAGAGCTGCGCACGCCCAGCTCGCTGCTTAACTGGATGAAGCGGCTGATCCGGCTGCGCAAGCGCTACAAGGTCTTTGGCCGGGGCAACATCAACTTCCTCCATCCGGCCAACGAGAAGGTGCTGGTCTACACGCGCACCTATGAGCAGGAGCATGTGCTGATCGTCAACAACATGTCGCGCTTCACGCAGCCGGCCGAGCTGGATCTGCGTCACTACAACGGCTGGACGCCCGTCGAGATGTTCGGCGAGACGCGCTTCCCGCCGATCGGTGAGCTGCCTTACTTCATCACGCTGGGACCGCACTCGTTCTACTGGTTCCGGCTTGAGCCGCCCGGCTACCAGGGCTAGGCGCTGCTGGACGAGACTGCATGGGGCGTATGCTGAATGCGCCCCTGCCACCGCTTCGTGCATATCTCTATTGCTCGATGGTGGTCAGACAAGAACGTTTGTACACCATGCTATACTGCTTGTTATGTCGATCTCATAAAGAATAAATATGACAAACTTACTTGAGCGCATCACGATCGATCCACAGATAGCGCATGGAAAACCAACGATCCGTGGGCTACGCTATCCTGTTGAGATCGTTCTCGAATGGTTGAGCGCGGGCATGACAATCGATGAGATTCTGGCAGACTACGAAGATTTAGAGCATGATGACATTTTAGCGGTATTTGCCTTTGCTGCGCGGCTTGCTCAGGTAAAGCGCGTTGAGCTGTTTGCCGCATGAAATTTCTTGTTGATGCTCGCCTTCCACGCCGTCTTGCTTTCCTCCTTTATTATTCACATCTAATTTTCCTCACATAAAACATGATCGACCTGCGTCATAGTTGTTGAACATGGCGCATTTCCATACTGTATGCTACAAATCTTGCAGTATCTTCGGCGGACATTGTGAGGAGGCGCTATGGAGCCGGTTGATCAACGACCACGCATGCTACGCACGATCTTCGATTCTGTCGCCGACGATTACGACGCGATCCGGCCTGGCTATCCCGCCGCGCTCAGCGACGACATCATCACGCTGCTGCCCACTGCTGAGAAGGCGCGGATTCTTGAGATCGGCTGCGGCACTGGCCAGGCAACGCTTCCGTTTGCCCAGCGCGGCTACCAGATGCTGTGTCTGGAGCTTGGGCCGGCCCTGGCCGCACATGCCGCCCGGAGATTTGCTTCCTATCCCAACGTCAGGATCGAGGTCACTTCATTTGAGGACTGGCCGGCCCAGCCCGAGGCGTTCGATCTCGTGCTGTCGGCGACGGCCTTTCACTGGATACCGCCCGAGATCGGCTACCCAAAAGTCGCGCAGATCCTCAAGCCCGGCGGCACACTCGCGATCTTCTCGAACGAGCATCCAACGCCCTTCAGCGGCTACTTCGCCGAAGTCCAGCCGATCTACCGGCGCGTCGTGCCGCAGTGGCGTCATACGCCGGGGAGTCCACCCACCGAAGAGCGGATCGCGACCACGGCGGCCAAAATCGACGCGACGGCGCTGTTTGCTCCGGTCGTCGTCAAAACCTACGCGTGGACAAAGACCTACACAGCGCAGGAATATATCCGTCTGCTCAACACCTACTCGGATCATCGCAGCCTACCGGCGGAGCAGCGCGCGCAGCTGTTTCAAGAGCTGGGAGATGTGATCGAGACCAGCTACGGCGGAACAAT
>DASWTW010000255.1:0-2418 GCA_036401895.1 Herpetosiphonaceae bacterium | reverse complement strand
CCAGCTTCCACTGTCGGCGCTCATGCTCGCCGTGCTCGCCGCCCTCCCACTCGCGCCGATCTGTGCGCTCATGCTGGTCGCGTTCGCGGAGAACAAGGTGCAGGGTCTGGCGCTCGTCAAAGCGACGAGTCTCGCCCTGATCGCGCCGCTGGCAGCGGAGTGGGTGCCGATGCCGTGGCGCTGGGCGTTTGGGCTGCTGCCGACCTTCTGGCCGGTGCGGCTCCACGACATGCTGCTGGCATCAGAGGCTGCCTCCTGGTGGTATCTCGTGGCAGCGCTGCTGCTTGCTGGCGTGCTGATCGGGCTGCTGCTCCGCCGCTTCGAGCGGGTGGTCCACCAGTGATGCAGGGAACACGATCGTGCCGCCCGATCGCCTACCGCTTCTCAGCAGCCACGATCCGCTCGATCGGCGTCGAGGCCAGCCCACGGTTAAGCGGCCTAACGTAGCGCTCGGCGAGATCCTCGTACCCGAGATGCTCCACGACCCGCCAGCCGTACTGGTCGAGGAAGGGTGATACCTCGTCCGGAGCGAGCCCGAAGTGCCACAGCTTGTCGCGCACGACGTATTGCTGGTAGAGTCGTTCCTGGCCGTACAACACCTGCCCAGCGATAAAGTCCTGGCGGACATACGTGAAGACCAGGCGACTCCCGGGTGCGGACTGCGCCAGGAAATCGAATGTGGTGCGCACCCCGGCCTCGGTCAGATACTGCGAGACCGCCTCCCAGATGAAGAAGGTTGGCGTATCCATGCGGTAGCCGTGCGCCGCCAGCACTGCACCCAGATCCTGCTGGTCGAAGTCGATGGGCACGAGCGTGACGTGTCGCGGGATCTGGCCGAAGATGTTTTGTAGTCGTGCCCGTTTGGGGGTGATATTCTCCAGCTGATCCACCTCCCACATCGGGATGTTCGCCAGTGCCGGGAGGCGATACGCGCGGGTATCGAAGCCCGCACCCAGATTCACGACCGCCTGGATTTGGCCATGCGCAGCCAGCAATTGCTCGTCGATGTAGCGCTTTCGGCACAGGAGACCGCCCCACAACCCCGGAATCGATTGATCGCTCGTACGGACCATCCACGCTCTAGCCCAGGTCGGGCGTAGCAGCCACACGAAGGCGCGCATGTGCATCGGCAGGATCAATGTGGCGAGATGATCATCGATAATGCGGCGATCCGGCGGCTCATGCTGTTCAATGGCGGCCAGCACCATCGGGCCGATCCCCGTCTTCGCGGCTGCACGGGTCATGCTCGCTCCTCTCGTCGTTCCATAGCTTCGTGTACGCGTAGCTGCTCCGCAAGGATGTGCGATCTCGATCGGGCTAGGCAGCCATACGTCGGCATGATGCGATCAGCAAGGGATGTTCCACCCGTGCAGAAACCAGTAGCTGATGCTCGCCTGCGCTGTCATCCATTCGTCAAACGCAGCGCTCCATCGTTTATCGTTGCCTGGCGTCGCGAATCAGAAACGAGCTGATCGGTTCTCACGCAAGCACATGGTTTCAAGGCGGGCGGACCGTCACGATGAATGGCGAGAACGATCACCATCGGTTTGGGGAGCAGGTGATGGCTGAAGGTGAGCGACCAGTCCCGCCACCTCGGCGCGCAGCCCGGCGATCTCCTCGCGCAGCGCCGCTACGTCTGCCATGCTGTCGCCGGTTGCGCCTCCCTGCGCAGCGACGGCGTCTTGCCCCACGAACAAGCTGGCGATCGTCGCCGTGATATAGCCAAAGATCGCAAAGGCATACAGCGCAAGCAGCCAGCCGAGAATCCGGCCCTCCGCCGTTTGGGGGAAATAGTCGGAGCCCATCGTCGTCATCGTCATCGCCGTCCACCACACTGCCTCGCCATAACTTTCTAACCTGGACCCTGCTTCGATGGCCTGGTCCAGGCAGGCGCTAAATGCCCCTGCCTGTTCCGTCGAGTCCGCTTGCTCCTCACACACGGATGCCGGACTTTCAAAGGCGTACATGCCGGCGGCTCCCGCAAAGGTCACGATCGTCGTCAGCGCGATGACGTAGCTGATGCCCCGTCGGCCCATACTTTTGCCGACCGCCCGCAGTCCCCGGTTGAGCGAGGTCAGCACCCGCAGCAGCCGGAGCGATCGCGCGGCACGTGCCACCCGCAGCAGCCGGACGACCTGAACAATCCGCAGAATACGGAGGGCCGGGAGCAGCAGCGAGATCACCGTGAGCCAGTTGCGCTTCAGGTAGCGCAGCTTGTGCGGCGCGATCGTGATCTCGATCGCAAAGTCCAGCACGAATACCGCCCAGATACCGTTGCTGACCGTTTGCAGCAGCGGACTCAGCCCCTGGGTAAAGTCGAGGATCAGCAATCCCAGCCAGACAAATGACAGCGCGATCATCGGCTTGTCGGTCAACGAATTGATCTGCTCCAACAGCGACCAACGCTCATGCTGCACG
>DASWTW010000254.1:0-5441 GCA_036401895.1 Herpetosiphonaceae bacterium | reverse complement strand
CATGATGCAGAGTCGCAGCAGCATCTGAAACTTCATGCTCATTTCCGGTGCTCCCTTACGACGTTCGCACCTATCCACCTCCGTCTCTATCACGCTTGGGCATACACAATGTCCAAACGAGTGCGGTGGTGCTATTTGGTGAGACCTCTTCCGATGCTAGCGCGCACACCTAACACCATGCTAACAACCCCAATCGTTTTGTGATCGCGAACCTAACGTCTATGCCTGATCAATGGGCTGGGTTTCCATCACATCCTCCTATCTGCTGTCGGAATAGAATGAACAGCCGGTTCACCAACATGTACGAATATGCTCCAGATGGTGTACCGACTTATAGCGACACGTTGACCCGTGCCCCATAGCTGGGAGTGGAGCTTGTGCTTGACGGTTCTGTATCCATCGACGGTAGGAGTGATCGAAGCTCTCGACGTATGTCAGCTCACAGGGTATGATCATCCGGCAGGGTGTTGTCCGAGGAGCGCCTGCTCCGAATCGTTAGAGGTACGAGATGTCTGATGCTTCTTCTTAAACACCAATCGCGCTCTATGGAACGATGATCACCAATCTGGTGATCGCCGCTTCCTCATGTGGAGCGACGTGCTTCACCGGCAGATGGCGATGATTGCGGATGTGTCAGAGCTCATCGCAGAATGCTGAGCAGGATCGAGCCGAGTGGTCATGAGCATAGTTGCGCGTGGAGAAAAGCCCGATGCCTCGCCGAATCGTTGATATGCAGCCGAAGCGCAGTCTTGTACGCGCAGTCTTTCGTCTTCCGATCTGGCTCTACCGCGCCCACCTGGGTTGGCTCCTCGGCAATCGCTTTGTGCTGCTCACCCACATTTGGCCGCATAAGTAAGCTGCCGCGCCATGCCGTCCTAGAAGTCCTGCGGCATGATCGCACAACCGATACCGATATCATCGCGTCGGCATGGGGCGAGCAAGCCGACTGGTTCCAGAACATTCAGAAGACGCCAGAGGTTGTGCTCCGTGCGGGTGTGCGGCGGCTCGACGCAACGACAGAGCGTTTATCGGTGCTGGAAGCTGAACGCGAGCTGCGCAGATATGCCCGGCGTCACCCGCTGATCTATCGCTGGGGGTTCCCAGCCGTCTTTGGGTGCAGCCCAAAAACGGCTGCCGACTGGCGTGCGCTGGCCGAGTCGCTCCCACTCGTCGCGGTGCAACCAACATGGCACCGATGGAGCAACCTGACGCGCCGCCAAGCGAACATTGCCCACCTGGTCGCTCCCTGAGCACATGGCAGAGGGGCGGCTACGCAGTCATCCGGCGACCTAAGGCCGCACAGTTGGTGGCAGATGTGAGCACACGCCTGCATCTGCTAGTGAGAGCTCTGCGAGTCGCATGACTCCGTGCAGCGCTCGCCGATCTCGGCACAGACCCCACATGCTCGCCAGTGGAACACAGAGCCACGGATCATGAAATTGGCGCTCGTCTGACAGATCTGGGCGCAGTCCAATTACGGCCGAATAGTGGTACCCGCCATAAGCGGCAGCGGACCGACCGTCGTCAGAGTGGGATCTCGCTCACGCAGCGAATAAAGCTGCGTACCTCATCCCACCCGATGACCGTGCGTGGAACGATCCTCCCCGGCGCGACTCCGACACAGCTGGTCCAGCAAGCGACGTTCCAGATCCGTGTTCAGGGGCAGCTCGACGTGGCGGTACGCAGCGATCATCTGGGTCAGCACCTGCTCACAGGCCGCACAGATGTGACAGGCCGCGAGATGCTGCTCGATCGCGTCCTCAAGCGCCACTGTGTTCGTCCCAGCCCTTTCCTGGGCCAGGAGCGCCTCAAGGTGTGGACACACGATTGTGTTAGGCTCCATCCTGGTGCTCCTCGCTGTGTACGGTTGCCTCAACATACGGCGCCAGGGCGCTCCGCAGGGCCAGGCGGGCGCGATGCAGCCGCACTTTGAGGGCCGCTTCGGCGACCCCCAGCGCGGCAGCGGCATCCCGCGTACTCAGGCCTTCGATCTCACGCAGCACAAACGCTGTTCGCAGGGTATCTGGCAGTTCCAGAATCGCGTGATCGATCATCGTGCGCAGCTCGCTCGACAGCGTTTCGCGGCTGGGCTCCTTACGGTGATCGGCCAGCAACGCTTCCGTGTGGTGGTCATCATCAGATGAGGCAGTGAGGGGCATTGGCAGTGCTGGCTTGCGACGTAGGCGCATCAAGGCGGTGTTCACCACGATTCGGTGCAGCCATGAGCCCAGCCCGCTGCGGCCTTCAAAGGTCAGGATGTGCGTGCACGCCTGGATAAAGCTGTCTTGCAGCACATCTTCCGCTTCGTCGGCTTCGCCCATGAGCTGGAGCGCGACCCGATACAGGCGCGGCGCGAATCGCTTCAAGAGACAGGTACAGGCCATCGGGTCGCCCCGGCGGAGCCCGGCCAGCAGCTGCGGCTCATCATCATAGATCTGGATATCGATCTCCCACGGTTTCTCCATGCACGCTCCTCAGTATCTCCACGCCTGCGTATGTGATGCTGTTTCGTGCTCAAAGGTTACATGAAGCGTGCCACACACCTCGGTGTACGGCGCGTGTGCCAACCCACGACCACGATGTAACCCTTTGGCCTCCGGTTGCATCTTACACGCATTGAACGCACTGAGAGGAATGGATCATGGAGTACACACCCACCCTACCCGCCGTTGTCGATGTCGCAACTGTCGCGGCACTGTTGGCCGAAACTGCCCCAATCAAACTAATCGATGTCCGCACGCCGGCCGAGTTTGAGTCGCTGCATATTCCAGGGAGCTACAACGTCCCGCTCGACCTGTTGCCGGAACACCGCGCTGAGCTGCGCGATACCGTGCGCTCGCCTGTGGTCTTGGTCTGTCAGAGCGGTCACCGGGCGCGCCAGGCCGAACAGGTCCTGCGCGAGGTGGATCTGCCGCAGGTGCATGTCCTCGACGGCGGGGTCGCGGCCTGGGAGGCGGCGCACCACCCGCTGAACCGGGGCCGGCAGCGCTGGAGTCTGGAGCGGCAGGTACGCGGCCTAGCCGGTAGCATTGTGTTGGTGGCCACCCTGGGCAGCCTGTTCTGGAAGCCCCTGACAGCTATCGCAACCGCCATAGGCGCGGGACTCGCCTACTCTGCGCTCAGTAATCGCTGCGGCATGGCACTGGTGTTGAGCCGATTGCCCTACAACCAGGGTGCGACCTGTGACTTGTCTACTGTGCTGCGTCGCCTGGCTGATGATGCCCCCGACATCCGCAGCGGGCAGGCAGGATAAGGATCTCTACGCGTATTTGGAGGCATTACATGTTGTTACGCCATATCTACCACCAGCCGCTGGCGCAGGCCAGCTATCTGGTCGGCTGCGCGGCCACAGGCGAGGCGCTGGTCGTCGACCCCAACCGCGATATCGATCACTACCTGGCGCTGGCAGCGCGCGAAGGGCTGCGCATCACCGCCGTGACCGAAACGCACATCCACGCCGATTTTGTGTCGGGCGCGCGTGAATTGGCGGCGCGCACCGGCGCGCAGGTCTACCTGTCGGACGAAGGGCCGGCCGCCTGGAAATATGCCTGGGCAGCAGACGCCAGGGCCACCCTGTTGCATGATGGCGATCACTTCATGGTCGGCAACGTACGCGTCGAGGCCCTACATACGCCGGGTCACACGCCAGAACATCTGTCGTTCCTCGTCACCGATACCGCTGGTGCGAACGAGCCAATGGGCATCTTCAGCGGCGATGTCGTCTTCGTCGGCGATGTGGGACGGCCCGATCTGCTGGAAAAAGCCGCCGGGGTTGCTGGATCGACCGACCAGGCGGCCCGGCAATTGTTCCGCTCGTTGCAGCGGTTCCGCGACCTGCCCGCGTACCTTCAGGTCTGGCCGGGACATGGGGCAGGGAGCGCCTGTGGTCGCGCGCTGGGGGCGGTGCCGCAGAGCACCGTCGGCTACGAAACACGCTTCAACTGGGCGTTCGCGATCCATGATGAGGATGCGTTCGTGCAGGCCGTGCTCCAGGATCAGCCCGCGCCGCCGCGCTACTTCGCCCAGATGAAGCGCGTCAACAAGCTCGGCCCACCGCTGACCACCGATCTGCCGCCTGTAGAACTCCTCGCACTCGCCCAGCTTGCCGGTGAGCTGGCGCTCGGCACCGTGATTGTGGACACCCGTCCGGCGGAGCAGTTCGCGGCTGGGCATATCCCCGGCACCCTCAATCTCGCGACCGACGCTGATGTTCTGACCTGGGCCGGCTGGCTCCTGCCCTTTGATCAGCCGTTCGCGCTAATCGCCGAGCCACAGATTGTCGCGGAGACGGTGGCGCTGCTGCGCATGATTGGCCTCGATACGATCGCTGGCTTCTGGACGCCCGCTGCGCTCACCGCATGGGCAGCGGATCATGGCCCGCTGGCGACGATCGCGCGCGCCGCGCCGGAGCGCGTCCGTCCACTGATCGATCGTGGGGCGGTGACGATGGTGGACGTACGCACACCGCAGGAGTATCGGGGTGGTCATATTCGCGGCAGCCGCAACATTCCGCTCTCCGATCTCCCGGCGCGGCTGGATGAGATCCCATCCGATCAGCCGGTGGTGGTGCAGTGCCAGAGCGGGGTGCGCTCGGCGATTGCCGCCAGCCTGCTTGCGGGGCGCGGCACGACCCAGGTCATCGATCTGGTAGGCGGCTTGAGCGCGTGGCTGGCGACGGACCAGCCCGCCACAACCACCGATCGCACACCAGCGGCGGCATCCGTCGCGGTCTCGGGGGCGGCATGAAGGAGACATCAATGGCGTATCGGGGACAGACCACGACGACCACCGATCTTACACCGGCTAGCGTGCAGGCGCAGGTGAACGCGCAGCCGCCGCTGCTCGTGCTGGATGTACGCCAGCCGGACGAGTACCGCCAGGGCCATGTGGCCGGCAGTATCCTGATCCCGCTCGATCGGCTGGCGCAGCGCCTGGCCGAGCTGCCAACCGATCGCCCGATCGCGGCCATCTGCCGCTCCGGAAATCGATCCGGCGTGGCGGTGGAGGTGCTGCGGCGCGCCGGCTTCGAGGCGTACAACGTGACCGGCGGCATGCTGCGCTGGGAACGCGACGGGCTGCCCGTGGAGCGTGCCCCATGATCGACCTCCCGACGGTGCTGCTGGCGCCGCTGCTCGGCGCGCTGATCGGGCTGGCGCTGGGGATGCTCGGCGGCGGTGGCTCGATTCTGACCGTGCCGATGCTGGTGTATATCCTGCGCCAGGACCCACACATCGCGGTCGCGACGTCGCTGGTGATTGTCGGCGCGAACGCCCTCACGGGCGCCTGGCTCCATTACCGGGCCGGGCATGTCCGCCTCAAGCCGGCGCTGCTGTTTGGGCTGTATGGCATTCCGGTAGCCTACGGGGCGGCGCGGCTCTCCACGCTGCTGAGTGGTCCGCTGCTGCTGGTGCTGTTCGCGCTGCTGATGCTCGTGATCGCGG
>DASWTW010000253.1:0-16849 GCA_036401895.1 Herpetosiphonaceae bacterium | reverse complement strand
CCAACCGTGGGGCCAAGCCCGCCACCCAGGTCGTCGATCTTCAACGAGCGGGAGCGGCCTTGCACAAATCCATTGATCTGATTCATCAAACGTAGCCTTTCGTCGGTCGAAAGACTGGTGTCGGTCAGCGGAATCTGACCGTTCTTCGTGTTGAGCACCAGGCGATACCGGGCTCGTCGGCTGCGGCCAAGCCGGCTGAAAAAACTGCGATCGCTTTGACTGCTGACGCCGGTGATGTCGCTGAGCGCGATCTCCCGCGAAGAGGAGCGGAATTGATTGATCGACGAAATCACGCATTTATCGCCGATATTCGAGCCACGGTAACAGGAAAGCGTTGCTTTGGATTCGATCAAAAATGCACAGGCGAGTCCGGCAAAGAAGAGCATAACGGCGACAAATAACCCGGAGATTGAGTAGATGCGCATAGTGGTCCTTCGATGATGCTGTGGATGTTGTCTATGCTTTACGGAGAAGTGCGCGCGAGGTTGCAGATTTTAAGCAGCAGGCGAGGGGAATAATGATACTGCTTTGTTCTCTTATTTTATGTAGGCCCTCATCCCCCGGCCTTTCAGGCCACCCCCTTCTCCCGTTGCGACAGGCGAAGGGGAGGAGTGGTACTCTTTTGTTCTCTGTTCTTTGTTCTTTGTTCTCTTCCCGGTTCTAGGTTCTGGGTTCTCTTGTTCTTTTATCTTCCCCACGACAGCCCGGAGTTCGCATCGATCTGGCCGTTGTCCGTGAGCGCCTTGGTAGCGCCGGGAGTCAGCGCGCCGTCGGCGGTTTGTAGATCCATCACATACACATCGGTGCCGCTATCGCCGACCTGGATGTAGGCCAGCTGCGTGCCGTCAGGCGCCCAGGTTGGTGCGCGGGCCGCGCCGCTGGTCGTCAGACGCACGGCACTGCCGCCGATCGCGGGATGAGGAATCGCCCAGATGTCGGTCCGGCCATCGATGACCGCCGCAAACGCAAGCCAGCGTGAGTCGGGCGACCACACCGGATCGTAGGCGTTCTCAGGAATGCCGGAATAGTCCGACGATGTGCCGGTGTTGGGATCGTAGAGCATGATGCGCTTAGGCTCGGCTCCGCGCGGCACCTGCACATAGGCCAGCGCGGATGCGTCGGGAGCCCAGGCCGGACGCTGGAGATCGTCCTCGTCGGAGCGCACCAGCAGATCGTCGTTGGTGGGCTGACGTGTGCCCAGCAGCTCCAGGGAATAGCTATAGATCGAGAGGGGAAACTCAGCCGGCGGTGAGACGGTGGGCGGCGACACCTGCGAAAGAAAGACCAGGCTCTCGCTGTCTGGCGTCCAGGTCGGCGAGCTGGCCCAGACGACCTCGTGCATAAACTCCTGGGTCCAGGGCTGCGACTGGCCGCCATTAAAGGTAACCTGCGTCGGTAGGCCGCCGTTCACATCCAGCAGATAGATGTCGGAGAAGCTTTCCTCGCGGCGCACAAACGCAATCCGGTCGCTATCGGGCGACCACGCGGGATCGCGGGTCATGCCGTCGCGGGTAAGCTGCCGGGTTTCCTGGCCTTGATGCAGGTAAAGATTGCCGTCCTGAACAAACAGCAGCCGTCCGTCGATCGAGACGCCGGCCTGCACTGCGACAGGCCGCGCGGTAGGCTGAGCCCGCGGCGTGCTCTGCTGCGCGGGCTCAGCGGCAAACGAACAGGCCGCCAGCAGCGGCCCGAGCAGAAGCAGTCCGATGATCCGTCCAAACGTGCGTTTCATGAGCGGTGCTGTGATCCATCGATTAAGATACGTCGAATGCGATCCATCATCGGCACACGCAGGCCCGGCATCTCGCCGATTGTGTCGCTGGAGGTCCAGGGTGGAACCAGCGCCCGCAGCGCGCCGCGCGCCACGCGAAACGTCATCGGCGTGGACCCGATCGGATCGCCGTCGACATGGACCTCTAGCGGCATCGCGCTGCTGATCTGAATCTCGCGCGCCCGATAATAATCCATGTCTGGATTCAGATTATACCGCCGTAAGAGAATGCTGAGGATATGCAGCGGCGCGGATCGAACGTCCTGGCCCTTGATCACTGCCACGTCGAGCAGGCCATCGGTGAGATTTGCGTGGTGGGTGATCTGTAAAAAGCCGCCATAGAGCTTGCTGTTGCCGATCACGACCATCAGCACGCGGCCTTTGATTGTGCGCCCGTCGATGTTGATGCGGGCGCGCGTGCCATGCACTTCGCGGGCGGTCAGCAGCGCCTGAACAATGTAGGCCAGCAGGCCGAGCTTGCGCTTGGCGGCGGGATCGACCGCGCGCGTAACGGTGGCATCAAAGCCGACGCCGGCCATCAGCAGAAAATAGCGATCGCCCGCCATGCCAAGATCCAGGTTAACGATGTGCCCGGCTCCCAGGCTGATTGCGGCGTCGAGCGGTCGCAGCGGCAGCTTTAGCTCGCGCACCCACACGTTGCCGGTGCCGACGGGCAGCACCGCCAGCGCCGTACGCGTATGCGCAATGCCGTTGACGATCTCGTTGACGGTGCCATCGCCGCCCGCCGCCACGACCAGATCGTAGCCTTGCTCGGCCGCCTCGCGCGCCAGGTTGACGGCGTGGCCCGCATACTCGGTCGGCGTGATCTCGACCTGCCAGCCAAGATCCTGCCAGGCGTGCATGGCGGCCTGCACGCCGCCGACATCTTCGGCGTTTCCCGCCCGTGGATTGAGCACAATCCGGGCACGAGTGGTGTGCTGGCTACTCCGCGTGGAGTCGCCAGCCGCATCGCCGGTCACTCCTCGTTGTCCTCGACTGCCGGCACGCGCAGCGCCGTCGCCACCGCGTCTACCGGCGTATCGATCCAGCCGCGTCGCAGCGCGTAGATCACAGCCTGCGTGCGATCGTTGAGCGAGAGCTTGCGCAGGATCGACGAGATGTGATTTTTCACGGTCTGTGTGCTGATGCCCAGGTTGTCGGCGATCTCTTTGTTGGAGCTGCCGGCGGCGATCTTTTCCAGCACTTCGATCTCACGGTCGCTGAGCGGCGAGAACAGGGAAAAATCGACATCGGCCTCGGTCGTCACGCCGCGATTGAGGTCGCGGAACTGCGACAGGATGCGCTGAGCGACTTTGGGCTCGTCGAACATGACCTCGTTGATCACATACTCGCCGCGAGCGACGCGCCGGATGATCTGCGCGAGCTGCACCGAGCTGATCTCTTTGGAGTAGTAGGCGGCGGCGCCTGCGCGCAGCGCGTTGAAGGCTTGCTCATCGCTTTCGTGCATCGAGAGCATAATCACGCCCAGGCTGGGATAGGTGCGGTGAATATGCCGCGTCAGCTCCAGGCCGTCCATACCGGGCAGGTTGAGATCTACGATCATCACATCGGGTGGCGTGACGCTGATAAACTGGAGCGCATCTTCCGCCGAGGGAGCGTCGCCGACGACCTTGATGTCGTGCTCTTCTTGCAGGCTATAGCGCACGCCCTGCCGGAATAATGGATGATCATCAACGATGAGGAGGTTTATGGTGCGGTACATGCTGGAGTTGTCCTCCCTTGATCGGCCAGCCAGCGCTCAAATGCAACGACGGGATCGGCTAGCCCGATCAATCCCGTCGCCGCCAACACTCGATGCGTAGTGACGAGCGGCAATCCAACCACGCAGGTGTACGATCCCTGCACGTGCTGAACCAGCCGTCCGCCGAGTCCTTGGATGCCGTATGCGCCGGCTTTGTCCATCGGTTCGCCAGTCGCCACATACTCGGCAATTTCTGAATCGGTCAGCGGTGCCATCTGCACATCGGAGGCATCAAGCGCAAGCTGGAGGGTGGGCGCGGCTTGAGCGAGGCGATCGTCCAGCAGGGTGACACCGGTGTACACTCGATGGACACGTCCGGCCAGACGGCGGAGCATGGATCGAGCTTCGGCAGGGTCGCGCGGTTTGTTAAGCACGTCCCCATCGATGACGACGATTGTGTCAGCGCCCAGAATGACGCCGGTCACGCCTTCGTCGAGCGCTGCCATGACTTTGCGCCACGCAAGGAGGGTGGGATGTTGCGCTGTAGCAAGCGGAAATGACGGCAGGCTTGCTGCCAACTCCGGTGGCATGGACCGGGACTCTTCCTCGCCCTGCGTCGCGATCGCGCTGAAGTGCGGTGTGAGATAGCGGAGCAGATCGCGGCGTCGAGGTGAGGCCGAAGCCAGGGTAAGCTGACGGTCGAGACCATCTTGTTCCAACAAACTAGCAGCCTATCTAGCATTAAAATATGCATAACCGTTGCAGCATCATAGCATCTCCGAATCGATCCGACAAGGTAACGACGTGCCATGGGTGACTCGTCATCGGGCGGGTAGGACAATTGGGGTATCAGCCCTGCGGGCAAACAAAAGAACAAACGAACAAGGGAACAAAAAGAGTCCTGATCGTTTGTTCGTGGTAGCAGGCCCTCACCCCCTGCTTCGCTTTCCCCCTCTCCCATTGCCATAGGCGAGGGGGAATCGGCGGTGCTTGCTTGTGTTCGTTTGTTTTCTTGGTTCTTTGTTCTCCGTTCTTAGTCCTCCTCAGTCGTCGCCTGCTTCTGCTCAAGCGGGATGCGGCCGTACAAGGTGGTGAGCCGTGCCAGGCGCTGTGCTACATCCTCGCCGAGCTGGTGTGGCTGAAGGCGCCAGCTCCAGTTGCCGATCGCGTAGCCGGGCTTATTCATGCGCGCCTCGGTGCCCAGGCTTAGCACGTCTTGCATCGGGAAGATTGCGGTGTCGCCGACCGACATCAGCGCTACGCGCATAAAATCCCAGGCGATGTCGTCGCCGTGAATGCCGAAGTACTCCTGAACATGCCGGCGCGCGGTGTCGTCGAGCGTGTGCCACCAGCCGAGGGTGGTGTCGTTGTCGTGGGTGCCGGTGTAGATAACCAGGTTGCGGTGGTGGTTATGTGGCTGGTAGACGTTGGTAGGATCGTCGCCCCAGGCGAATTGCAGCACGGCCATGCCGGGAAAGCCAAACTCATCGCGCAGATCGTCGACGGCGCGAGTGATCAGGCCCAGATCCTCGGCGATGATCGGCAGCCCACCGAAACGGTCACGGATCGCCGTGAAGAGCGCCGCGCCCGGACCTTTACGCCAGCGCCCGTTGAGCGCGGTCTCGTGGTCGGCCGGCACTTCCCAGTAGGCCTCGAAGCCCCGGAAATGATCCAGCCGCACAATATCGACCAGCGTCAGCGTGATGCGGAAGCGCTCCAGCCACCAGTCGTAGCCGCGCCGCGCCAGCACGTCCCAGCGGTAGAGCGGATTGCCCCAGCGCTGGCCCGTGGCGCTAAAATAGTCCGGCGGCACGCCCGCGACCACCGTGGGCATGCCCTGTTCGTCGAGATAGAAGAGCTCGGGATTGGCCCACACATCGGCGCTGTCGGGCGCGACAAAGATCGGAATGTCGCCGATAATCTGTATGTCGCGCTCGTTGGCGTAGCGCTTGAGATCGAGCCAGTGTGTGAAGAACTGCCACTGCAAGAACTTCTGGAACTCGATCTGCTCGGCCAGATCGGCGCGATACTCGGCGACGGCCTGCGGCTCGCGCTTGCGGATCGTCAGCTCCCACTCGCTCCAGGGAGCGCCGCCGTGCGCGTTTTTGAGCGCCATGAAGAGCGCAAAATCGTCGAGCCAGGACTTGTGGTCGGCCTGGAACTGCTGGAAGGCGGCGCGCTGCTGCGGCTGCTGTCCGGCGACAAAGCTGGTGTAGGCGCGCTGCAATATGCTCATCTTCCAGGGAATGACGGCGCCAAAATCGACGTGCTCAGCCGGAAACGCCGACGCCTGCTCCAGCTCCGTCTGCGCGAGAAAGCCGTCCCCGATCAGGCGCTCCAGCGAGATCAGCAGTGGATTGCCGGCCAGTGCCGAAAGACTGGCGTAGGGCGAGTCGCCGTAGCTGGTGGGGCCGAGCGGCATAATCTGCCAGCGCCGCTGCCGGGCGGCCGCCAGCCAATCGATAAAGCGATACGCGCCGCTGCCAAGATCGCCGATGCCGCCAGGTCCTGGCAGCGAGGTCGGATGGAGCAAGATGCCGCTTGCTCGTCGATCATACATAAGGCTCTCCAATCACATATTCAGAAGATCTTGCTATCTTACCGCATCATTTGTACCATGCGCACAGCTTTAGAGCGTGCTCCGGCGATCAGATCTGCGCTGCCAGTGCCGCTGCTCGACGTAACGTACGATTGATGGTACGCGAAATGATGCACTGGCAGCAGAGCGCTCGCGGGAGCGCCAGCCCTGCGAGCCCAAACACTATATGAGGAGTAACATGACGTACGATGCCAGCCAGATGCCAGGTGAGGCGGATCGCATCGTGATCGAGGCGATCTATCCCCAGATCGATGGTGGCCGCCATCCCGTTAAGCGTGTTGTCGGCGATACGGTGGGCGTGTATGCTGATATTTTCCGCGACGGCCATGATCAGCTTGCGGCGGCAGTCAAATACCGGAAGCGCGGTCAGAGCGAGTGGCAAGAAGCGCCGATGACGCTGGTCGACAACGATCGCTGGGGCGGCGAGTTTGTTGCGGCTGAGGTCGGGCGCTACGAGTACACGGTCGAAGCCTGGACCGACGCGTATCGCACGTGGCATCGCGACATGCAGAAGCGCCTGGCAGCCGGCCAGGATGTTGCGTCCGAGGTGCTGGAAGGGCAGCGTTTGATCGAGGCGGCGCATGGCCGCGCGTCCGGCGAGGATCAGCAGCGGCTAGCGCGGGCGCTCAGCGAGCTGCGCGGCGATAATCTTCAGCAGGCGCTGGAGCTGGTGATGAATCCCGAGTTCGCCGCGCTGGTCGAGCGCTATCCCGATCGCAGCGCCGCTGCGAGCTACCAGCCGCTGCTTCAGCTGACCGTGGATCGCGTCCGCGCGCGCTTTAGCACCTGGTACGAGCTGTTTCCGCGCAGCTACGGCACGCGGCCGGGCGAGCACGGCACTTTTCGGGGTGCTGCCGAGCGGCTGCCGATCATTCGCCAGATGGGCTTCGATGTGGTGTATCTGCCGCCGATCCATCCGATCGGGCTGACCAACCGCAAGGGGCCGAATAATACGCTGGTGGCAGGGCCGAATGATCCCGGCAGCCCGTGGGGAATCGGTGCTGCCGAGGGCGGCCACGACGCGATCCATCCGCAGCTCGGCAACGAGGACGATTTCGCCTATTTCGTCGAGAAGACGCGCGGCCTGGGGATGGAGGTCGCGCTGGACCTGGCGATCCAGTGCTCGCCGGATCATCCGTGGGTCAAGCAGCATCCTGACTGGTTCTACCAGCGGCCCGACGGCACGATCCGCTACGCCGAGAATCCGCCCAAGAAGTACGAAGATATTTATCCGATCAACTTCTACGGCCCGCATCAGCAGGAGCTGTGGAGCGAGCTGCTGCGCATCGTGCGGCTGTGGGTCTCGCGCGGTATTCGCATCTTCCGCGTGGACAATCCGCATACCAAGAGCGTCTCGTTCTGGGAATGGCTGATCGGCGAGATCAATCGCGAGTATCCTGATGTGCTCTTCTTGGCCGAGGCGTTCACGCGGCCCAAGATGATGCGCGCGCTGGCCAAGGTCGGCTTTCAGCAGAGCTACACCTATTTCACCTGGCGCAACACCAAGTGGGATCTGACCGAATATCTGACCGAGCTGTCGACTAGTGAGATGAAGGAGTACTACCGGCCCAATTTCTGGCCGAACACGCCCGACATTCTGCACGAGTTTTTGCAGCACGGCGGCCGTGCGGCCTTTAAGCTGCGCTATGCGCTGGCAGCTACGCTCAGCTCGAATCTCGGCGTGTACAGCGGCTATGAGCTGGGCGAGAACGTGGCGCGGCCCGGCAGCGAGGAGTATATCGACAACGAGAAGTTCGAGCTGAAATGGCGCGACTGGGATCAGCCGCACAGCATCGCGCCGTACATGGCTCGCATCAATCAGATCCGCCACGAGCACCCGGCGCTTCAGTACACCAACAATATTCGCTTTGTGCAGGCCGACAACGACGCGATCATCGCCTACGTCAAGCAGACCGAGGATGGCGGCGACACAATTCTCACGGTGGTCAATCTCGATCCTTTCAACACGCGCGAGACGATGGTGCATGTGCCGGCCGAAGCGCTGGGGCTGCGCGGCAACGGTCAGCCGTTTGTGGCCGAGGATCTGCTGACCGGGGCGCAGTACACCTGGCATGAAGGCCCGAACTATGTGCGGCTCGATCCTGGCCACGAGCCCGCGCATATTCTGTGGCTGCACGAGCAGGGAGATTTCTTGTCATGAGCGATCTGCCAGGCTCAGTGATCGCCGAGACGCTGCCGGGAATTGCGTTCGAGTGGCTGCGGGAGCGGCGCTGGTTCAGCAGCAAAGGCCGTGAGCTAACGGGGCTCACGGTCAACAATTGGGGCGCGCTGCCGCTCTCGCAGCCCGGCGTGATCGCGCTGGTGGAGGCGCGCTACGCCAGCGGACGTCCCGAGCAGTATTTTCTGCCGCTGATCGCCTCACCGGAGGAGCAGCCTGAAGGTGTGCGCACGCCGCCGGCGCTGACGCTCTCTCACGACGGCACGCGCTGGTATCTCCACGATGCGTTTCAGCTCACGGCGTTTCAGCGGCTACTGATGGAGCATCTGATCACGGGCCAGGATCTGCCGCTTGAGCATGGCCGGCTGGTTTTCAAGCCCGAGGCCGCTCTCAAGGAATCGCCGCCGCCGCTCTCGCAGATTCGGCTGGTGACGGCTGAGCAGAGCAACACGTCGGTGATCTATGATCGGCAGGCGATCCTGAAGTGCTTTCGCCGCGTGGTCGCCGGGCTCAACCCGGATGTCGAGGTGTCGCGGTTTTTGACGACGCGCGCCGGGTTTGAGCATACACCGGCTATGCTCGGCAGCATCGACTATGTGACCGCCGACGATACCGCGCACTCGCTGGGCCTGCTGCAAGCGTTCGTGGCTAACGAGGGTGACGCATGGGAACATTCGCTGAAGCTGCTGGGCGAGTTTCTCTCCCAAACACGGCAGCTCGATCCGGCGAGCGCAGATCGTGAGGCCACGGCGCGGCGGCTGGCGTTGCGGCAGCTGGACGAGATTCGCCGGCTGGGAGCGCTGACCGGCGAGCTGCATCTGGCGCTTGCCGGCGATGCCGACGATCCCGATTTTGCGCCGCGTCCGCTGACGACAGAGCAGGTATCAGCCTGGCAGTCGGCGATCCGCGACGATGCCGCGACGATGCTCGACGATCTCGAACGCCGCGCGCCGGATCTGCCGGCTGAGCAGCAGTCGGCTGTGCGCGCGCTGCTCGGCGATCGGGCGGAGATCGAGCGGCGCATCGACGATCTGGCTCCGCTGGCCGATGCCGGTGTGACGATGACGCGCTATCACGGCGATTATCATCTCGGCCAGGTGCTAGTCAGCGAGCGCGGCTTTTTGATCCTGGATTTCGAGGGCGAGCCGCTGCGCAGTCTGGCCGAGCGCCGATCACATAGCTCGCCGCTCAAGGACGTTGCGGGCATGCTACGCTCGTTTAGCTATGCGGCGCACGCGGGTCTGCTGGCGGCGCGCGATGATCACAAATCGGATGCTGCATCTGCGACCGAAGCGCAGCTTGAGATCTGGGCCGAGAGCTGGGAGCGCGCCGCCCGCGACGTGTTTCTGGCCGGCTACACCGAGACCACGCAGGGCGCGGCGTTCGTTCCCGAGCAGCTGGAGTTGCTGCACGCCGCGCTGGCGGTGTTTGAGCTGGAAAAGGCGCTCTACGAGCTGCGCTATGAGCTCAATAACCGGCCCGACTGGCTGCTGATCCCGCTGCGTGGTATTCAACACACGCTGAGGTGAGATGTGTTGTTCAGGCCCTCATCCCCCTAACCCCCTTCTCCAGGCCCAGAGGGCACCCGGTTTGTTTCTTTGTTCTTGGTTCAGGCCCTCATCCCCCTAACCCCCTTCTCCCGTTGCGACAGGAGAAGGGGGAATAGCGGTACTCCTTTGTTCTTTTGTTCCTTCGCTACCCCAGCCGCATCTCCACGCCATTTGTCAGCCGCCGGTCGAGCAGCGCGCCACTGTTGCTCTCGCTTGCCAGCGTGATCTCATACGGCCCCAGCCCGATCGATTCGATGTGCCCTTGAAGCGGGCTGTGCGGATTAGCTGGCTCAGCAAAGACCAGCGTGTGCGCGCCGATGCTAAATGCGGCAACCTGCGCATCCCGGCGTCGATCGGCGCTGAACGGCGTTGCGGCGCTGCCGGTCAGCCGGGCTGCGCTGGCGCTGCTGCGGTCGAGGTCGGCGGTGACGATGGTGAGCTCACGAATGCCGGTCACGCCGTTGGCATGCTGTGCCGCTGTGCCGCCCGGCACGCGCAACTCACGCGGCGTGAGATCCTGGATCAGAAACGGCAGCTCGTGGCCGGCCTGCCAGAAGCTTGCGCTCAGCCAGCGCAACTCCTCGCCGTCGGGCCGTTTGCGTCCACCCGATGTGGGTCCGTTGACTGTGAAGCCCTGCGTCTGCAAGCGCTGCACGTCCGCTGTCAGGTCATCCGAGGCCACGCAGTAGTCGATCAGGCCGCCGCCCGCGTCGAGATAGCGCCGCCAGCCCCAGGTGTTGTCGCCGGCGCTGCTGGGATCGACAAACGCGATCAGCTCAAGGTAGGTGCCGTCGGCAAAGGTGATCAGCGTGTTGTGGGTCAGTCCGTCGGCGTGGGTGCCGCCGGGCGTGACGGTAAAGCCCAGCGCGGTATAGTTGTCGACGGCCTGCGCCAGATCGCTGACAAGAATCACAAGATGATCGAGATGTGTCAACATGATGCGGTCCTTTCTTCCCTCAGATTATGCCGCAGAAGGCCGAATCAGGGAAGCAAAGGACCGTTCGGTCACATCTCTGTTCGTGAGGATCAGTTGCTGTAGAAGTCGATCACCTGCTGGACGATCTTTTTGGGCGCGGTTTCGGGCGAGCCCGCGTCGAAGGGAGGCTGCGGATCGTACTCGATCATCAGCTGGATCTGCTGCGCAAGCTCTTTGCCGAACGCCCAGCCGGTCAGCGTCAGCGCCATATCGATGCCGGCCGAGACGCCGGCGCCCGTCACGATCTTGCCGTCGCGGACCACGCGCTCATGGGTTGGCGTCGCGCCGAAGTTGCTCAGGCTTTCCAGCGCCAGCCAGTGCGTCGTCGCGGCTTTGCCTTGGAGCAGGCCGGCAGCGCCCAGGCCCAGCGCGCCTGTGCAGACCGAGCTGGTCCAGGTGGTGTGCTCATGCGCTGAGCGAATCCAGTCCAGCGCCTGCGGATCGTTGAGCAAGGCCGAGGGATCTGTCGCGCCCGGCACGACCAGAATATCCGGCGTGGGAACCTCATCCAGCGTATGATCGGCAACCAGGCTCAGGAAGCCGCCGTCGGTGCGCTTAGGCCCGCGCTCAGTCGCCACGAAGCGCACAGTCGCGCCGGGAATCAGGCGAAAAACCTCGTGTGGTCCCATCGCGTCAAGCGCCGTCACGTTCTCGTAGAGCAGAATTGCAATTTCCATAATCTCCCTCCCAGAAGTAAAGGAAGAACAAAGAACAGTCTAGATTCGGTTTGTTCTTGGTTCTGTTGTTCTTGGTTCTCCATGAAGCAGGTGTTGGTTTGCGGGTAAACTATCTGTATGTGCAACTGTATCATGCCGCGATGGCTGTGTGATCGGCCGTTGGGCGCAGGCGGCGCTGGGCGATCTGGCGGTGCAACATTCGTCGAGAGTCGACCGTAGCCGCGTGTCTGCCTTTCTTGACATTGTTGGTGGTAGAACTTATATTTAGTAAGCCATGAGAAGAGGACGAGCGTGAGTTTATCGATCAAGGAGCAGCCGAGCCCGGCAGCTGGACGTTCGGCCACGCTGCTGGACCTGGTCGGCAACACGCCACTGATCCGGCTGCGCAACATCGCCGAGGATCTGGCGCCGGACGTCGAGGTCTACGCCAAGGCTGAGTGGTACAATCCCGGCGGCTCGGTCAAAGATCGCGCGGCGCTGTGGATGATCCGCGACGGCGAGCGATCCGGCGCGCTCAAGCCGGGGATGCGCATCGCCGACGCTACCAGCGGCAACACCGGGATCGCCTACGCCACTGTTGCCGCGGCGCTAGGCTATGGTGTGACGGTCGCGATGCCCGAGAACGCCAGCCCGGAGCGCAAGCGTATTCTGCGCTCGCTCGGCGCTGAGATCATTCTGACCGACGCGGCAGACGGCATGGATCTGGCGATTCGCACGATCCGCGAGCTGATCGCCGCCGAGCCTGAGCGGTACTTCTACCCTGACCAATATAACAATCCCGCCAACGTCCAGGCGCACTACGACACGACCGGCCCTGAGATCTGGGAGCAGACCGGCGGGCAGATCACGCATTTTGTCGCCGGTCTCGGCACCAGCGGCACCTTTATGGGCGCCGGCCGCCGTCTGCGCGAGCTTGGGCCGCATGTGCAGCTGCTGGGCATGCAGCCCGACAGCGGCATGCACGCGATCGAAGGTGTGAAGCACATGGCGACGACCAACTTTGTGCCCGGTATCTACGATCCGTCTTTTCCTGATGGTATCGTCGAGGTGACGACCGAGGAAGCCTATACAATGGCCCGCTGCCTGGGCCGCGTCGAGGGGCTGCTGGTGGGAATCTCGGCGGGCGCGAATGTTGCTGCGGCGCTCAAAGTGGCGCGTCAGCTCAAGTTGGGCGTGGTCGTGACGATCCTGTGCGACAGCGCCGCCAAGTATCTTAGCGATCGTTTCTGGGACGAGGACGACGGCGAGTGTCGCGACGGCGACGGAATTTAAGTGGAGCAGCTATGCTGGTGCTATCGCGATCGACGCTGGATGTGATCCATGAGCAGGGCCGTGGGAGCTATCCCGAGGAGTGCTGCGGCCTGCTGATCGGCCGAATCGAGGCGGATCGGCGCGTGGCGCTTCAGGCGCTGCCGGTGCCGAACACCTGGACCAGCGATGTCGCGCTGACCGAGGACGATACCCGGCACTCGCTGCGGGATCGCTTCTTTATTCCGCCGCGCTCGTATTTGCAGGCCCAGCGCACGGCTGCGCGACAGGATCTTGATGTTGTAGGCTGCTACCACACGCACCCCGACGATCGGGCGTGGCCCTCGGAGCGCGACCGCGTGGGCGCGGCCGGTGTGGGCGGCGGTCCTGACTTTTCTTTTGTGATCGTATCGGTTCTCAATGGCACGCCTGCCGATGTCGCCAGCGCGCTGCTATCCGCCGACGGCCAGCAATGGCTGCCGGAAGAGCTTGTGATCGAGGAGGCATAGGTGGCAGTAACGGTGATTATTCCAACGGCGCTGCGGCAGTACGCCGGCGGCCAGCGCGAGGTCGATGTGGACGGCGCGACGATCGGCGATGTGCTTCAGCAGCTCACCACGCAGCACGCCGATTTCGGCAAACAGATCTTTGGCGACGACGGCAATCTGCGCTCGTTCGTCAACGTCTACCGCAACGACGACGACGTGCGCTATCTCGAAGGCCTGTCCACGCCCGTCGCCGATGGCGATGAGGTGAGCATTATTCCGGCGATTGCAGGAGGGAAGTAGAACCTAGAACTAAGAACCTAGAACCTAGAGCTGACTTTCGTTTGGTTCTAAGTTCTAGGTTCTAGGTTCTTCTCAGGTAAATTATGCTTGACACACAAGTTCTTTCCAACGACGAGATTCGTCGCTATAGCCGTCACCTGATCATGCCCGAGGTCGGCATGGCGGGCCAGACGGCGCTGAAGCAGGCCAGCGTGCTGCTGATCGGCGCGGGCGGGCTGGGCTCGCCGCTGGCGCTCTATCTGGCAGCGGCCGGCGTCGGGCATCTGGGCCTGGTCGACTTCGACGTGGTCGACGAGTCGAACTTGCAGCGCCAGGTGATTCACGGCACCAGCACGCTGGGCAAGCCCAAGCTGGAGTCGGCTCGGCAGCGCATCAACGATCTCAATCCGTTTGTCGAGGTCACCACCTACAACACTGGCATCAGCTCCGACAACGCGCTGGATCTGATCCGGCCCTACGACATCGTGATCGACGGCACCGATAACTTCCCGACGCGCTATCTGGTCAACGATGCCAGCGTGATGCTCGGCAAGCCCAACGTGTACGGCTCGATCTTCCGCTTCGAGGGCCAGGCCTCGGTCTTTGGCATGAAAGAGGGTCCGTGCTATCGCTGTCTGTATCCCGAGCCGCCGCCGCCAGGGCTGGTGCCGAGCTGCGCCGAGGGCGGCGTGTTTGGCGTGCTGCCCGGCATCGTCGGCACGATCCAGGCGACCGAGGCGATCAAGCTGATCATCGGCAAGGGCGATCCGCTGATCGGCCGGCTGCTGCTCTTCGACGCGCTGGAGATGCGCTTCCGCGAGCTGAAGCTGCGCAAGAATCGTAACTGCCCGGTCTGTGGTGACAACCCCACGGTCACCGAGCTAATCGACTATCAGCTCTTCTGCGGCATCGTGCCCGAAAACGTCGGTCTTGCCGCCGAGAACCGCACCACGCCCGCCGCGCTTGCCGCCGCGCTTAAGAGCGATGCGCCGCCGCAGGTGATCGATGTGCGCGAGCCGCATGAGTGGGAGATCGTACGGCTGGACGAGGCGCGGCTGATCCCGCTGTCGACGCTGCCGGCGCATCTCCACGAGTACGACCGCGACCAACCGATCATCGTGCATTGCAAGAGCGGCGCGCGCTCCGCCAAAGCGACTCAGCTGCTCAAGGATGCGGGCTTTCGCGACGTCAAGAACCTGGAGGGCGGCATTCTGCGCTGGGCGCAGGAGATCGATCCGTCGCTGCCCACGTACTAAGGCGTTGGCTAGCTTTCAAGCGCCGCCGGATCACGCGATCCGGCGGCATTTGTTTAAGCCGCATGGACGCGCAAATCCTGGCATACTGTATGCGTATCGGATTTAACAACTTCGTTTATACTAGAGGTGATATGCCAAATCGTCTTTTGGTCAACAATGGAGTTGATATATGTTGATGCGGAACAGCTTGCTCTGGTTAGCTGGGAATAGCACGCTGCGTCGTCAAGTTATGCGGAGCCGGCTGGTACGGCCGCTGGCGCGACGATTTGTCGCCGGGGAAACGGCAGAGCAGGCCTTTGAGGCCGTCGCCCAATTGAATAGCCAGGGCGCGCTGGTGACGCTGGATTATCTAGGCGAGAATGTTTCGTCGGCTGAAGAGGCGACGGCCACGCGGCAGATGTATGTTGGATTGCTCGACGAGATCGCCCGGCGCGGCCTCAAGTGCAATGTTTCGCTCAAGCTGACGGCGCTGGGCCTCGACATCAGCCGCACGCTCTGCGAGACGAACCTACGCGCGATCCTGGAGACGGCGCAGCGCCACGATAATTTCGTTCGTCTGGACATGGAAGGCTCGGACTATACCCAGATCACCTTCGATATTTTCGAGCAGATGTTTGTTACCGAGGGTCGCAAGAACGTCGGCATGGTGATCCAGTCGTATCTCTACCGCAGCGCGGCCGACATCGAGCGGCTCAACCAGCTACAGGCGCGCGTTCGGCTTTGCAAGGGCGCGTACAACGAGCCGCCCTCGGTGGCCTATCCGCTCAAGTCGGATGTCGATAAAAACTATGTCGCTCTGACGCGGCGGCTGATCTGCGACGGCAACTATCCCGGCCTGGCCACGCATGACAGCTCGATTATCGATTGGGTGAAGCAGTTTACACGTGAGCAGCAGATCGGCCGTGAGCGCTTCGAGTTTCAGATGCTGTACGGCATTCGTCGCGATCTTCAACAGCAGCTGATCAAAGACGGCTACAACATGCGCGTGTATGTGCCCTTCGGCGAGGCGTGGTATCCCTACCTGATGCGCCGACTGGCAGAGCGTCCCGCGAATATTCTGTTTATTCTGAAGTCGCTGCGCCACAGCTAGTACATCGGTCTGAATCGTTGAGCTAAGGCACGGATCGTTTCGGTCCGTGTCTTCTGCTGCCCAGACACCAGAGTAGGTTCGATCTCGATCAGATTGCGTAGAATGTTGTCGTCGCTCCACACGCTGACGTCTGGTGTGATTGCTTCAGGCTAGAGAATTGCGATTGACCGGCGCCTGGGCATCGTGCCATAATTGGGACAAGTCATCTGGACTGTCGCCATCAAAAAGGAGGCGCGGTGATGAGCTACGACGAAGGGAAAAAAGTTGAGCTGCCAGGACAGGAGCGGTTGGGACAGTTGTTAGCGGAGATGAGCAACCGTCTTAAAGAGGTGAAGGGTGACCTCCAGCCCGCAGCCAACGACTGGCCGCTCGAACATGGTCAGGTTGGAATCATATTTGTGCCGCAGAATCCGCCCACCACAGCATGCATTCTTGAGCATCCTGAGACCGGCCACTGGATGCTTCAGTATCCATGCGACGGCATCTTCATCTATGATCTGACCACTGATCAACCCACGTTCTGACCATTCGGCGGTAGCACAAGGCTTGCGCGTGTTCCTGGATACTCGTCTACGTTGATGGTGAGTTGAGAGATTAAGGGCTGCTCGGATCATCATGATCCGGGCGGCTTCTTTGTTGCCCGGCTTGGCGAGCTTTGATAGCCGCATGAATCTTCGTATTTACACATTGACGCTCAAAGCGTGGAGCGTTAGAATGTGGACGGCGGGTGTCACCATCGTCGTATGTTCCAAGGAGCATACGGGGAGGTGTCCCGCCTTGTTGCTTTCACCTATTGCTATACCTTTGTGACAAGTTTCTCCAGTTGCGCTCGTATTTCTTCATCAAAATGTGCTTTCTGCCAGTTAAACGCCTTGGTCAAGCTTTTCAAGGTTTCAGGAGTTGTTATAATACCAGCGAAAAAAGCATCATTAATATCAGCCTGCTCAAATTTAGCTCCACTAATATCGGCTTTTTCGAGATGAGCTGACTGCATTTTTGCTTTAAAGAATTCAGCATTTTTAAGGTCTGTCTCT
>DASWTW010000252.1:0-48352 GCA_036401895.1 Herpetosiphonaceae bacterium | reverse complement strand
ACATCGACGATGGGCGTGCTGATCGAGCTGGTTGAGGTGTCGCACTCGCACGAGTAGAAAGGCTGGATAAGCATGTCCGAGAGCATAGAACGGTCAACGAAGATCGAGCGCAAGCCTGTGTACCGGCCTGAAGATGTACATGCGCCACAGCCCGATCCCGGTCAGTTTCCCTACACGCGCGGAATCTATCCCACCATGTACAGCGGTCGGCTGTGGACGATGCGCCAGTACGCCGGCTTTTCTTCGGCCCGCGAGACCAACGAGCGCTTTCGGTTTTTGCTGAGCCAGGGCGTGATGGGCCTTTCCACGGCCTTCGATCTGCCGACTCAGCTTGGCCTCGACTCCGACGATCCGCGCGCCGAGGGCGAGGTCGGCAAAGTCGGCGTGGCGATCGATACAGTTGAGGACATGGCCCAGCTGTTCGACGGCATTCCGCTGGATCAGGTTTCAACCTCGATGACGATCAACGCGCCCGCCGCGCTGCTGCTGCTGATGTACGAGCTGGTCGGCGAGCGGCAGGGCGTGCCATCCAAAGCGCTGACCGGCACGATCCAGAACGATATTCTCAAAGAGTACGCGGCGCGCGGCACCTACATCTTCCCACCGCGCCCATCGATGCGCCTTGTCACCGACACCTTCGCCTATTGCCGCGATAACATCCCCAAGTGGAACACGATCAGCATCTCGGGCTATCACATCCGCGAGGCCGGATCGACCGCCGTGCAGGAGCTGGCCTTCACGCTGGCGAACGGCATCGCCTATGTGCAGGCGGCGCTAGAGGCCGGGCTGGAAGTCGACGTCTTCGCGCCCCGGCTGTCGTTCTTCTTCAACGCGCACAGCAATTTCTTCGAGGAGATCGCGAAGTTCCGCGCGGCGCGGCGCATGTGGTCGACGATCATGCGCGACCGCTTCGGCGCCAAAGACGAGCGCTCGATGCAGCTGCGCTTTCACACACAGACCGCCGGCTCGACGCTGACCTCGCAGCAGCCGCTGAACAACGTCGTGCGCACCACGCTTGAGGCGCTGGCGGCCGTGCTGGGCGGCACGCAGTCGCTGCACACCAACGGCTACGACGAGGCGCTCTCGCTGCCGACCGCCGAGGCTGCGACGCTGGCGCTGCGCACGCAGCAGATCATCGCCTTCGAGAGCGGCGTGCCCGAGGTGGCCGACCCGTTTGGCGGCTCCTACTACATCGAATCGCTGACCGACGGGCTGGAGGCCGAGGCGACCAGGCTGATCACGCAGATCGACGAGCTGGGCGGCGCGGTGCGGGCGATCGAGGAGGGCGTAATCCAGGGCCAGATCGCCGACTCGGCCTGGGAAACGCAGCAGGCGATCGAGCAAAAGTCGCAGGTCGTCGTCGGCGTTAACAAGTTCGTCAGCGATCAGGCAACCCAGGTGCCGGTCTTCTATCCCAACGCGACCGTCGCCGCCGAGCAGTCCGAGTCGCTGGCGCGCATTCGATCGACGCGGGATCGTGCGGCCGTGGATGCCGCGCTGGAAGATGTGCGCCGGGCCGCGCAGGGAAGCGCCAACCTCCTAGTGCCGATGCGCGAGGCGCTGCGGAGTCAGGCCACGCTGGGCGAGGTCTGCGGTGTTCTGCGCCAGGAGTGGAGCGAGTACCGGCCCGAAGTTGCGATCTAGATCTGCTTCGGCTTGTGTGGAATTTGTAGGATCGATGATACGTCGCTGGATTGTGCCGGCCGCGCTGCTGGCTGTGCTGCTGCTTGTCTCGCTGCTGGGATTTTCGCTGCCGGCGCTGGATCGGTTTGGGAGCTACCTCATGGTTGCCGCCGCGATCCTGCTGGCAGCTGTCGTCGTTAGCATGTCGCGCCGCTGAGTGCATGGCGGCGCGTGAAGGATGTCTATAAACAGAACTTCTCTGTTCACCAGGAACTACGTTAGTTCATGAGCCACGGGTATCGCAGCGACAAGAAGATAAACACAACATCGAACACGAGGATCGCGATGCTCCAGCGCAGCGCCCGCTGACTCAGCGGCGGGCCCTGCCGCAGGATCGTAACCCCCAATGGGATGAGCGCGATCGCCAGGCCCAGCAGGCCAATCGCCCGGATCTCGGTCCCTTTCAAGGTGCCAAACGGAACCATTACCATCATCCCAAGCGCCAGGGCGCGCGGCCAACCCAGCGTCCCCGATCGATAGCTACCGATCGCCAGCAGCACCCAGCCGGCCATAATCGCCCCATTCAGGTAGCGAAAAGCATGGAACGCTCGATAGGAGTCATCGACGGCTTGAATGGCCTGTTCGAGGCTTTGCACCTGCACCAGCTGAAACGCCAGATGGTCGATCCCGGCATGAAACGTGCGGGTAAAAAGCCCGAGGATGGCCAGCGATCCTGCCCAGGCAGCCCAGACTCGATTCCACCGGCCGATCAAGGTGGTCAGCGTCAGCACCCCGAAGACGAGGGTTACATGGCCCAACGCCCACAGGCTGTAGGCGGCCGTGATGCGCTGGGGATGTTCCGCAAACGCCGCCAGCTGCTGGGGAAAGAAAAAATGAAACGGCATGCGCAGCCCGGCTCCCGCCAGCAGGAGCAGCGGCCCCAGGATCAAACATGCACCGCCAATCCAACGACCGGGAAAGTCCGTTATGAGCGGCGTACGAAGGTCCGACGAACGAGCAGCAGCTGTGCGATGTGATGCAACCATAGCTCCTCCACATGGGGCTAGTCTGGGTGATCTCCCAGGGGCAAACACCACAGCCAGGAGGTCACGGGCCTGGAATCATAGACGTTGCGACCTGGGAAAAGTTGCGGCGTGGGAGCCAGCCGTCCGACGTAGAACCGTGCAGTAACCAGCACCCAGGAGCCTACTGACTGACAACGTCGTACAATGTGTCAACCATCATATGAGGAGATTTGATCTATGACTGTGCAAACTCTGCTCGATCTGTCGCGCTACCGTGCTCAGTTTCCGGCGCTCAGCCTGCGCCAGGACGATACGCCGCTGGTCTTTTTCGATAATCCGGGCGGCACGCAGGTGCCCGAGTCGGTGGCGGACGCGATGCGTCACTATCTGCTCAACGCCAACGCCAACGTCCACGGCCCGTTTCTCACGTCGCGCCGCACCGACGAGGTCGTCGCCGAGGCACACGCCGCGATGGCGGATCTGCTCAACGCCGCCAGCCCCGACGAGATCGTCTTTGGCCAAAACATGACCTCGCTGACCTTTGCGATCTCGCGCTCGCTGGGCCGTGAGCTTCAGCCGGGCGACGAGATCGTGGTCACCGCGCTGGATCACGACGCCAACATTGCGCCCTGGCTGGCGCTGGCCGAGCGCGGTGTCGAGATTCGCACAGTGGATCTCCATCCGGCCGGCTGTACGCTGGACTACGAGCAGATGGAGCAGTTGATCGGCAAGCGGACGAAGATCGTCGCGGTGGGCATGGCCAGCAACGCCGTCGGCACGATCAACGATCTTCGCCGTGTGGTCGAGCTGGCGCGTGGTGTGGGCGCGCTAGTGTTTGTCGACGCGGTGCAGGGCGTGCCGCATGTGCCGGTCGATGTGCAGGCGCTGGGCTGCGATTTTCTGGCCTGCTCGGCCTACAAGTTCTTCGGGCCGCATCACGGGATTGTGTGGGGCAAGCGTGAGCATCTGGAGCGGCTGCACGCCTACAAGGTGCGGCCTGCGCCCAACGAGCTGCCGTGGAAGTGGGAGACCGGCACGCAGAATCACGAGGGCCAGGCCGGAACCTGGGCGGCCGTCGAGTATCTGGCGGGCATTGGCCGCGATCATCTGGATCACTACCAGGCCGAGATCGGCGAGCTAACCGGGCGGCGGCGCGACCTCCGCGCGGCGATGCTGGCGATCCGCGACTATGAGCGCCAGCTGTCGCGGCATTTTCTGGAGCAGATGCAGGGCGTTGCGGATCTGGAGCTGTACGGCATCGGCGATCCTGAGCGGGTGGCCGAGCGCGTGCCGACGTTCGCGGTGACGCTGCCGGGCTGGACGCCGCAGCAGCTCTCAGAGGCGCTGGGCGAGCGCGGCTTCACCACCTGGGCCGGCCACTACTACGCGCTGGCGCTGGTCGAGCGACTCAATCGCCACGAGAGCGGCGGCATGCTGCGCATCGGCTGTGCGCACTACAACACGATCGCCGAGATCGACGCGATCTTTGCCGCGCTGAACGAGATCGTGGCGGGCGCGTAAACGCTGAATCTGGCTGCGGAATGTGGATCGCAGCTAGGAGGTGCTGCCCAGGCGTTCGTTGACCAGCAGATGTTGCAGCCGGTTGATCGCGCGATGCTGAAGCGCTTTGATGGTAGCCTCGGTACGGCCCAGCGTTTCGGCGATCTCACGCGTGGACAGACCGATAAAGAACTTGAGCGCGATCACCTGCTGCTGCTCCGGTGGCAGATTGGTGATCGCCTTGCCGACGATGTGACGCTGCGAGTCTGGCGTTTCGTCGGCCAGGAGCGAGCGCGCGTCTTCGGCGGTATCTTTGCGCACGGCGGCGCTAACTTTGTCGCTGGCGGTCTCCGAGAGCTGGCGCAGCACCAGCAGCAGCAGCGACGTGATCGGGCTGTCGGTCTGGTAATCCTGCTCCACCAGCGCCTGCGCCAGCGACCAGCCGAGCGCTGCCTCGTTGGCTGAGGGCTGCGGCTGAGCCGCAAAACGCCTCTGCACATCCACACACACCAAAAACTCCTCGACACGTCTGAGCAGCGCCTGGTCGTGCAGCGAGCCGAAGTGCTCGCGCAGCTGTGTGAACGCCTGCTCGGCCTGTGTGTACTCGCCGCGTAGATAGGCCAGCCGCGCGCGCTCATACTCAAAGTAGGCTTTGATCTCGGGGTGAGCGTCGTACTCAGCCTGCTCGGCCATCTCAAGCGCGGCCTGCGCGTCGTCGAGGATCTGGTGGCGTCGGGAGTTGGTGGTGTTCAAGGCTTGATCGAGCAGCTGCTGAGCAAGCTGGTAGTGGCGGCTGCTCGGGCGAGTAGTTGGCGGCGGTGGCGGATAAAAGGCTTCGACGCTGCGTGAGAGCGTGAGCCGCGCCTCGGGGTCGTCGGTCAGGCGATAAAGCGATGCGCGTCCGTGGCGCTCCGTCGCGCCGGCCTGTGTCTCAGACGTGAGCAGACCGTCCTGGCGCATTCGCTGTAGCTCGGTTCGCACGCTTTCGGGATTCAGGCCCGTCGCGCTGACAAGGTCGGCGACGGTAAATTCCCGCAGCAGCAGCGCGTGGTAGCGAACTTTGAATTTAACCTGACTCATCCCAACCCGGTGGGTCATGGGTCGCCTCTCGATGATTAGTTGCTCAGCTGAGCAAGTGCAGCATATCATCAAACTGTCACAAGGTCAAGCCAGTGGTATGGCATGGAGCAGATCGCGCAGGCGTGTGGTACGCTCAAGTGCTTCGAGCAGCTGCCGGCGGTCGGTGGTGAAGGCGCGCTCAAGCTGGTGCAGCGCCTGTGTGGGCCAGTAGCGCTGCTGTCCAGGGCCAGGCTGAAACGCCGCCAGCTCAAAAGTGATGCGGCTGAACCAGGGCCGCAGATGATCCGGCAGCCAGCTCTCGAAGTCGCGGGCGAAGCGACAGGCGCGGCGCGGAATCGGGTTCAGGCGCGGATACAGCCGATCGTAGAAAATGTTGGCCTGATCCAGATCCAGCCCCGATCGCTCGGGATCGTGGTTCCAGTCGCGGTGTACAAACGAAGCGGCGGCGTGTAGCAGCCAGCCGTCGTTGAAGGACTCGTTGTCGTAGTCCGTGGCGTGGACATGCGCGGTGTACTCGTGGAGAAACAAAAACGGATAGGCCAGGTACAGCCCAAAGCTGTGCTCGAAGCTGAAGCGCACCAGCACGACATCGCCGCGCTCACGCTCCTGCTCGTCGTCCCAGTAGGTGGGATAGTAGGCGGCCGGCGCGGCCCGATAGCCGAAAGATTCGGCCAGCAGCGCGCCGCGACTCGTGTCGGGTGCAGCGCCATACGTGACGAGCAGATCGCAGCTGCGCTGAAGGCGGATCTGCGTCTCGGGCCAGGGCGATGCCGCGAAAAAGCGCTGCGCCAGCTCCCGACCCTGCCGGTGCAGCTGCTCCAGGTCGCGCTGGTAGCTCCAGGTGCAGATGCTGGTCTCCAGCGTCTCGATCACGTCGTCGAAGATCGCGGCGACACGTACATTGTGGTAGCGAAACAGATCGACTTCTACCCGCAGCAGCGCTCCAAGCTTGCGGGCTGCCTGGTGCCGATCGGCGGGATCGGCGCGCATGAAGAAACGCTCCAACGCTTCGTCGAAACGTTGGAGACAGGTATCGTAGTCCAGTCGCGGGTCGGTCTGCGTCGCCATCCGTAGATCACAGAGTCGATTGAGCAGGGCGCGACAGGCTAGCGTGTACACGTCAAATTTGATCGCGACTCGTTCCGGCAGCGGCATGGTTGAAGTACGTCCAGCCTAAGCGGCTCTTTTGCCTGAGCGATGCTTGCGCTTTGAGCGTTGGCGAACCTCAAACCGTTTCTTCAGCGCAGGCAAAATGATCGCTTTATAGGTCTCGATCGCAAGCTGAGTGACAAACGTCAGCCCGACGATGATCACGGCGTCGGTGGGAAACGTCTTTTCCACACTGACAACCAGCTGATCCTCGGCCAGCAGCTGCGTCTGCTCATGCTCGCGAAGACTGGCTTCGATAATCGCCAGAATCTCGGCTTTGCCGGAGGCGATAGTATCGGGGGGAATCGGCGTTAGCTCCAATTCGATCAGGTCGAGCGACTCGGGCATTCACGATCCTTTCCGAAATGGTTGAGAAAAAGTGAAGAAAGTTTAGCACGCATGTGCTAGTACGACAATCAATTATCACCGAGAAAGATTACAGAACTGGTACAATCTGATCGAAGAATTGCCCGAGCGCGCGCCGGTGTGCTGCCCGCGCCGCCGATATGGATACAACATGACGCGATCACACAATCAAACCGCCGATCTATCCTGTCCAAGCTGCGGCCAGCCGTTCAGCGCCGAGGTTTGGCTGGTTGTCGATCGGCAAGAGCGGCCGGATCTGGTGCGGCTGATCCTGGACGGTGAGCTGAACGTTGCGCGCTGCCCGCACTGCGGCGCGGAAGGCGGCATCAATCATCCGCTGCTGTTTCACGACGGCGAGCGCAAGCAGGTGCTCGTCGCGATGCCGCTGACGGTGCAGGGGCCGGAGGCTGCCCGTGAGCTGGTGGGCGAGCTTCTAAAGCGGCTGCTGGAGTCGCTGCCGGAGGAGGAGCGCCAGCCATATCTGGGCGAGATCGAGATGGTGCCGGAGCTGGACGGGCTGCGGTCGCTGCTGATCGAGCAGGCGCTGGCGGAGGATGCCAATGTGGAGGATCAGCTGGTGGCGCTGGCCGTGCAGGATCTGCTGAACGTCGGCAACGAGCCTGAGTTTCAGCGGGTGATCGCCGAGCATCGCGCGCTGCTGCTCAACGATCGGGCCGAGGAAGCGCTGGATCAGATCTTCAAGTCGGCTCGTCGCGTCCAGGACCGCGATCTGCAACGGCGGGCGCAGGAGGCCAAGGCCGTGCTGAGCCAGCTGCGCACCAATGTGATCAACCGGCGCATGACGCTCAACGCGCTGCTCGACGATCTGGCGCCGCTCAGCGACGAGGAGATCGCGGTGCTGCCACAGCTCAAGCAGATGCTGGAGGCGATCGATCCGCAGGAAGTGTATTCGGCGCGGATCTCACTCTCGCCGGAGCAGCGCGAGGTGATCGATCAGCTGATCAATCGGCTGGCGGAGCACGCGGGCCAGGAGCGGCAGATCGAGGCACTGACGTTTTTGCGCAATCTGGCGCTGCTGCCGCAACAGTAAGAAAGGAGCAACAAAGGAACAAGGAAACAAGGGAACGAAGGTTTTTGGTGCGTCGGTTTTGTTCTTTGTCAGGCCCTCACCCCCGCCGCTGACGCGGCACTCAGGCCCTCACCCCCACCGCTGACGCGGCTCCCCCTCTCCCGTTGCGACAGGAGAGGGGGAAGCATGTACTTCCTGTTCTTAGTTTTCGTCTCCTTTGTTCTCTGTTCTTGGTCCTCTGTTCTCTGTTCTCTGTTCTACTTCGGCAGATCGAGATCGCTCAGGCGCACTGTTTTGCGCGAGCCGAAGCGAATCGTCTTGGCACCCTCGGATGAGAGCTGCCCGCCCTGTTCGAGGTGCGTGGCCTCCTGCTGCACAGTCTGAGCCAGCTCGGTCTCGCCGCTGTTGAGCAGCCGCGTGACGGCACCCTGTAGCTTCTGGGTTGCGCCCGCGATGTTGCCGGCCTCGATGTCGTCCAGCGCGCGGGTTTGCAGCTTGAACGCCGTCACCTTCTCGACAATGTTCATAACCTGCGGGTTGAGCTGCTGTGTCAGCGCCTGATCCGTCGTGACAGTCAGCATCAGATCGGTGCGCTCGCGCTGGGCCTGTAGGCCAAGCAGCGGAATGTCGTAGGTGACCTCGACCTGTCCGATGCGATACTGGCCGGCCGGCTTCGGCTCGACCATCAGCTCGATCAGCAGCACACGCCGCGAGTCTTTTTCCAGCTGCTCCAGCGGCACGACCACCGCACGATCGGCGGCGGGCTTGTAACCCAGGTTTTTGATCAGCGGCACAACCTGCCAGGCGGCGCGGGGCTGCACGCCAGTAACCAGCCGGATCGTCGAGCTGGCGTTCTGGAAGACCGCGCTCTGCGCCTGCTGGATCACCTGTTGGAAGTTATCCTCGATCTCCTCGGGCCGCTTCAGATGCTCGACCTCACCGTGGCTGCGCTGCCCGATGTCGGTCAGCAGGCGATCGTTCCACTCGTTGCCGATGCCGAATGCCGTGATCGGCACGCCGTTTGCGCCCGCCTCGTCGGCCAGGCGCAGGCAGTCGGCCTCGTCCTTGTCGGTCTCGCCGTCGGTCAGCAGCACCAGCCGTGACAGTCCGTCCTGCGGCGCGCGCGTCAGCTCCATGAGCCCGGAGTACATCGCCTTGCTGATCTTGGTACCGCCCTCGTCACGAATGCCGTCGATCAGCCGCAGGATCGATCGGCGCTCACGGGCGGGCGTCGTCGGCACCAGCACGGCGGTCTCGTGGTTGAAGATCGTGATCGACACGGTGTCGTTGTCGTTGAGCCGATCGAGCGCCAGGCCGACGGCCTGCTTCATGGCCCGCAGCTTATTGCCGCGCATCGAGCCGCTGCGGTCGAGCACAAACGCGACGTTGACCGGCATCTGGACGCTGGCGGTGACGGCTGTCGGAATGATCTCGATCAGCACGTAGGCGACCTGCGGCGTTTGTGTGGCGGGCAGGTACGGCCGCGCCAGCGTTTGACGTAGTTGAATTTCTCCAGCCATAGACGTTCCTTAGGGGAAAAGAACAAAAGAACAAGCGAACAAGCGAACAAAGAAAATATGTGTTTGTTGCTTTGTTTTTTTATTCCTTTGTTCCTCCCTTCTTACGATTGCTCGCTTGCCAATTCTTTCAACGTCAGCCGTCGCGTCTTGTAGGTCAGCGCCTTTTGATCGGCGGCGGTTGGAGCCTGGCCCTGGTCCATGGCCTCGGCAGCGCGGTTCATGGTATCGGCCAGCTCAAGCTCGCCCAGATCCAGCAGCCGAGTTGCCGCCGAGCGCAGCTTCTGGGTTGCGCCTGCCGTGTTGCCGGCGGCGGCCTCATCCAGGGCGCGAGTCTGGAGCTTGAAGGCTGTGACGCGCTCGACCAGATTCATCGTGGCGGGATCGACCTTGAGCGTGCTGGCGTCGGCCGTGAACTGGATCAGCGCCTCGGCTCGCTCCCGCTGGTCAAGCCGCTGCTCCTGCGGGACATCATACGTCAACTCGGCCTGCGCCACGCGGTACTCGCCCTCATGGCGAGACGGCAGCATGACCTCGGCCAGCACCGAGGCGCCGGTATCGCTCTGGATGTCGCCGAGATCGATGTTGATCTCGCGCTCGCCGATCGGCTTGTAGCCCAGGTTGGCGATGATCGGCTTGACGCGATAAACCGCGCGCGGCGTGACGCCCGACGAGAGCCGGATCAGCAGCCGGGCGTTGCGGATCGCCGTGTGCTGCGCGGCCTGCGCGGCGCGCTGGAAGAAGCGCGTAATATCCTGCGGATTGGCGATATAATCCGACGTGCCGCCGGTTGCCGCCGCCAGATCGTCGAGCAGCTGCTCGTTCCACTCGTCGCCGAGCCCCAGCGCCGTGATACGCGCGCCGGACTGGCCCAACTGCTGCGCGATCGCCCGGCAGCGATCTTCGTCGCCCCAGGTCTGGCCGTCGGTCAGCAGCAGCAGATGCGAGACGCGATCCGGCGCGAGGCCCTTTTGCAGCTCCTGCGCGCCTAGCTCCAGGCCAGTCGACATTGCCGTGCCGCCCTGCACGCGGATCGACTCGACGCGATTATTGAGCGCGGCTTTATCGTCGGCCGGCTGCGCGGACACGATCACATCGGCTGTCTCGTCGAAGACCACCACCGAAACCGTATCTTCGGGGCGCAGCGTCTCGATCACCGCGACCATCGCCTGCTTGAGGTTATCCATCTTGGGACCGTCCATCGAGCCCGAGCGATCCAGCACCATACAAAAATTGACCGGCGCGGCTGTCGTGGCGACCTGCGCCTGTGGCTGCGCGTTAATCAAGAGATAGGCAACCTGCGCCGTTCCGGCCGGCAGCGGCGTGCGCGCCCAGGTTGTCGTCAGTTGAACATCGTTTGGCATAGCTCCTCCGCCATCAATGATTTATGAGATTCCAACGAGCTATTTAAGCTTCCTATGCTACGCTGCTGCCGCCGAAATAGTTGCTTATGCCTCGCTGCTAGCGGCCTGAAACTGAACCAGCACCGCCGTAATATTATCTTCGCCGCCGTTCTGGTTGCCCTCGGCGATCAGTTGCTGGACGGCAGCCTGCGGATCGGATGCGGCCTGGATGATCTCGCTCATACGCGGATCGCGCACCATCTCCCACTGGCCATCCGAGCAGCAGAAAACGATGTCGCCGTCTTGCAGCCGCAGCGGGAAAAGATCGACCTGCACCTGCGGCTGCTCGCCCAGCGAGCGCAGAATCGCGTTGCGATGCGGGTGGGTGTAGATCTCGTCGGGCTGGATCTGGCCCACATCCACCAGCCGCTGCACCAGCGAGTGATCCTTCGAGATTCGCTGCATCTGCCCGTCGCGGATCAGATACGTTCGCGAGTCGCCGACATTGCCGATCACACAGCGGTCGCCGACGACCAGCGCAAAGGTCAGCGTGGTGCCCATGTCGTTGTTGCGGCGCCGCCCTTCCTGGACCACCGCCATGTTGGCCTGCTCGCTGGCCCGCAGCGCAATGTCGCCGAGCTGCGAGTCGCTGAGGCCCGCGCTGCTGTCGGCCAGCAGCTCCATCAGCCCGGACGCCGCGATCGAGGCCATGTTTTGCACGGCCAGCGTGCTGGCGACTTCTCCGGCGGCGTGACCGCCCATGCCGTCGGCGACGACGTAGAGCCCGGCGTTGATCAGCCGGCCCGCCACGTCCATCTTCCAGTCCATCGTCAGTAGCGCATCTTCGTTCAACTCACGCACCATGCCCACGTGCGAGTGCGCGCCGATGCGGGTTCTAAGGCCCTGAACCGCGCGCTTGCTCTCCGCGACAGCCGACAGCGCGTTTACCCAATCGTCGGCGCTCGCCAGGCCGCCCATCCGTGCCAGCGCCAGCACCTCTTGCAGCGATTTCGGCGCGGTCGATCCGCCCTCGACGGCGGCGGCGTCCAGCTTGCGGGTCGCGCGCGGCGTGCGTGTCAGATCTTCCAGCGTATGGTGCAGCTGCATCAGATCAGCTTTTTGCGTGGCATCGGCCAAGGGCTGGATCGACTGAACGTCGCGAAGGCGCAGACGCTGCTGTGGACCGAGCAGTAGCTGGGCCAGCGACAGATCGCCGAGCGCCAGGTTGTTGCGGTGGAGATACTGGATCAGCTGCGCGAGCTGAAGCGCGATCGGCAGCGCGTCTTCTTCTTCCAGCGCCGCCGGCTGCTCGGGCGACTCGCCGTAGCCCGACAGCAGCTCCGCCAGCGATTGCCAGCCGGGCACCGCCTCTTCGACGACCAGATAGCGCTTGTCGTCTTGCTGAACCTGCGTCAGCGGTGGCAGCAGCGCGCGCACCGGATCGTCCGGCAGATCGAGCGCCTGCCACGGGCCGCTGCTCTGCTCGCCGCTCGTGCTGTCCTCGATCAGCAATACATCGCGGGGCAGCAGCTCGGCTCCGCAGTTTTCACAGAAGCGGCTGCTCGGATCGGCGGCCTGCGTGCCGCACTGCGCGCATACATTCGCGGGCGCTTCGGCGCGATAGGTTCGTCTGCCGTCACGCTCGTCGCGCAGCTCGATAATGGTATACCCCTCGATGGTCGTTCCCGGCTGCAAAGGCGGATCGGTCGCGCCGGTCTCCTTGCCCGAAGCTGGTTCGGGATTCACAGGCTGTGTCACGAGTTCCTCCTGCAAAGCTGCGTCCTCGTCTGTCATCGGCGCGACGACCGGTTGCGTGATGGCCTGCGCCGGCGGCTCAGCAGCATGTATTGTGGTGGTTAGCGTCGATGAACTTAAGGCAGTCCCACACTGACGGCAAAAGCGCGATGTTGCTGCATTCTGGTAGCCACAGTTCGGACACACCATCGCGATGTACTCCTTCATCCTGTCACTGATGGCCGGCGCTTCTGGGGCACGCACTCAGTCCGTCGCTGGAATTGCACCAAACATCTCCTCATTTGATGTGCGCGCACGGTAAATGTTGCAGACCAGGCCCGTTTTCAATCACTGCACAACTTGTGCCTTGTTTTTGCAGCGCCTGGCAATCCTTCCACACCACACAGTACGATCGGCGTGATCGCGTCACGAAGCTGGATCGGCGAATCCAGGACCGATTGGCGCTGATTCGGCCAGCGAAATTCGGCGGCGTATGGTAAGATCAACCGGCCATACACGGCCAGGCACACCTACAATAGTACGTTGTTCGCGCAGAAGTGCGCAAGTCTAGCGTAGGCGCTGAAATTCCGCCCGGAACGACGCCTCAAGCTCCTGTTTCGCGGCGGCATCCAGCAGCGAAGCGCGCACACCGTTGAGCACCAGCTGCTCGATCTCGCCGGCATCAAAGCCAAACGCCTGAGCCAGCAGCAGATATTCCCCGGTGAGCGTGGTGTTGAACATCGGCGGATCGTCGCTGTTGACCGTGATATACACGCCCGCGTCGTAGAGCTGGCGGATCGGATGCGCCTCGCGGCTCGGCACGACCGCTGTGCAAACGTTGCTGGTCGGGCAGACCTCAAGCGGGATCTGATGCTCGCGCAGGTAGGCCACAAGCTCTGGATCGTGGATCGCCTGGACGCCGTGGCCAATGCGCTCGGCCTTCAGCTCGCGGATCGCACCCCAGATGCTCGCGGGGCCGTCAGCCTCGCCCGCGTGCGGGATCGAGTGCAGGCCATTGGCGCGGGCACGCTCGAAGGGAGCGACGAACAGCTCGGGCGGAAAGCCTTTTTCCATTCCGCCCAGTCCCAGCGCGACGATACCCTGGTCGCGGCCTGCGATCGCCATCTCGACGGTCTCCATGCCGTCGAAGCCTTTCGCGTGAAGATTGCGCACAATATCGACGATCCAGCGCATCTCGACGCCATACTTTTGCCGGGCGGCCTCGCGGCCACGGTTGACACCGGCCAGCAGATCCGCAAACGGCACGCCGAGCCGTCCGGCGTGAGTCACCGGCGACCAGGTGATCTCGGCGTAGCGAATATTTTGCTCGGTCATCGTCGCGCCGAACTCTTCGCAGATCAGCGCGAAGTCGTCAGGCGTTTGCAGGCAGTTGATGATCGTGGCATAGACGCGGATAAAATGCGCAAAATCGGTGAATCGATAAAATTCGCGCAGCTCGTCTAGCGTTTGTGCCGGTAATGTGATATTGTTCCGTCGCGCTAGCTCAAGCAGCGTTCTCGGTCGAATCGAGCCTTCAAGGTGAACATGCAGTTCCACTTTCGGCATGGCACGAATAAAAGCTTCTAGCAACATGCAATTACTCCCAACACAACATACAGCCCACTCTATGCGAGTTGTTCACTGCTTGCGGTCGCTGGCGGCGCGCAGGCTAAGCTATCTGCTGCTTCTTGTCGCGCTTCTCGGCAGCGGTGCCGGTTCGTTTGGCGCGCGGGTTGAGGCGCAGGCAGCCGCCAGGAATAGCGCGATTGTAACAGGTTGGGTCCACGACGCCAAAACCGGCCAGGGTCTCGGCGGCGCGATCGTCCATGTGGGTAGCACAATACTCACCACGGACGACCAGGGCAATCTGCCGCGTGCCTCGCTGCCGCTCTCAGGCTCGACCATGACCACCGATATTGAGGTTGTCGCCGACAAGTATCCGACCTGGCGCTACTCCGGCCTGAGTCTGGCGGCGGGCCAGACTGTCGAGCTGCACATCGAGCTTTCGGATCAGCAGCCGGCCCCGCCACAGCCTAAGCCGGTAGCGCCGCGTCCGGTCACGATCTTCGACGGACCGCCCGAGTTTATCGACGTTGGCCGAACGTTCGACAGCGACTGCGTGTTCCCGCCGACCAACGTGCAGCGCGTGGATCGCATGCCGTTCATCGACTATGTGCGCAATGTGCTACCCAACGAGTGGGTCGACACCTGGCCCGAGGCCTCGCTCGACGCGGGCGCGGTGGCTGTCACGCAGTACGCCTGGTCAGAGGCGTTTGTAAAGCAGAAGTGGCGCACCCAGGGCTATCCTTTCGATGTTGTGGACAGCACCTGCGATCAGGTCTACAAAGATCGCGACACCAGCAAAGATTATACGCGCACCGATGCGGCTGTGGCGCGGATGTGGGGCACGATCCTGACTCGCGGCAGTTCGCTGATCACGACGTATTACCGCGCCAAAGACTCGCAGTGCGGCAGCAAGGATTGCATGGGCCAGTGGGGCACGTATAACCTGGCCAACAAAGGCTACTCCGGCCTTCAGATCTTGTTCTACTACTACGGCGGCGCGTCCGGCAATCTGTCGGCCTATGCTACCGCGCCCAAGCATCGCGGCCTGATCCTTCAGCGCTCACCCGACATCACGGTCTGGCCGGGTCGCAGCCAGACGCTAAGCGTGAAAATGCGCAACACCGGCATCGCCACCTGGGAGAAGAACGCCACGCAACTCGTCGTGATCGATCCGCAGACCGCAGCGCCCACGCCGATCGACTCGCCGCTGGTCAATGAAAGCTGGCTCAGTCCCCAGCAGCCCGCGACTCTGCTCCAGACAAAGGCGGCGATCGGCATGGACGGTAGCTGGAGCTTTACCGTGACCGCGCCCGAAGGATTGGAGCCGGGCCGCTACCAGATCGCGGTGCAGCCCCGAGCCGAGGACGGCGGCTGGATCGACACCAACGCGCGGATTATCTGGAATGTGACCGTCACAGCGCCGCTCACACCAGCGATCTGGATTCCCGGCGCGCGCTCAGCTCCGTAGCTTCGTCACCAGCAGATAAAGATCTTATCTCAAGTCCCAGAAGCCGGCCTATCATCGAGGCCGGTTTTTGTGTGCCCGCCTCCCAATCGCCACGCAGCTGTCACGGCTTTCTCACAGGTTTTTTGTGTACATCACCCCGGCGCTTCGCTACACTCAACATAACGATTGATACAAGCAAGTGTAAGGAGTGCTGTATGAAATACTGTTTGATGTTGCTGATCGCGCTTTTTCTCGCCGGCTGTTCGTCTGCACCTCCCATCGCGCAGGGCACACCGCCGGCAGATCAGCCCTCGATCGCGCAGCCGGCGGGAACCGACGAGCCCGAACCGCCGACAATAACCACATTGCCATCGCCGGTCTCAGAAACCGCCGCGCCGGAGTCGCCCACCGCAACCGCCATCCCATCGCCGGTTACCGACCCACCTGAGCCAGTCAGCACGACGACAGTTGCCCAGGGACCGACATTGACGCCGCAGATCGTGGGTCAAGTTTCGTCTGCGGAGGCCGAGCAGATCATTGCGCCGACAGCCAAACAGGCGATCGAGGCGCTCAAGAACCGCGATATGGTTCGGATTGCGGGCATGGCGCATCCCGAGAAAGGCATGGCGTTCTCAGCCTACGGCCGTGTCGACGACAAGAGCGTGGTCTTGAAGCCGGAGCAGCTGGCAGGCGCGCTCGCCGATCCGACGATCCGCCTCTGGGGCAGCTACGACGGCACCGGCGATCCGATCGAGCTCACATTTGCGGCCTACTTCGAGCGGTTTGTGTACAGCCACGATTTCGCCGCTGCACCGGAGATTGGCTATAA
This sequence comes from Herpetosiphonaceae bacterium, assembly GCA_036401895.1. Lineage (GTDB taxonomy): Bacteria > Chloroflexota > Chloroflexia > Chloroflexales > Kallotenuaceae > LB3-1. The sequence continues at coordinate 32,143 of DASWTW010000252.1, read as the reverse complement.
CCAGGCGCTCGGCGATATCTACAACTACGCGGACGATTTCGATCCCGGCAGCATTTTTGTCGAGTACCATTTTCCTGGCTTCGATCCTCAGTACGAGGGCATGGACTGGCAGAGCTTGCGGCTGGTCTTCGAGCAGCAGGATCAAACCTGGTATCTGGTCGGCATTCTCCACAACCAGTGGATGATCTAAAAACAACGCAGCCGGGCACATGGCCCGGCTGCGTGCTTCTCCTCTTGCTCCCTTGTCGAGAATGTTACTTGGGTTCGAGCTTGCTCTGGTGCCGCCCGGCATCGATCGTTTCGATCTTGGCCTCCTGGCTGGACTTCCACAGCGAAGCCAGGATCGAGCCGGTGATCACCGCCGCGATCACACCCAGCGAGATGCCGATCGGAATCGTGATGTGGATCGCTTCCACCAGCATTTTGACGCCGACAAAGACCAGCACGATCGACAGGCCGATCTTGAGATAGCGGAACTTGTCCATCACGCCGGCCAGCAGGAAGTAGAGCGCGCGCAGGCCAAGGATGGCGAAGACGTTCGAGGTATAGACGATGAACGGATCGGTTGTGATCGCGAAGATCGCCGGGATCGAGTCGAGCGCGAAGACCAGGTCCGTACTCTCGACCAGCAGCAGCACCACAAACAGCGGCGTGGCGGCCAGCTTGCCGGCGTGGCGCACAAAGAAGCTCTGGCCGTGGTACTCCGGCACAACCGGCATGAAGCGCTTGAAGAGCTTCACAACCGGATTCTCGTCAGGATGCAGCTCCTCGTCCTTGTGGAAGGCCATGCGAATGCCCGTAAAGACCAGGAACGCGCCGAAGATGTAGATCACCCAGTGGAACTGCTCGATCAGCGCTGCGCCGACCCAGATCAAGATCGCGCGCATAACCAGCGCGCCGAAGATGCCCCAGAACAGCACGCGATGCTGGTACATCGCCGGGACGCTAAAGTACGAGAAGATCAGGACAAATACGAATATATTGTCAACACTTAGTGATTTCTCGATCAGATAGCCCGTGAGGAATTGTAGACCAACCTCGGGACCAAGATTGAAGTAGATGATCGCGTTGAAGACGAGCGCCAGTGAGATCCAGACCGCGCTCCAAATACCGGCTTCTTTGAGCGAGACGGCGTGCGCGCTGCGGTGGAAGACGCCAAGGTCGAGCGCCAGCATACCGAGCACGAAGACCGTAAAGCCTACCCAGAGCCAGATGTTTCCGGTGTCCAACATTCGCCTAGTTCTCCTTGAATGAGCTAGGCCGCGGGGTATTTAAAAGGCGAGACCCCCACGGCGTAAAAACGTCGTGGTGGTCTCGCCACAGTTTGCATACTGGCACCGACCGAGCGCGTATCGCGCTGTCTTGACGATCGGCAACACCGGATAACCGGTAGGCTACTCCCCAACCGTGTTAACCATACCAGCCACATGGCCTGCTGTCAACCCAAAAAGCGCAAGCTCACCCAAGCAATATCCTGCAAAACCCTCAAAGGCTTATGCTACAATCCCCACCACTAACTGGTTTTTTGATCCAACTGAGCGATAAGAGGAGCGCGTTATGGGATTTGTCGCAGCCTGCCTGGTTCTCCTGACGATACTCGGCGCAATTGCTGGTGTGCCGCTTGCTGAAGAGCTTACTGGTATCGAATCATACCTTGTGGCGACGCTCAAGGTGTTGCTGCTGGTGGTGATGGCTGGCGGCGCGGTTGCGGTCTTCCGCGAGATGATCCCGATGGCTCGCGGCCAAGCTCGCCCACCTGCCGTGCCGGTTGAGAGCGAGGGAGAGACTCAGTAGATGCGCCGTGTGATCATGCAAATCTCGGATATTCACCTCGGCCCGTACTTCAATCACGAGCGAGGCGAATTGATCATCCGCGAGGCCCACGAGATCCAGCCCGATCTGCTGGTGATCGCGGGCGACCTTGTGATGCGCGCCGATTTCAAAGCGCAGTGGCTCATGGCCCGTGACTACATCGAGCAGCTGCCGCAGCCGCGCCTGATCGTGATGGGCAACCACGACGTGCCGCAGTACAACCAGATCGCGCGCTACCTGTGGCCGACCGCACGCTACCGCAAGTACATCTCGCCACTCCTGAATCCAGTCTGGGAGTGCGAAGATACCGTGGTGGTGGGCATGAATACCGCACGATCCTTCACGATCCAGGGTGGTAAGCTCTCGCTTGAGCAGATCGCGTGGATGGAGCGGACGCTCAAAAGCTATCCTGAGCAGGTTTGCAAAGTCGTGGTGATGCATCATCACGTGCTGGCTCCTCCCGGCGATCGCGAGAAGAAGGCGATCGTCAACGCGGATCTGGCGATCGCGGCCATGGATCGCGCTGGCGCTGAGCTGGTGCTCTGCGGCCATATTCATACCTCGTTTACCGGCAACACGCTGGAAGCCTCGGCCAATCTCACGGCGGGCACGATCATCGCGCAGAGCGGCACGGCCACGTCTACTCGTGGGCGGCGCTGGATGCGCGGCAAGAACGCCTTCAACATCATCGAGATCGAGGAGCAGGTGATTCGCATCTCGCAGCGCATGTATCTCGGCGATGTCGAGCGCTTCGTGCCGGTTAGCGAGCATGTGTTTCCGCGACGATCCGGCGGCGCCTACTATCTGCCGCGTCAAGAGCGGGTGCTGGAGACCAGCAAAGAGATTTCGCCGGTGCGGATCGAAACGGTGCGCGGCGCTGAGTAACGCCGGCTCATATATAAGGATACGCTGACGATGAGTCCGATTATGACCGCAACCGCGATCATTATGGGTGTTGGCCTGCTGGGCGCGATCCTGCCGCTGATTCCAGGGCCGCCGATCGTCTGGCTGGGCGCGCTCTACTACGCCTGGCAGACCAACTGGGTTGAGGTAAGCTGGCCGAGCCTGGTTCTGCTGCTGCTGCTGGCGCTTGTGGGCAGCACCGCCGATCTGTGGATGGGCTACCTCGGCGCCAGCAAAGGCGGCGCATCGATCTGGGCTACGGTCGCCAGCATTGTCGGCGGCGCGATCGGCCTCTTCACGTTCGGCGTGATCGGCGCGATCGTCGGCTCGGTGGCGGCGATAGCGATCGTGGAGTATCTGCGGCATCGCGACTGGCGCAAAGTCGTGCGTGCCAGCGGCGGCTTTGTCGTCGGCTGGCTGCTGGCAACCGTGGTCGAGGTTGTGATCTGCCTGGTGATGATCGGTCTCTTCGTCGCGGCGATCTATGTTTGAATCGCGCCGCCGATTTCTCGCACCTCAGCCTGGTTTCTCCGTGACAGCCGGCTCTGACTGAACGTTGTAGCCCGCTCCACTCCTTAGAGTAGATCGGCATCAGGCGCCGAACCCTCGGAACTTATGACAACTTTGTGATATACTGCACGCAGTTTCAAGCTAGACAGTGAGGGGTAGCCTCATGCATTGGACATTCAATAACAGCGAACTCAAGGACATTGCCGCCAAAGTCGAGGCCGGTGAGCGGCTTTCTTTCGACGACGGGCTGCGGCTCTACGTCTCGGACGAGCTGCTGCTGATCGGCAAGCTGGCCGATTATGTGAATCGCAAGCGTAACGGCGACAACGTGTATTTTGTGCAGAACCACCGCATCACGCCGACCAACGTGTGCGCGCTGCACTGCAATTTCTGCTCGTTCCGGCGCAATCTCAACGATCCCGACGCGTTTGTTCGCACCACGGAAGAGATGGTTGCGCGCGCCCATAAAACCTACACCGAGCGCACCTCGGAGTTTCATATCGTCGGCGGCCTGGTGCCGGATCTTGGCGTCGAGTACTACGGCGAGATCTGCTCGGCGCTCAAGCGCGATTTCCCGACGGTGCATGTCAAAGCGTTCACGGCGGTCGAGATCGACTACATGGCGCAGGTCTCCAAGATGTCGTGGCACGATACGCTCAAGGTGCTGAAAGAGGCCGGCCTGGATGCGATGCCGGGCGGTGGTGCCGAGATTTTCCATGCCGATGTGCGGCGCAAGATCTGCCCCGAGAAGGTCGACGGCAACGGCTGGCTGGAGATTCACGGCATCGCGCACTCGCTGGGCATCAGAACCAACGCGACCATGCTCTACGGCCACATCGAGAAGCCCGAGCACCGCGTCGATCATCTGGTGCGGCTCCGTGAGCAGCAGGAGAAGAGCGGTGGCTTCATCACCTACATTCCGCTGGCCTACCATCCGGAGAACAACAACCTGGGCCGCGTCAAGAAGCTGGACTGGACGACCGGCACCGAAGATCTGCGGGAGCTGGCGATCGGGCGGCTGATGCTCGACAATTTCTCGCACGTCAAGAGCTACTGGATCTCAAGCACTCCGCATATCGCGCAGGTCTCGCTCAACTACGGCGTCTCCGACATCGACGGTACGGTGGTCGAGGAAGATATTTATCACGCCGCTGGAGCCAAGACTGAGGAAGGACTGACCCGCAACGATCTGACGGGCCTGATCCGTGCGGCGGGCAAAGTTCCGGTCGAGCGTGACGCGCTGTACAACCATATCGAGGTCTACGCCTGACGCTCACCGCTTAACCAACTGAACGATTCATACACTCGTATTTTAGTGGAGAAGGGTAGCCAGCCTCGCGCTGTGGCTACCCTTATACCTCTATGACACTACGACTTGGCATTATCGATTATCTCAACTGCCAGCCGATCAACTGGCGCATGGCCGAGCGCCTGCCGCAGGTCGAGTTTTTTCATGGCGTGCCGACCGCGCTCAACCAGGCGCTGATCGACGGTCATGTTGCCGTCGCGCCGATCTCAGCCTTTGAGTACGCGCGCCACGCCGACGAGCTGCTGGTCGTCGGCGGCCTGTCGATCGCGACCATCGGCGCGGTCAACAGCGTCAACGTCTTCTCGTGGCTGCCCGATCCGCGCGAGTGGGATGGGCAGTCGATCGCGCTGACGACGCACTCGGCGACCAGCGTCAATCTGCTGCGCGTGCTCTGCGAGCGTCACTACGAGGTCACGCCGACCTGGACTGCCATGCAGCCGGATCTTGACACGATGCTGGCGCAGTCGGCGGGCGCGCTGATGATCGGCGACAAAGCATTGATCGAGGCGACCGTGCGCCGTCATATCGGGCGGCGTGGCCTGCCGTATCTCTTCGATCTCGGCGACGAGTGGCTGAAAACCACTGGATTACCGTTTACCTTCGCGGTCTGGTGTGTGCGCCGGGATCGGGCGGAGGAAGTGCATGAGGCCGGGATTATTCCCGCGCTGCATGAGGCCAAGGCGGAGGGCATGCGCCATATCGACGAGATCGCGCAGCAGTACGCGCCGCGTCTCGGGCTGCCGGCGGGCGTCTGCGCCAAGTATCTGCGCGATCTACGCTACGACCTGACAGAGAGCGACGTGGCCGGGCTGCAAACGTTTCTGACCTGGGCGCTGCCCGAGTTTCGCTGGCAGCAGGTCGAGTGGTTCGACTCATTTGTACAGGCCGAAGTTACTGCTTAATCTTCCCGCGAATCACGAAGGACGCAACGGCTGCACGCTGCTGCGTCCTTTGTTTTAATTCGTGGATGGATCATTCTCCGGCAGCTATGCTTTGTTAGGCACCATTGACCACCTGCATGCCGTAGCGGGTAAAAGCCCAGGCAATGCCGGCCTGAAGGTTGGCGAGCGTGGTGAGCGTGCGCAGATCGACGCCAAGCTGCACCAGCGTCTGCGCCATCTCTACGCCGATGCCGACCAGCGCGACCTCGCAGCCGAGCAGCTTGCTAGCTTGCGCCGTCTGGATCAGGTACTGCGCGACCTGGGTATCGACCAGCGGAATGCCGGTAATGTCGATGATCACGCACTCGGCCTGCTGCTCGACGATCTCGGTGAGCAGGCTCTCGGTAATCTGCATGGCGCGGCCGCTGTCGATGGTGCCGACCAGCGGCATCGCCAGAATGCCCTCCCAGACCTGCACCACCGGCGTCGAGAGCGACTCGATCAGCGCGCGCTGGCTGGCGATCTCTGCCTGCGCCTTTACAATCGCTTGTTTCTGGGCCATTTCATTCGTCACATCACGCAGCATCGCCACCAGATGCGTGACGGTCCCGGTCTCATTGCGGAGGGGAGAATAGACCGCCTCGACCCAGCGCTCGCCCGCAGCCTGCGCGTGGTTCCAACTTTCGCGAGCATTGAACGAATGCGGCGGCAGTACTACGGTCTCGCCCTGCATCACCCGCCGATAGTTCTCGGCGCTACCGCCAGCGGCGAGCTGCGGATCGGTCACCATATTGAAGTGCCCGACTCCGTCTTCAGGACGCATGCCGAAGAGCGCCGAAGTCGCCGTGTTTACCGCTACCTGCAAGCCCGTGTGGTCATAGATGCTCATGGGGACCGGAAGCTGCTCAAAGAGCGCGATCAAATGCTCCGGTGTGAGCCCAATGCAGGGAAAATTCATGTATCGTTCTCCTTGATTCTGTGCCGAAATAAAAACGGAAATTACTGAAAAAGATGTGCGATACACCACTAATGAGTATTAGGCGCGGCTCACGACCTGCATTCCACGCTGTGTAAAGGCCCACGCGATTCCCGCCTGGAGATTAGACAATGTCATGAGCGTGCGCAGATCGACGCCGAGCTGCACCAGGGTTTGCGCCATCTCCACGCCGATGCCGACCAGCGCGACCTCGCAGCCGAGCAGCTTGCTGGCCTGGGCGGTCTGAATCAGATACTGGGCCACCTGCGTATCGACCAGCGGCACACCGGTGATATCGATGATCACGCACTCGGCTTGCTGCTCGGCGATCGCGGTCAGCAGGTTCTCAGTAATCTGCATCGACCGATGGCTATCGATGGTGCCAACCAGCGGCATCGCCAGAATGCCCTCCCAGACCTGCACCACCGGCGTCGAGAGCGATTCGATCATCGACCGTTGGGTAGCGATCTCTGACTGCGCAGTTGCCATGGCTTTGCTTTGGACAACTTCGTTGGTTATATCGCGCAACACCGCAACTAGATGCGTGACGGTCCCGGTCTCATTACGGAGCGGGGAATAGATCGCTTCGCCCCAGCGCTCGCCTGCGGCATCATCCTGATTGCCGCTCGCCTGGGCGTTGAAGGAATAGGGCGGCAGCACAACCGTCTCGCCCTGCATCACCCGTCGGTGAAATTCAGCGGTGCCACCTGCGGCTAGTTGTGGATCGGTGACCATATTAAATCGTCCGACCCATTCTTCAGGCCGCGCTTGGAAGAGCGCTGTGTGGGCCGCGTTTACCGCTACCTGGAGCCCTGTGTGATCATAGATGCCAATGGGTATCGGAAGCTGCTCAAACAGCCTGATCAAATCCTCTGCTGTGAGACAAATGCGGGGAAGACTCACTGCTTTTCTCCTTGATCCAGCGCAAAATGAAAAATGGAAGCTACCGAAAAGGTGTGCGATACACCTCTTAAAAGCCGTACGCACAGCTGTGACGGTATTCCACCGCCTACGTATGCGATGAACGATGCTTGTAAGCTACTAGGTGATGTAGTGGATCGGTGCTAGGAGATGTAGTGATGGTCGTGGTGAAACAAAGCCAAGAATTGATTCACCAATGTTTCGTGGGATGATAGCTACAGTTATAGCATACAAATACGCACAACTGGCATAGTGGCTTTGCAGGGGCGTATCACAATACGCCCCCACAGGATGTAACAACTAGATTATCGCACCCGGAGCAAATAGCTTCTAGCCTTCTTTAGCAGTTTCCATAATCTCGTACAACAATTCCAGCAGCACATGCTTGCAGCTATCGCGCTGAGTAGCGATGCAGGGCACAACCTTGACCTGCTCCGGCAGCCGCAGCGCCAGGCGCAACTCGTCGGGCGACCACGCGGTGTCTTTGTCCTGCTTGTTGGCGGCGATGATATACGGCGCCGGCCGCATCTCGTTGAAGAACTCCACGATCCGCGTGGTTTCGCGGAAGGTTTCGGGCCGCGTGCTGTCCACGACTACCACCAGGCCCAGCGCGCCCTCCGACAGGATCTCCCACATGAAATCGAAGCGGCGCTGGCCGGGCGTGCCGAAGAGATGCAGCACCAGGTCGTTGGCGATCGTGATGCGCCCGAAGTCCATGGCGACGGTTGTTTCTTTCTTGAGCAGCCGGGTCTCATCCGTAGCCTTACGCTCGGTTGAAACCACCTCGATCTCGCTGATAGAGCGAATAAACTCGGTCTTGCCCGCATTCACTGCGCCCGAAATAACCATTTTGACGGTTTGCACGAGGAAACCTCCGACAATTGCAACGCTGTAACAGGGCGGTATTCGTCGCTGGGAAAGCAATAAACGCCGACGACTACCTGAACAATACGCTTACAGACCGCGAATGCGGTTGATGAGACGAGCGACGAGGCTTTTCTTCGGAGGTTCGACGTATGCAGGCTCAGCCGCAGAGCGACGCGTCGGCGTGGAGCCGACACGGTTTGCTTGAGTCGCAACGGGGGCCTTCGAGCTTTGTCCGGCCGCCGGTCGCTGCACTTCGACCAGTCCGGCGGTGATAAATCCAAACACAATATGGCTGACCGCGTAGGGCGTCAGGCCGATCTTATCGGCGATCTCGTTGATCGAGGAGCGACCGTTGATCCGCGCGAAGATGCGCCACTCGTCGGCGGTCATATTGATATTGGCCGCTTTCTCCTGGGGCCGATCCACGAAGCGCACGATCATATCGTTGTTCGGGATGCGCTCTTTGATCCGCGACATCTCGTCGACGCGGCGCACGCCTTCCATGATCAGGTTTTCCACCGGCAGCGGCACCAGCGACTGCACATCGTCGGGAGCGGGCTTTTGGCCGGCCTGGAACTTGAACTCGCCGTCGCGCCAGGCGAACAGCTCATAGACAGTTTCTTCGATCTGCTGCTGAATGCACATTTGCAGATCGCGCTGCCCGATCACGCCCTGATCGACCAGGATCTGCCCGAGCGGACGGGAATTGTTCATCTGCTGCATCTGGAGCGCCTGCGCCAGCTGCTGCGGCGTGACTTTACCCAGGCGGATCAGCAGCTCGCCCAGCCGTTCGCGACGCTGAGGTCGGACCACCGAAAGCAGCTTGCCTTTGTCGAAGTACAGATGCGCGGCGTCGTCGGTCGAGGGCCGGTTCAGCATCAGGCTGCCGGTTTTATAGCCGCGATCGACAAGATATAAAAAGTCGTGGAGTGCAAAATCGCGCAGATTTCCTACCAGCGGCATCGGCGGTCCTCCCTAACAGGATCAAGATCCGGGCTTGCTTAAGCGGTGGCCGGTATTGCCTGGCCTTCCACGGTGGTCGCCTCAACGGTGATGCCGTCCGCGACCAGCACGCGATTAAGCGCTAAGATCGCCACCTCCAGCATCGAGTCGTCGGGCTCTTCCGTGGTCAGGCGCTGCATCGCCAGCGATGGCGCGACGAGCGTCCGCACCCAGGCTTTATGATAGTTGCGCGCGGATAATCGCAGCAGCTCGTAGCCAATGCCTGCGATGATCGGCACAAAGACGATCCGTGACAATAGCCGTAGAATGAAAGGTAAGTTGCCAAGAAAGGCGAAGATGATCACGCTGATGAGCAAGACGACCAGCAAAAAGCTCGTGCCGCAGCGCGGATGGATCAGCGTAAACGGTCGGACACCCGCGACGGTCAGCGGCGCGCCCGCCTCGTACGCGTTGACAGCCTTGTGCTCCGCGCCGTGATACGCGAAGACCCGGCGAATATCTCGGGAGCGACGCACCAGCAGCAGGTAGCCGACGAAGATCAGTAGCCGCAGCACGCCTTCGAGCGCCTCACGCGCCAGAATGCCCCAGTCGAGCGCTCCGGCGATGAAACTGGCGATCAGCAGCGGAGCCACAAAGAAGAGCGCGATCGACATGCTGAGCGAGATCGTGACCAGTATGATCATCTGCTGTCTGGTGATCTGCTCTTCGGTCTCGCCGATCGAGGCGTTGGCCGAGAACGACAGCGCCCACATGCCGATCAGCAGTGCATCGCCAAGCATCTGGATACCGCGCAGCAGCGGAATTTGTGCCCAGCGCGTTCGTCGGCTTGCGTTCAGCTCACGATCCTGAAAAACGATCGTTCCGTCAGGCGCGCGCACGGCTACTGTTGCCTGATGCAGGCCGCGCATCATCACGCCTTCCATCACCGCCTGGCCGCCATACGGAAATTGTGTTGGTCGCATAAGATGTAAAACGACGACAGCAGACTGCTGTCGTCGCCCCTCTACCTCAACAACTCGGCAGCCATATAAGCATACCGAAATCTACCATATCAACCGATCCGCGAACATAGCAGGGCCGTACGGACCGCCGCTAGTACCTCTGTTTACTCTGGTTCGTAACCAGTGGGTTTGTTGCGCCTTGCCAGCGCAACAGCCGCCGCCCGAACGCCGGTGGCGATGCTCGAAATTTTGATCAGCGGTGTCACGACGCCTTCCGCGACATAGGCGGTGGTATTCTTGGTGGCGGCTGCCGTGTCTTTCACCTGATCCAGCGTCTGGTTAACCTTCGGAACAACAGTGTTGGTGGCGAGATCCCGAATGGCCAGCACCGCATAGATCAAGAGCGCGAGCAAGGCAATCAGCAGCAGCACCGAGAAGACCTCGAAGATCGCGAGGATGACGACCGAAACGTACGCCGCCGTCTGCCAGGCGTCGTTAATCGAGATCAGCACAATCAGCCCAATGATGACGAGGACTGATACAACCCCGCCGATAATAAGCCACTTTCTCAAAGCGCATCCTCCTGAAGCGATCTAGATGATCCTGATGCCCTAATCTGCCGCGATTATAGCACAGTCACGCGCGTCGTATCGCAGCAATGCCTGAGAGCAAGAGCCACGCCACGACTGTCGCTTCGGGGACGGCCAGGCCGCCGGGTGCGGGAAGCTGCTTGAAGAGCTGAATGCCCGCCGCCCAGGTGATCACGCAGCCCAGCGCCCCGCCGATCAAGAAGAGCGGCAGATGCAGCCAGTGACGGCCCCACAGCAGATGTGCCAGCGCGCCGTAGACCAGGCCCAGCAGCGCCGCAATGTACATTCCTGGCGCGAGGCCACTCACGACGCCAGCTCCGTCGCCGGCTGCTCGATGGTGATGCGTCCGCCGCCCAGCACGCTGTCGCCCTCATACAGCACCACGGCCTGGCCCGGCGTGACCGCGCGCTGCGGCTCATCGAAGCGGAGCAGCAGACGGCCCGGCTCGATCGGCTCCACTGTGGCCGGCGCGGCCTGAGCATGAGCGCGGATCTGCGCCTCGCAGCGGAACGGCGCGTCCGGCCAGCGTCCCGACACAAACGAGAAGCCCTCGGCCATCAGATCGGTGCGCTCTAGCTCGTCCTTGCTGCCGACGATCAGCATATTGCGCGCTGCATCAAGCTCGATCACATAGACCGGCTCGCGGCTGGTAATGCCCAGGCCCCGGCGCTGGCCGACAGTGTAGAGCGGCAGGCCGCTATGCTGACCCATCACATTGCCCCGTCGATCCACGATCGGACCGGGCTTGAGCGCGTCGGGTTGCTCCTCGCGCATAAAACGATGGTAATCGTTGTCGGGGATGAAACAAATATCCATGCTCTCGGGCTTGTGCGCCGTCGCCAGCTTGCGCTCTGCGGCCATCTCGCGCACCTGCGCCTTGGAGAAGCCGCCTAGCGGGAAGATCAGCCGGCTCAGCTCGTCCTGCTGAAGCATGTGCAGCACATAGCTCTGATCCTTGCGCAGCTCGACTGAGCGCCGCATCCGAAACTGAATCTTGTCAGCCGCAAGCTGCGCATCGAGCGTGGTAGGCGTGACAGCCTGCCATGCGCTGCCGTCGCTCCACTCAGTCTGGACATAGTGCCCGGTCGCCAGGTAGTCGAAGCCGAGCAGCTGCGCGCGCTCCAGCAGATAGCGGAACTTCAGATCACGGTTGCACGCCAGGCACGGATTTGGCGTCGCGCCCGCCGTGTACTCGTTGATGAAATAGTTGATGACGTGACGACGGAACTCGCGCTGGTAGTTCCACACATAGTAGGGAATATCAAGCTGGCCGCAGACCCGCCGCGCGCCGCTGGTCATCTCCAGCGAGCAGCACTGCGACTCCATCAGCCGCTCGTCGTCGCCCTCCCAGAGATGCATCGTCACGCCGGTAACGTCGTGACCGGCCTCCAGGAGCAGCGCCGCCGTCAGCGAGCTATCCACGCCGCCGCTCATCGCCACTAATACTTTTGCCATAACTCTATAATCCCAACGGCGCGTTGTGCGTGCGCGCCAAGTAGCTACATTCTTGATTAGGTGCTTGTATTTTACCAGCTATGGCTAGACGATGTCATACGTTAGCTACTGGCTAGCGCCACCTTTCGACCGCCTCAACCTCGTGCAGGCCGATGCGCATACGCTGCGCCCAGTGCTCGGGCTTCGTGTCGAAATCGGCCATCCATGCGTCCAGGCCGCCCATCATCGCGATCTCGTCGGCGTAGCGATCGGGCGTTTCCCACTCCAGCCCTTCGGTTGCAGCGTAGCCGATGATGAGCTTCGGCAGCCGCGCCAGATAGAGCGGCCACGCGCAGTCGTTGCCGATCGTCGGCTCGGGGCTGGGCAGCGACAGCAGGGCTTTGATCGCGCGTGCTGAGAGGCCACGCGAGGCAGCCGTGACATCCAGCTCTTGCCCGAAGGCCAGCCCAAATACATGGTTGGTCATCGCCTCGGTGATGCGCTGAACACGTGGATGCGTATCAAAGGCGCGTGTGGTGCGACCAAGAATCAAGAAATCGTGCCGCTGAATCGCGCCCACGACCTCACGCAGCTCGTCGGGATACTGCTCGACCCAGTGCAGCGCGCGATCCCAGTCGCACAGATGTACATGTTCGGCCTTCAGATCCGCAGCCAGACGGATCGCGTGCTGGCGTACCAGGCCCAGCATCTCAATACCTGACTGATGCTGCTCTTGCTCGACGCGAATGTCGTGTCCGCGCAGCATCTCGATCGTTCGCTCGCTGGTGCTAGGCGAGACGGTCACAACAATGTCGGCGTAGATTCTGAGCAGCTGCGGCAGCACGCGCTTCGCCTGCGGCAGCATGGCGTCGGTCGGATCGTGGTGGATGGCGGCGAGAGTTACTGGAGCGCGCATCGGAACTCCTCGATTGCTGCTGCGATGCCTTCAGCATGGCGAAAAATGCTGGAGCCGGCGACAAAGCAGGTCGCGCCTGCCTCGGCCACAGCTCGGACATTACTCGCGCTGATGCCCCCGTCGACCTGAAGAATAATATCGTTCAGCTGGCGATCGTCAAGAATTCGGCGCATGCGGTGAACTTTATCCAGGCTATGCTCGATAAACTTCTGTCCGCCGAAGCCGGGATTGACCGTCATCAGCAGCACCAGGTCGAGATCCTGCACGATCTCCTCGATCGACGAGAGCGGCGTGGCCGGATTGAGCGCCACGCCTGCGCGGACGCCGTGCGCTTTGATCTGCTGGATCGCGCTGTGCAAATGCGTGACGGCCTCGACATGCACGGTGATCTGCTGAGCACCGGCGCGCACAAAATCGTCGATGTACTGCTCGGGACGGCTGATCATCAGATGACAATCCAGCAGGCAGCGCGTCTGCGGCTTGAGCGCCTCCACGACCAGCGCTCCAAACGAGATATTCGGCACGAAGTGACCATCCATCACATCGGCCTGGAACCAATCGGCTCCGGCGGCTTCAGCCTCGCGAACCTGCGCGCCAAGCTGGGCGAAATCGGCGGCCAGAATCGAGGGAGCCAGTAAAAGATCGCGACCGTTCAACGTGCCAATCGGCATGAAATCCTCCGCGCACCGCAAGCAAAACCCGAGCGATCCATACGATCGCTCGGGCCTCATTCTACCCGATTCAGGACGTAGCTCAAACTGGAATTTGGATCAGCGCGGAAAGAACGTATTGGCCAGCAGCGGCGTGATAAAGCCTTCGATTACGCCGCTGATCAGAAAGAGTGGCAGCAGAACAAACACAAAGACTTTGGCAAAGTTCGCCAGCGACCACAAGATGTTCTGGCCGATTGTAAAGCCGCGCGGCGAGTACAGCACTGACGCGCCGAGCCGAATGCCGAGCGCCGCCGACAGGATCAGCGCCGGCAGCTCGATCACGCCGTGCGGCAAAATATTGGCCAGCGCAAAGGTCCACGGATTGACGCCGTGAAAGGTATTCCATGCCGAGATGTAGCCGAGCTTGGCAAATTCTGTCGCCGGAACCAGAAAGGCCATAATGCCGAAGCAGAAGAGCGAGATCAGATTCGAGAAGCTGGCGTCGAGCGAGTTGCGGATGATCGAGGCGACCGTGACGAACGCGGATATGCGCGGCGGTCGCTCGATGTAGCGCTGGATCACCTCGTCCAGCCACGGCGCGCGGTAGACGCCAAATGCGAAGATCCCAAAGACCAGACCGGTCATCACCGCGATAAACGACAGGATCATCGGCGCGCGGTACTCGTGCAGCAGCGCTGAGATCTCGTGCCGGTAGAAGCGCCGCAGCGAAAACTTGCCGCCGTAGCGCTCGGGTGGCACGCCGGCCGGATGAAACTCCGAGAAGAACTGCTTAAAGGTCCACACGATGCGCTTGAAGTTGAGCCCGGCGTGTTCACGCGACAAAATCTCCTCGCGGTTGAAGGAGTTCAGCCCTGTGCGGATCAGCATCAGCCCGACCGCCAGCAGCGCCCAGAAGATGTTCCAGAGCAGCTGCTGCTGCTGCGCGATGATCACCAGCGCCTCAAGCTGCACCACCACCGACATCGGTACCAGCACAAACGAGGCAAGCAGGTTCGCCGCGCGGATCGTCGTGGTGTGCGACGAGATAATCACCGCGCCCGCGACCATCACCACGCCCTTCATGGCGATCAAGAGCACCATCAGCCACATGATGCTGGGATTCACCAGCGACTGGATCTCGCTGTTGGTGCTGATGCTGAAACAGACCGCAAAGGTCAGCATCGCCAGCATCGCCGAGCCGACAGGCGGGAGCAAGGCCGCGATCAGCTTGCCGAGATACAGCTCGCTGTCGCTCATCGGCATGGCCAGCAGCGACTCAAGCGTGTTGCGTTCCTTTTCGCCGACAAAGCTTTCCAGCGCGGTGATCAGCGAAAACGAGGCCGGCAAAAAGCCCGCCAGCAGCAGCCCGAACGGAATCATCCGCGCGACGGTGCCCGTATCGCCAATGAAATCGATCGCGTAGAGCGCGGCGGTCAGGATCAGGATCGGCACGACGAAGGTCAGGATCAGGATCGGAAACATCATGCGCCAGTCGGTGAGATTATCGCGCATCTCGCGCCGCGCTACCGCCTGGATCGGAAAAAAGGTCATGCGTTTACCTCGTTTGCTGCCGAAACTCCGGCCATGCGCTCGGGCTGATCTTCGCCGACGATCCGCAGATAGACGGTTTCCAGGGAGCGCGGAACTTCGCTCAGCGAGATCACCGGCACGCCCGCATTGTGCAGCTTGCGCAGGAGCGCCGGGTTAGTCTCCGCCGGTCGCCGGGTGCGATAGCGCAGCCAGGTGTCGCTAAACTCCTCGATCTCCAGCAGCGCGTTAAGCTCCACAATCTGGCTGCCCAGCGAGCGAGCGGTCTTGACTTCCCAGATCGGATCGCCCATCAGCTCGTGGGTGAGCTGCTCCTCGGTGCCGCTGGCGACAATCTGCCCGCCGCGAACCACCGCGATATGATCGGCCAGCTCCTCGGCCTCGTTGAGGTTGTGCGTGCAGAGCACCACCGCCCGCCGCGAGTTGCGCAGCTCGGCGATCGCATCGCGAACCGTGCGCGCGCTCTGCGGGTCCATGGCGGTTGTGGGCTCGTCCAGGAAGAGCACGTCGGGATCGTGGATCATCGCCCGGATCAGCGCGACTTTCTGCTTCATGCCCTTGGAGTAGCCGTCGAGCTTGCGGTCACGTGCCTGCCACAGGTCAAACTGTTGGAGCAGCTGCGTGATGCGCACGGTGCAGTCGTGCTGGTTCATGCCCTGCAAGCGCCCGAAGAAGAGCAAATAGTCCACGGCGGTCATGCGCGCGTAGAGGCCGGGATACTCCGTGAGCAGTCCGATTTTGTGGCGCACGATCTGCGGCTCGGCGACGACGTCGTGTCCTGCCACGCGCGCGCTGCCACGGTTAGGCTGCAAGATCGCGCTGAGCATGCGCACGGTTGTGGTTTTGCCGGCGCCATTGGGGCCGAGCAACGCCAGTACCTGGCCGGATGGAACGTGGAGCGAGATGCCGCGCACCGCGTGGAAGGTGCCGAAATATTTATGCAGGTCATTGGCTTCGATCATGGAGGCTCCTCGGAACGATCGGTCCACGCGCACCCAGGGCAGCGCGCAACGTTTTGATCATACTCTCTTTGGCAAGCGGGGAAATCAAGCTTTCGGACCGTCGTCGTGTAGGATCAGCAGCCGAGGGCGGTGTGACTGCCCAGGGCTGCGATCACCAGAGCGAGAGCTGCTCGACGATCGGTTTGGCGCGCAGCCGTGCGACGACCTGCGTGGTGTCGTTGCCGAAGAAGCGACCGTCGAGGGTGAGGAAGTGCCGCGCTTTGTCAACGACCACGCCGAGCTTGCGCAGGTGATCCAGCTCACGAAACTTAGCGCTGCGCCGCATCGCCAGGATGCGCTCGACGCTGATCGGGCCGATGCCGGGAACGCGCAGCAGCATCTCGCGGTCGGCGGTCTGCACCTCGATCGGGAATAGCTCCGGGTGATGCAGCGCCCAGGCGAATTTGGGATCGATCTGCAAGGGCAGGTTGTCGCCGCTCTCGAAGGGCAGCTCGTCGGCGTTGAATCCGTAGTGACGCAGCAGCCAGTCGGCTTCCTGCAAGCGCTGCTGGCGCACAAACGGCGTGGCGGCGTGCTCGGCCATCGGCGTTCCCGCCTGGGGCCGGAAGGCGTTAAAGTAAACGCGGCGCAGCTTGAACTCGCGATACATCCGCGTGGTCGCGTCGAAGATCTCGCGGTCGCTCTCGCCCGATGCGCCGACGACGAGCTGCGTGGCCTGGCCGGATGATAGCTCGCCGGCCTCCTGCTGGTCGCGGGCGTGCGCCATCGGCTCCAGCACAGTGCTCCAGCCGCGCTCCGGCGAGATCTGTTTCATGCGCTCGCCGTTCGGGGCTTCCAGGTTGATCGAGACGCGATCCGCCAGCCTGGCCGCGCGCTCGACCTCGTCGGCTCGTGCGCCGGGCATCAGCTTCAAGTGGACGTAGCCGGTGTACTGGTAGCGCACGCGCAGCAGCTCGACGGTATCGAGCATGCGGGCCATAGCCGGACGCACGCCGCCCGCTACCGCTGACGAGAGAAACAGGCCCTGCACCGCGCTCTGATCGTGGCGTTGCATAAACAGCGTGGCCAACTCCTCGGGCTCAAGCGTCGCGCGCTCGATGTCGTTGGAGCGCCGCAGCGGGCAGTAGGGGCAGTCCCACTCGCAGCTGTTGCTTTGCAGCAGGCGAAACAGCGCCATCGGCTTGCCGTTCGCGCCCTGCGTGGTGGTAATGCCGGGCCCGGTCTGCTTGCCCTTGCGTTTGCGCGGCGTGAAGCTATCGCACGACTCGAAGCGCGCGTCGTCGGCGAGAAGTTCTAGTTTCTGCTCTGCATCCATTGGTTTCGAAGCTCTAGCTGTGGTGCGCGGGGGATGTTGTCGGGTGAGGTACCAGTACGTACGTTCTATCGTCGTAGGTGAATGATAGCACAGATGCGAGGAGTTCGCATGGTTTGTTTGGACTTCACTTTGTTTCAAATCTATGTTTATTTAAAAAATTATACAATTTGCATTGACAAGCGCTTTGTCCGATCGTATAGTGGGTACGGGTACCCACTCACCAATGTCCGCTCAATCCCCCCACGGCTCTGAGCAAAAGCTCCACATTGCTGTTCGGCTCAATGGTGCGCTGAGCAGGAGTTGGCTTTGCACTCCCTAACAGGATGGTGTCGTTCGGCTTCACCGGTGCGATCGATAGGTGATAGATGTCCTCAATCCCTGCCACTCGATCCTGCTCGTCTTCAAGCCGGCTATCTCTGAACAACAAGGAGGACCATGATGTCGAAACGATCGTTTGTCGCCGGTTTCGTGTTGACTTTAGTGCTGTTGAGCACCTTATCAGTATCAGTCGGTTCCGCTGCTTCCATGTCGATGATCAAGAGCAGCAATCCCCAACCTCAAGCATCAACCAACGCTAGTGGTACACTCGCCTACCGTGAATACTGGTGCCGCCGTGTGACCGCCGTGGATATAAGCATCTTTTCAACCTCTACCAGCACCACCCCAATAGGAAAATTCTATCAGGGCCAAAGATTCGCCACGACCGGCATTGCCAACAACCGCTATCACATATACGATCCTGACTACGACGTCTGGTATGGCTGGGTGACTGCTGATCCTCGGTGGAGCGATTTCATCGGCTACTACTGCGCCGAATAGTACTTAATGCGTATGATCTCGTACGGTCGCGGCTCGCCTGTCCTGGATGGACTGCGGCCTTAGTGAGCCGTCGATAGTCGCAACGAAGGCTTTGTTTTCGGTCAAACAAGTTGCGTCGTGGGATTTGCAATTTTTTTGACGCTATGGTATACTCCCGCACGTCGCAAGCAAATGATGTTTGCGGGAGTGGCTCAGTTGGTAGAGCATCTCCTTGCCAAGGAGAAGGTCGCGGGTTCGAATCCCGTCTCCCGCTCCACTCACCCATCAGTCAATGACTGGTGGGTTTTTCTTTTACCTCCAACCTTCCTCTTGCCTCAACATGCTATGATCTGCCCAAAGTTTTGGCTTTTGTTCATCATAGATCAAACAACACTTCAAATTCATCTCATTGATTGCTACAAAACAAACATTTCAGAGGAGCCTCTTCAATGACGAACTCTCACGATGAAGATGCTATGGTTATTGCACTTCAGCGGATTGAAGAAGTACACCGCAATCAGGCAACTGAGCTAAATTTATCATTGTTAGGCTTGACAGAGTTACCAGAATTTCTGTGGAACCAGACACAATTACAAGTGCTGAACCTTTCTTTCAATCAACTCATAGGAGTACCAGAAGGTATAAGACAGTTGCAGCAATTACAAATATTGAATCTTTCTTTCAATCAGCTAACGGGCTTGTCAGAGGCTGTAGGGCAGTTGCAACAGTTGCAAGTATTCCACCTGATGGATAATCAATTACAAGAAATACCGGCGGCGGTGGGACAATTACAGCAGTTGCAGCAGCTCGACCTCGGAAATAACCGGCTGCGAGAAATACCGGCGGCGGTGGGACAATTACAGCAGCTGCAACGGCTCTATATGTCAGATAACCAGCTACGAGAAGTGCCGGCGGCGGTGGGACAACTACAACAGCTGCAGCAGCTAAATCTCGCGAACAATCAACTCACAAGCTTGCCGGAGTTTCTCAAAGAACTTGCTTCCTTAACAGAGCTGTATCTTCATGGAAACGACCAACTTCGGCTGCCACCCGAAATTCTAGGACCATCACCAGGGTTCCTGTTTAAAGGAGAACAACCAGCCGATCCATCTCTCATTCTTGACTACTATATGTGTGCTTGTACCGGCCGTCCATTGAACGAAGCCAAACTCCTTCTTGTCGGGCGCCGTGGTGTGGGCAAGACTTCACTGGTTAATCAGTTAGTTTATGGTGAATTTGCACAAGATGAAAAGAAGGTAACAGGTACACAGATCACGAAATGGGAACGCCTGTTGCATGGGCGTGAAAATATTCAACTAAATCTGTGGGATATTGGTGATCACGAAATTATGGATGTTATGCATCAATTCTTTTTTACACAACGCAGCGTTTATCTCCTGGTGGTTAATGGTCGTGAAAGTAGTAAAGATGCTGATGCTGAGTACTGGCTCAAGCAGATTAAGAGCTTCGGCGGTGAGTCATCGGTTATCATAGTATTACACAAGATCAAACAGCAGCAATTCGATTTGAATTACCGTGCCTTACAACAAAAATATCCTAACATTCGAGAGTTTGTGAAAACGGATTGCGAAGACTCTCATAGTATCGAAGAGCTGCGAAAAGTGATCGATCGTGAGGTGGATCGCTTGAAGCATTTACAATACTTATTTCCAGTAAATTGGTTCGAGATCAAGGAATGCCTTCAACAAATGCAACAAAATTATCTGGAATTCGAGAAATACCGTGAGTGCTGTATCAGCCATCGAGAAACCAACAATGTCAGGCAACAGTTATTGGCGCATTACCTTCACCAGATTGGCATCATAGTCAATTACAAAGATGATCCACGTTTGCAAGATACCCATGTCCTCAATCCGCATTGGGTAACAGCTGGTATCTACAAAATCCTTAACTCCGAGAAATTGGCAAGGCAGAAGGGCCAGATCCATCTTAACGAGGTGGATAGCATCCTCGATCCTCGATACTATCCACGGAAAATGTGTCGCTTCATCTTCGATCTGATGAAAAAGTTCGATCTTTGCTTCTCCTTTCCCGACGACGAGTGTCAATACCTTGTTCCTGAATTGCTGGACGAACGAGAGCCGCAGGAGACCGAAGCATTCGATCCCGAGCAATGCTTGAATTTTCAATATCACTATTCAATGTTGCCGGAAGGTTTATTACCGCGCTTCATTGTGCGTACCCATCACTTGAGCGAGAAGCTGTCGCGCTGGCGTACTGGCATAATTCTGGAGTTTGACGATAATCGCGCCCTAGTGAAAGCAGATATGAAGGATAAAAAAGTACTGATCTGTGTCTCTGGATCACGCGAAGGCCGTCGCCGCTTGCTCACGCTGATTCGGGTCGAGTTCGATATCATTCACCGGGCGCTTCAAAATCTCCAGCCTCAGGAAATGGTGCCGTTGCCGAAGCGTCTCAATATTGTGCCATATCGCAAGCTCTTGGTGATGGAGAAAAAAGGTAGGAAAGAGTTTCCTTGGGTATTTGGAGATGAGGTGATCGATCTGGATGTAGCGAACTTACTCGAACATGGTGTTGGTCTTGGGTGGGACCTAGCAAAGGAGCGAATCATGGATGGAAAGACCGAGGCTGTGCGCGTCTTCTACAGCTACTCACACAAAGACGAGCAGCTGCGCAATGATCTGGAAACGCATCTCAAGCTGCTGCATCGCCAGGGCTTGATCGAATCCTGGAAGGATCGACAGATTGAGGCGGGCGAGGAGTGGAAAGACAAGATCGACGAGAACCTTGAGCGTGCGGATATTATTTTGCTGCTGATCAGCGCGGATTTTATCGCCTCGGATTACTGCTACGAGAAAGAAATGAAGCGCGCGCTACAAAAGCATCAGGACGGCTCAGCACGTGTGATTCCGGTTATTCTGCGCACATGCAACTGGCACAAAGCGCCATTCGGCAAACTTCAGGCGCTGCCGAGGGACGCTAAACCGATCACGACCTGGTCCGATCGCGATACGGCGTGGGCCGACGCGGCGGCTGGCATCGAGCGCGTGGTGGAGACGTTGCAGAAGAAGCGGAGAAGTTGAGCTTAGCCGGGCTTAGCGCTGCGGGACTTGCCAGCGATCCAGCAGCATGAAACGATCGGCGCGGGCGGTGAGAAACGCCGAAGACTGCGCCGGCACCGCGATCGCCTCGTCCACGTCGTAGGCAAGCACACTCTGGTAGAGCGGCAGACTCGGCAACAGCTCAACCCAGCGGCGCTGGAGCTGCCCGTAGATCTGGATGCGCCGGCTCTCGCTGGTAGCAGCGCGACCATCCGCCAGCAACTGATCGATCTGCGCATCAGGCAGACCCGCGTAGTTCGCGCCGCCGCTGGCACGCGACGAGTGCCAGAGCGCGAAAACATCGGGATCGGAGCCCACGTCGCTCCAGCTGTGCAGCGCCAGCGTGAAGTTATGCGTCGCCAGATCGTCTTGCAGCGTAGTCGCGGGCACACGCCGGATCTCGACGCCCACCCCGATCGCCCGGAGCTGCCGCGCAATCTCGTTGGCCAGCGCGATCTGCTCGCCGTTATCCGCGATCAGCAGCGGCAGCGTCAGCCGCTGACCCTCCTGCTCAACCCAGCCATCGCCATTCGTATCGACATAACCGAGCTGGCCCAGCGCCTGCTGCGCGCCACTACGGCGAAAGGCCGGCAACTTGGCCTGATCGTCGGCGGCCCAGGTCTCGGGCAAGATCGGCGTGTCGAGCGGCTGCGCCTGTCCGCCGAGCACGTTGGCGATCAGCAGCTCGCGATTGATGCCCAGGACCAGCGCCTGGCGGAACTGTAGATTGTCAAGCGGCGGCTGGCGCAGATTAAAGGCCAGCAGCGTATAGTCGCCCAGAGGAGCCGAGATGCGCCTGGTTCGGCTAGGCAGCTCGGGCGCGCGGCGTCCTGCTGTCGCCAGTGTAGCCACAGCCTGCACCTCGCGTCGTCGCAGGGCCAGCACAGCCGCGTCGGCGGTGGGGTAGAAGCGCAGCAGCAGATGATCCAGCGATCCGGCCTCGGGATGATTTGCGAACGGCTCAAGCAGCGCCTGGCTATTGTCGAGCGCCTGCAACTTCCAGCGGCCCGTGCCGACCGGACGGCGGCTGAAAGGAGCGGCGGCCCACTGCTCGGGTCTCAGCGTGCGAAACAGATGCACGGGCAGGATCGGTAGGCGGGCGAGGCTGGGAAACGGCGCGAAGGGCGTGCTGATCTCGAAGCGGATCGTGTGGTCGTCGATCTTCTGGACCAGCACATTACGCCATAGCGCGGCCAGTGACGGATCGCCGGGGAAGTTTGCGTTCTGAACGCCGCGCACCGTGTACAGCACATCGTCGGCGGTAACGGGCGCGCCATCGTGCCAGGTGCGATCGCGGCGCAGCGTGAAGGTGAAAACCTGATTATTCTCGCCGACGGTCCAGCGCTCGGCCAGCGCGGGCTGCGCCTGACCATACTCGTCGATGCGCGTCAGGCCCTCGAAGAGCAGCGCGGCAATATCGCGCTCAGCCTGAGATGTATCGGGGTTCTGGGCGAGAGGATTCAGCTGCTGGGGAGCGCCGACCACGCCCTCGACAAAGACGCGACCTCCTAGCGGCCGAGTCGTCGCGGCGGAAGAAAGCGCGAACGAGCCGAGCAGGCCAAAGACGGTCAGTGCGGTGAGAACGGCGATCAGGATTTGCCAGCGGATGCGACGGACCATGCGTTAGCAACACAGCACGCCGACCAGACCGTGAACCATGCTCACGAACGATCGGCGCGCTGGGCAGTTAGATACCAAACTTAGGCAGCAAGTTGTTGATCAGCGACAGAACGCAGAACAAGATACCGATCGCGATCGTCGCCTGGAGGATCGTCCGCTCGACGCCACGGCGCGTGCGGTAAGTCGTCGCGGCCTCGCGATTGAAAAAGGCGCTGGCGGAGTTGCCTTTGGCCTGCAGCAGCACCAGCACGATCAGCGTGATCGCGAGAACAACTTGGGCAAGGTCAATAAATGTTCGTAACATGAATTAAATAGCTCCAAGGAAGTAGTTGCGCGACATTATACCATGCAAGCGGGATGATGGCGCGCAACCCCAGAACAATCGCCTCTACGAAAGCTGCGGCCCTTCCTGAACCAGATCGGGCGCGGCCTTCTCGAAGCGCTTGAAGTTGGCGATGAAGCGCTCAGCCAGCACGCGCGCCAGCCGATCGTACTCTTCCTGATCCTGCCACGAATCCCGTGGTCGCATCAGCGCCTCGGGCACACCCTCAATACGCATCGGCACATGCAGATTAAAGCGCGGATCGGTGTAGGTCTCGGCCTGCTCAAGCTGACCCTCGATCGCGGCGCGAATCATAGCGCGAGTATGCGCAATGCTGATACGCTTGCCGACGCCGAACGATCCGCCGGTCCAGCCGGTATTGAGCAGATACACGCGAGCGTTGTGCTGGTTCAGCTTGTCGCGCAGCATCCGAGCGTAGGTCGTCGCCGGCAGTGGCAGGAACGGCGCGCCAAAGCAGGCTTCAAAGGTCGCCTGTGGATCGGTAACGCCGACCTCGGTTCCGGCTAGCTTGGCGGTGTAGCCGCTCAGAAAATGGTACATCGCCTGCTCGGGTGTGAGCCGCGCGATCGGCGGCAGCACGCCGAAGGCATCGGCGGTGAGGAAGAAGAGCACACTGGCATGGCCGCCGCGCTTGGCCTCGACGATATTGTCGATAAACTCCAGCGGATAGGCGACCCGCGTGTTCTCGGTGTAGCGCTCGCTGTCGTAGTCGGGCGCGTGCGTGACGGGATCGATCACCACGTTCTCGATCACCGAGCCGAAGCGGATCGCGTTGTAGATCTGCGGCTCGCTCTCCTTGGACAGCCGAATGCACTTGGCGTAACAGCCGCCCTCGAAGTTAAAAACGCCGTTCTCGTTCCAGCCATGCTCGTCGTCGCCGATCAGCCGTCGCTCGGGATCGGACGAGAGCGAGGTTTTGCCGGTGCCCGACAGGCCAAAGAAGAGCGCCACATCACCGCGCTTGCCCTCGTTGGCCGAGCAGTGCATCGGCAGGATTCCGCGCTGGGGCAGCAAAAAGTTGAGCACGGTAAAGATCGACTTCTTGATCTCGCCGGCATAGCGCGAGCCGCAGATCAGCACCTCTTTGCGCTCGAAATCGATCATCGCGGCCATGTCGGAGTTGACGCCGTCGCGCTGGGGATCGGGGTGGAAATCCGGGGCCGAGATCACCGTCCACTCAGGAACGAAGCGCGCCTCTTCTTCTTCGCTCAGGCGGATAAATAGCTGCTTGGCGAACAGATTGTGCCAGGCGTATTCGGTGATCACGCGGACCGGCAGCGTCGTGCGCGGATCGGCGCCGGCGCGCGCGTCGAGCACGAACACGTCGCGATCCGCGAAATACTCCATCATGCGCGCCCGCAGCGCGTCGAAGCGCTCCTGGGAGATTGGCTGGTTGATCGTGCCCCAATCGACCGTGCTCTCGGTCGCGGCGTTACGCACGACAAATTTATCTTTGGGCGAGCGGCCTGTGCGCTTGCCGGTAGTGGCTACGAGCGCGCCGTTGCTGGCGAGCTGCGACTCGCCCCGTTTGATCGACTCTTCAACCAGCAGTGGCGCGGATAGGTTCCAATATACCTGACCAACATTGGTCAACCCGAGATCTTCCAGGGCCTGCTGTGTCTCCGTTGTCGCAGTCTGAGCCATTGGATGCCTCCTCAACCAAGTATTACGATTGTTCATTCTATCACGAGTAGATCGTGTGTCCTTAGCCATTCGTCGGTATAAAACGACAAATGGCTAGCAAGCTATGCGCCATCTTTGGGACGGAAGCATAGCTCTTGGAGAGAACAAAGAGGGAACAAAGAACAGCACGTGAGCACGAGGCCGTGTTTGTTCTTTGTTCTTTGCTTGTTTGTTCTTCCTCTACGGATGAGTTACGCTAGAGTTCAGTATCGCCGGACAGGCTGTCGCGCAGAATGTGGAGATTTTCAAGCGCAAGACCCGTACCAATTGCCACGCAGTTGGCGGGCTGATCGGCGACGTAGCAGGGAACGCCGGTAACTTCGGTGAGCAGCTCGTTGATGCGACGGAGCATCGAGCCGCCGCCGGTCATAACCATACCTTTATCGATAATATCCGAGGCCAGCTCGGGCGGCGTTTCGACTAGCACCGCGCGCACCGCGTTGATAATCGCCTCAAGCGGCTCCTGGATCGCCTCGGTGATCTCGGTGGAGCTAACCTGAATCGTCTTGGGCAGGCCGGCCACCTGATCGCGTCCGCGCACCTGCATCAGCAGCGGCGGATCGAGCGAGAGCGCCGAGCCAACCTCGACCTTGACGCTTTCGGCTGTGCGCTCGCCGATGACAACATTATACTTACGTTTAATGTACGAGGCGATCGCTTCGTCAAACTTGATGCCGCCGACGCGCACCGAGGTGCTGACCACGATGTCGTTGAGCGAGATCACCGCGACCTCGGTCGTGCCGCCGCCAATGTCGATCACCAGATTGCCCGAAGCTTTGGCGGTGGGAATATTCGCGCCGATCGCGGCGGCCAGCGGCTCGCGGATTAAATATGTATGCTTAGGATGGGCTCCGGCCTGGATCGCCGCGTGATGAACCGCGCGCATCTCGACCGAAGTCACGCCGGCCGGAATACAGATCATCACCGCCGGACGCGAGAACGCGCCCTGATTGGCCTTGCGGATAAAGTGGCGCAGCATCGCCTCGGTGACGATATAGTCCGCGATCACGCCGTTGCGCATCGGCCGAACCACCTCGATGCTCTCGGGCTCGCGGCCCAGCATCTCCAGCGCATCCACGCCCACGGCGCGAGGTCGTCCGGTTTTGGTGGACAGCGCGACCACGGACGGCTCGCTCAGAACAATACCTTTGCCTTTGACATAGACTAGCACATTGGCCGTGCCAAGATCGATACCTATTTTGCGCGCCACCGTTGCTCCTCAATCAATGTATTTGAAGCAGCGATCAAGTCGATTGTTTGGTCGAGCGCCACGTCCCGGCTGATCCTGCTTGAAAAACAAATAAACGCGCCTGACGCGGTTACGTCAAGCGCAGATATTGTAGCATACTTCACTGGTAGCTTGCGATCGAACGCCGGAGCGTTTAGTCCTCGCCGAGGACGCCGCCGGGACCGGAGCGCCGGCCACCGCGTTTGAGCCGCGCCACTGCCAGCCGAACCATCGCCCGGCGCAGCTGCGACTCCGCGATCAGCATCTCCTGGTCGGAGCGGCGCTCACGCATCATATCTTCGGCGCGACGGCGAGCGGCTTCGGCGCGGGCCTCGTCGATCTCATCGGCGCGCTCGGCGGTATCCGCCAGGATCGTCACCCGATCGGGCAGCACTTCCATAAAGCCGCCGGAGACCGCGAACGGAATCCGCTCGTTGTTTTTGATGATCGTCATCTCGCCGGGGATCAACGTCGTGAGCAGCGGCTCGTGACGGGAAAGAATACCCATCCGGCCTGAGATGCCCGGCACATTGACCTGATCGACATCCTCTGACATAACGACGCGCTCGGCGGTGACAATTTCGAGGCGAAAAGACATAGCTTCCTCTCTTAGCCAGCCCCCGACGGTCTCGCGATTGTCGGGGGCTTAGCCTTGTCAACTAGCTGCTGCGCGACTGCTCGTAGCGCTGAAGGACCTGCTCGATCGGCCCGGCGTAGAGGAACATCTGCTCCGGGATGTGATCAAGCTCGCCCGACAGGATCATGTCGAAGCCGCGGACAGTGTCAGCGATCGACACATACTCGCCGGCACGGCCAGTGAAGGCCTGGGCCACAGTGAAGGGCTGCGAGAAGAAGCGCTGGATCTTGCGGGCGCGAGCCACGGTCAGCTTGTCCTCGTCGGACAGCTCTTCCAGGCCCAGAATCGCGATGATGTCCTGCAAGTCGCGATACTTCTGAAGCACCTGCTGGCACTGTCGCGCGACGCGGTAGTGATCCTCGCCCACGATGTTCGGGTCGAGAATACGCGAGGTCGAGGCCAGCGGGTCCACCGCCGGGAAGATGCCCTGTTCCGAGATCGAGCGCTCAAGCGCGATCGTCGAGTCGATGTGAGCGAACGTCGTCGCCGGCGCCGGGTCGGTGTAGTCGTCGGCGGGCACGTACACAGCCTGCACCGACGTGATCGAGCCGCGCTTGGTCGACGTAATGCGCTCTTGCAGCTCGCCCATCTCGGTGCCGAGCGTGGGCTGGTAACCCACCGCGCTGGGCAGACGGCCGAGCAGCGCCGACACTTCCGAGCCTGCCTGCGTGAAGCGGAAGATGTTGTCGATAAAGAGCAGCACGTCGCGGCCTTCGTCGCGGAAGTACTCGGCCATCGTCAGGCCGGTCAGGCCCACGCGCAGACGCGCGCCGGGCGGCTCGTTCATCTGGCCGAAGACCATCACGGTCTTGTCGATAACGCGCGTATTCTCGTCGATGCGCGAGTCCGACATTTCGTGATACAGGTCGTTACCCTCGCGGGAGCGCTCGCCCACGCCGGCGAAGACCGACAGACCGGCCTTCTTGGCGATGTTCGCGATCAGCTCCTGGATCGTCACGGTCTTGCCCACGCCTGCGCCGCCGAAGATCGCGGCCTTGCCACCCTTGGTGAAGGGCGCCATCAGGTCGAGAACCTTGATGCCGGTCTCCAGAATCTCGATCTGCGTGCTCTGCTCCTCGAACGAGGGCGCTGGCCGGTGGATCGACGAGACGGTCTCGGCGTTCACCGGGCCGTTGTTGTCGATCGGCTGGCCGATCACGTTGAACACGCGGCCAAGCGTCGCCGGCCCGACCGGAACCGAGATCGGCGCGCCCGTATCGATGGCGGGCAGGCCACGGCGCAGGCCCTCGGTCGTGCTCATCGCCACCGCGCGCACCGCGTCGTTGCCGAGATGCTGCTGCACCTCGCAGATCAGCACATCGCCGTCGGCTCCATTCGAGAGCGGAATCTCGATCGCGTTATAAATTTCCGGCAGTTGGTCGGGCGGGAACGTCGCGTCCACCACCACGCCGATGATCTGCGTGACCTGGCCGGTCGCGCCGCGTCGGCGGGTGCCGCTCTGGCTCATATTTGCTGTAGCCATTATCTATCTCCATCAAGAACCTAGAACTAAGAACCAAGAACCTAGGAGATGAAACTGTTGGTTCTAGGTTCTAGGTTCTGGGTTCTTCGTTTATCTCAAACTGCCTGCCGCAATCTCGGCCAGCTCTTTGGTGATCGCCGCCTGGCGCGCCTTGTTGGCGGAGAGCGTCAGATCGCGCACCAACTCTTTGGCGTTGTCGGTCGCGTTGCGCATGGCCGTCATACGGGCCGAGTGCTCACTGGCGATCGACTCCAGGATCGTCTGGTAAAGCTGGACCTCCACGAAGCGCGGCAGAAGCTGGTTCAGCACCTCGTCCTGGCTCGGCTCGTAGGTGTAGTCCACTCGGGTCTCGGCGGCCTCCTGCGGCGGCTCGATCGGCAGCAATCGCCGGCGCTCCGGTCGCTGGGTCAGCGTGTTGACGAAGGCCGTAAAGACCACATGCACTTCGTCGAAGCGGCCTTCGCCAAAACCGTTGATCACGTTGGTCGCCACGGGCAAAATGTCGATCAGCGAAGGCGCGTCGCCAAGGCCGGTGATCTCAGCCACCAGTGGCAGCCCCGTACGAACCGAGAAATCGCGGGCTTTCTTGCCGACCGTCAGCACCTGGACCTCGCGGCCCTGCTTGCGCTGATCCAGGATGAAGCGGCTAGCAGTGCGCAGCACGTTGGAAACCAGCGCGCCGCACAAGCCTTTATCCGGCGTGATGATCACCAGGCCGATCCGCCGCACCTCGGCGCGCTGCGTCAGCAGCGGATGCGCCAGCGTCTGGCCGGCGCGGGTCGTCAGCTCGCCCATGACATCGCGCATGCGATCGGAGTAGGGCCGCGTCGCCTGCGTGTTGCGCTGCGCTCGTCGCATCTTCGACGCCGAGACCATCTCCATCGCTTTGGTGATCTTGGCGACATTTTTGACCGACCTCACGCGGCGGCGAATCTCGCGTAAAGATGCCATCTATACCTCGTCACTGAGACAGGATTGAGTCGTGGAGCCGATCGCTCGGCCCCACGGTCACAATTACTGCTCCTGGTAGTTGCTCGTCGCCAAAAATTCCTCGGTGGCGCTGCGCAGCGCAGTCAGCGTCTGATCGTCCAGCGCCTTGGTCTGCGCGATCGTGCGGCCAACCTCAGGCTGCGTCGAGCGCATGTACTGGAAGAACTCGCGCTTGAAATCCGCCATGCGGGCCAGCGGCACCTTGTCGAGCAGACCGTTGGTCGCGGCCCAGATGATCATGACCTGCTCTTCGACCGGCACCGGCTGATACTGCGGCTGCTTCAACACCTCGGTGATGCGCTGGCCGCGATCGAGCTGCGCGCGAGTCGCAGGATCGAGATCGGATCCGAACTGCGCGAAGGCCGCCAGCTCGCGGAACTGCGCCAGGTCGAGGCGGAGCTGACCGGCGACCTTCTTCATGGCCTTGGTCTGCGCCGAGCCACCCACGCGGGAGACCGACAGACCGACCGAGATCGCGGGCCGCTGGCCGGCGTTGAACAGATCGGACTCAAGGAAGATCTGGCCGTCGGTGATCGAGATCACGTTGGTCGGGATGTAGGCCGAGATGTCGCCGGCCAGCGTCTCGATAATCGGCAGCGCCGTCAGCGATCCGCCGCCGTAGTCCTGGTTCAGGCGCGCGGCGCGCTCCAGCAGGCGCGAATGGAGGTAGAACACGTCGCCGGGATACGCCTCGCGGCCGGGAGGGCGGCGCAGCAGCAGCGACACCTGACGATACGCCTGGGCATGCTTCGACAGATCGTCATAGATGATCAGCGCGTCGCGGCCGGACTCCATGAACTCCTCGCCCATAGCGCAGCCCGCGTAGGGAGCGATGTACTGGAGCGCCGCCGACTCGGAGGCCGACGCCGACACGACGATCGTGTAGTCCATGGCGCCGTGCTGCTCCAGAATGCCGACCAGCTGCGCAATCTGCGCTTTCTTCTGGCCGATCGCGACATAGATGCAGAGCAGGTTCTGGCCCTTCTGGTTGATGATCGTATCGATCGCGATCGCCGACTTGCCGGTCTGGCGGTCGCCGATGATCAGCTCGCGCTGGCCGCGTCCGATCGGGATCATGCCGTCGATGGCGATGATGCCGGTCTGCACCGGCGTATCCACCGACTTGCGCGTGATCACGCCGGGAGCGATGCGCTCGATCGGGCGAGTCTTGCTGGTCGCGATCGGGCCTTTGCCGTCGATCGGCTGGCCCAGCGCGTTCACCACGCGGCCGATCAGCTCGTCGCCGACCGGAACCTCGATAATGCGGCCGGTGCTCTTGACGATGTCGCCCTCTTCGATGTCGAGGTAATCGCCGAGAATAATCGCCGAAACGTTGTTCTGCTCAAGGTTGAGCGCGATGCCATAAACCGGCGGCTTGCCGTCTTTGGCCGGGAACTCCAACAGCTCAGAGGCCATCGCCTGCTGCAAGCCCTCGATACGCGCCACGCCGTCGCCGACCGTCTGCACCGTGCCGACGTTGACGGCCTGCGGCTGGAAGGTTGTGGTCGAGCGCAGGCTTGCTTGCAAGCGTTGCAAAATATCTTCAGTTGATACAGCCATAGTATCCTCTATCAAAACAAAGAACAAAGAACCGAGAACAGCGTCAGCGTACGAAGCACCTGGTCAACGAGTGCTCTGTCCTGCCGGTATCCGCCCCCTTTGCTCTTTGTTCTTTGTTGTGTTTGACGTTAGCTATTCAGCATCCGCTGCTGAACGGCAACCAGCCGGCTACGAACGCTCTCGTCGAGGACGCGATCGCCGACACGAATGATCAGGCCGCCCAGGATCGATTGGTCGACGTCGAACTTGACGACCAACGACCTGCCGTACTTGCTTTGGAGCTGCTGCACCAGTCCTGCCTGCTGCTCTTGAGGCAGCGGAACCGCGCTGGTGACAGCCGCCTCACGCGGCCCGGACCCACGCGCTAGCTCGATGAACTGATCGACCACCTCGTCGAGCTGATCTTCCGCGCCGCTGCTTTGCAGCGTCTGCGTCAGCGCATCGTAGAGTGCGCGCGCCGTGGCAACAGAATCAACGGCAGGCATTACAGTCTCCCGAGATCGGCGATGGCCTCCTGAATCAGCCGCTCATGACCACGGCTGTTCAGCTCCTGACCAACCACCGTACTGGCCGTCTGGATCACCAGGTTGCCCAGCTGAGACTGGAGACCGCGCAGCAGCTGCTCGCGCTCCTGCTGGATCTGCGTCCGAGCCTCGACCTGAATTCGCTCGGCCTCCTGGCGCGCGTTGGCGACGATCTCTTGCTCCACGACTTTCGCGCGCTCGGTGGCCTGATTCAGAATGCGGCTTGCTTCCTGACGGGCTTCGTTCAGCCGCGCCTCATAGTCCTGCTGCGCGCGAGCAACTTGCTGCTTGACCTGCTCGGCGTTCTCGATGCTCTCGCGAATGCGTGTTTCGCGATTAGTGAGCGCCGACAGCACTGGCCTGAACAGAAACTGCTGGAGCAGGAAGAGTAGAAGCAGGAAGTTGAGCGTATAAAAAACAAACGCTCCAAGATCAATACCTAATGCGTCCACATTTCCTCCATGCTAGCTTGCGCCGACGGCGTTATTAGAGAACTCCGAAGCCGATCATAAACGCGATAACCAGCGCGAAGATCGTCAGCGACTCAGCGAACACGATGCCAAGGAACATGTTGGTGCGGATCGAGCCTTCGGTCTCGGGGTTGCGGCCGATCGCCTGGAGCGCGCCGCCCACCAGAATGCCGATGCCGATGCCAGGTCCGATAGCGCCCAAACCGATCGCGAGGCCGGTTGC
>DASWTW010000251.1:0-7931 GCA_036401895.1 Herpetosiphonaceae bacterium | reverse complement strand
ACGATCGATCAACAGTTCCGCTGACTTCTGAACAACGCATGTGGCTGCGGGCCAATAGTGTGCTCCCGGTAGCGAGTTTACTCGGGGTGATCGGCGTGGCGGTGGTGCTGGGCAGCTGTATCATCAGTCGCTTCATCGGTGCGCCGTTTGTAGCGCTGCTGGTGTTGGTTGCAGCGGCGCTCTTCCTGGTGATGCTGGTGGTTGTCGGCCGCTACGCGTATCAGCACTATGCGGATCTGCGTCTGGGCGTGGCGTATGTCAGCAGCGCAGAGCTGCTCCAAAAACGTGCCACGACTCAGAGTCCGCGCAGCTTCTCGGCTGAGTTTAAGGATATTGGCACGCTCACGATCATGTATGAAGTGTACCAGGCGCTGGATGTCGGCCAGCAGTATCGCATCACGTACAGCCCGCACACCAGGCGCGGATGGTCTGTTGAGCGGCTATCGGCTTTCTAGAGCGCGCTCGGGACGACTGCAACGGAGCGCGTATACCTTCATCTATTGAAGGGGTAAAGCATCTATGAGTACATTTACGATCTACGCACGCAAACACAAGCAGGTCATCCAATCGGTTGAGGACTGGCGGCGTTGGGGTGGACCACAGAGCGATCATCAGTGGCAGGATGCATATTCCGCTAAGGAGTGCGCCAAAGCCTGGTTTCGTAAGGGTCCTGCGTCGGTTCCGATAGAACTCGTCGATCTTTTTCGTTCCCATTCACTGACCAGCGGATTAACGATTCGCTCCGTCCTACCAGAGGTGGAAACAAAACTTGATGCTTTTCGAGGCAAGGGCCGCGTGCATGATCTGGTTCTGCTGGCTGATGGCCCGGCTGGGTCAACCCTGGTCGCTATCGAGGCGAAAGCACGAGAGTCGTTTGGGCCGACGATCGACCGTGCGCATGCGCAAAGTCTGCAACGGCCGGGCTCCAATGCAGCACAGCGGATTGAGCAACTGACACAAGCGATCTTCGGACGACCGCTCGACAATACGCTGCGTTCACTGCGCTATCAGCTCGTCCATGCGGTAGCCGGCACAGTGATCCAGGCGCGGCAGGAGCGGGCGCGGCTCGCTGTGTTTGTGATCCACGAATTTGTGTCAGACACGAAGCTGGCAACCAGCAACCACGCGGACCTCCAGCGCTTCTTGCGGCTCCTTCCTGGCGATAAAGCGGCCATGACATTGGGCCTCGATCCGTTCTTGGATGGTCCCTATCACGTGCCAGGCGGCGAATATGTACCGGGTGACATGCCGCTGTTGATCGGGAGGGTATCTGCACCGTCCAGCTCATGATTCAGTTTTGCTGCTCACAAGGAAGAGCGCGGTTCAAGCTGTGATTGACGCTTATCAGTTCAATAACGACTCACGCCGGGCTGAGCGTGTGATAGCGCTCAAGCGCCTCCTGCGGACTGCGCACCGTCAGCACGTCGGTAGCGGTCCAGCCCTGCTGACTCAACACCTGGGCCGTCGTGCCTGACAGGCTGCTCAGCATAACCGTACAGCCCAGCAGGCGCAGTGCCTGCACAACCTCGCGCAGCGTGTCGGCGATCTCCAGCTCCAGCGTGGGAACGCCCGCCAGATCCAGGATGATCAAGTCGGCGCGCTGGGTGTACGCGGTCTCCAAAAGCTGGGTCATGACGCGGCGCAGACGGTCGCTGTCGAGCTGGCCCAGCAGCGGCGCGATGAAGACCCGATCGGCGAGCTGGATGGCGGGCGTTTCCAGCGTGGCGACCAGATCCAGCAGCCGGCGCTGCTGGGCCAGCTGGATCGTCTGCTGCTCGCCCGCCAGCGCGAGCTGTGCTGCCTGAGCCTCGGCACGGGCCTGAGCCTCGCGCGCGGCCCGGGCGTGCCGCTCGGCGCTGCGCTGGGCCATGCTGGTAATCCACTGCCCAAGGCTGAGCGTCCCGATGATCAAACACAGGAAGATCACGGCGGCCAGGCTGGTGCCGGGAGTCTGGCCGCCCGAATGCACGATGATCAAGAGATAGCCTAGCACGGCCGTGCCGACAATCCAGACAGGACCGGCCAGCACTGCGGCCACGGCTGACGGCAAGATGATATAGAACCACTGCTCGTGTGCGATCTGCGGCACGCTCCCAACTAAGATAGTGGTCAGCACAAGATACAGGTAGCGCGCTGCATCCCAGCCACGCGCATACAGGGTAATCAGCGCCAGATTCATGACAATCGAGCTAGCCATGATCAAGGTGGTGATGAGATTGGGATTCGGCGAGAGCAAGGCATTGACGAGGGCAACGCAGCTGCCCAGCGTGAGCAGCCCAAACAAGCTAAGGACGACGGTTCGGTGGGTGACAGATGGCATGAAGCATCCTTGTGTCGTTCGGCTCGGCGTAGGGGGAGATCTCGTCCCCGCGCTCCTACTGTACGGGAGAACGGCGAGCGGGTCGAGGTCCAAACAGCCAGCCTGGCGTGTGCTCAATGGTGCCGCCGATCAAGGACCAGCGCCTGTTCCAGCGCTGATTCGTGTCGATATTTTGTCGACAGCCATGCAGTATGCTCATAGCACCTGGCGGCGCGTGGAGATTTGAGCGGCTTGAGGGCTGTGGCATAATCCAGCCACACGACGCGCTCCTGAGGCGGCGGCGCGCGACACAATCATACAGCGTGGAGAGATCGCGATGAGTAACCAGAGTGTGAGCTATTCGATTCGTGAGGCAGTGGCGGCGGATTATCCAGCGCTCACGCCCATTGCCGACGAAGTGCATCGGCTCCATGCGACCACTCACCCGGCGATCTTCCAGCCGGTCGAGCGTGCCAGCTCGCTGCCTCAAGCCTATTTTGATGATCTGCTCAGCGGTGAGTCGTCGACGATTCAGGTTGCGGAGATCGCCGGCGCGATTGTTGGCTTTGCGATTGTCAGTGTGTTTGATGCGCCGCCCTTGGAGGTGGTTGTGCCACGCCGGATTGTTTTTATCGATAGCATGGTTGTGACCGAGGCGCAGCGCGGGCGGGGCATAGGTCAGGCGCTGGTAGATGCGGCGATCGCGTGGGGCCGCGCGCGCGGCGCCACGACGCTGGAGCTGACGGTGTGGGAGTTTAACGATCGTGCCCGCGCGCTCTACGAACGCCTTGGCCTGACCACGATTCACCGCACGATGCAGCGGGAGATCTAGCCCTGCGCAAGCTGAGACGCGCCAGGCGCGAGATCAACTCCTGTCTACGTCAGCCGGAACTCAAACTCGATCTCGTCGCGCAACGGCTTGCCGCCGAGGCCCAGCAGTGGGATCTCAGGCTTGAGCTTACGCGACTCAGCCAGTGCATTGTGGTGAACGGCGACCAGCGTCATGCCCTGCCGTCGATAGAAGCGGATCGCGGGCTCGTTGTCGTTGGTGGTGATGAGCCAGAGCCGGGTGCAGCCAAGCGCCTGCGCCCGCTGGCGTGCGGCGGCCAGAAGCCACGAGCCGAGGCCATGTCCTTGAACGGCGGCGTGAAGCGTCACCACTTCCCACTCCTGCCCAACGATCGTATAGGTAAGGAGCGCGGAAGGAATGTCTCGATAGGTTGCGATCAGGCCCGGCAATTCGAGAACGTCATGCAGGGTGCCGCGCGAAACCACGCGCAGCGAATGATTGTAGGTTAAAAGGAAGTCCTGCATCCACGGCTGATCTGCCTCGGCGAGATCGCGAATGCTTATGGTGGATGCAGGTGGGCGCTGTTGCTCCTCAGCGTCCGACTCATGGCCTGCCATAGGCGCATCCTCCCCTACACCGGCTCGACAACCCGCCGCAGCGTCCACTCTCCAATCGCGGCGTGGCGTGGATGATCGATCAGACCCGTTTCCAGCAGCACCGTGCCAAACAGGATCGCCCAGCCTTTGGCCCGCTGAAGCGTGGCCGCCGAAAGATCGGCATAGGTCGTCAGAGCCGCCTCACGGGCCTTGGCTGTGGCGAAGAGCATCCAGATCGCCGCCAGGTCCGTCGCACGATCGCCGGCAGTGATGTCTCCCCAATCAATGATTCCGGTAATCACCTCGTGCTCAACCAGAATATTGCGCGGATGCAAATCTCCATGCAGCCAGGTCGCCGGTGCATCGAGCGGCGCGCTCACCGCTGCGTCCCAGATGTGCATGAGCTGCGGCGTGATCAGATCGGTCTTGGTCGCAAGCCGGCGCATCCGCTCCTCGACCCCGGCGGCGCGTGTCGATAAGGGCACGCCGCGCACAGGATTGGCCGGAGCGTCGTCCGGCGCGGCTACGTGGAGCGAGCGCAAGAAAGTTGCAAAGATCGGCGCCTGCGCTGGATGTGGTGGCTCGTGATCGGCGGCGTTGCCGGGCAGCCACGGTACGACGCTCCAGCTCCAAGGGTAGCCAAGAGCAGGCGTGCCGATCCGGTAGGGGCTTGGAATCGGGAGCGGCAGCCGATCGGCCAGGCGCGGCAGCCAGCGCTGCTCATGAACAATCAACGGCGCGGCAGCAGCGCGACGCGGTAGCCGCACGGCCAGCGTCTCGCCCAAGCGAAACATGGCATTGTCCCAGCCCACATCGATCGGTTGGAGCGGCAGCTCGGCCAGATCCGGGTGCTGCTCGGCGAGTAAGCGCGCGACAAACGCGCTGTCGAGATCGAATTCAGCCGGCGGTGTTCCTCCAGCAGCCATAGCTAGCTCTCATCCTATTGATTCAGCATCGAAGAGGTAGCCGCTATTATAGGTGATGTCGTGCTAGCTGTAATCACCTGTCAGCCAGCGCTCGGGCCGCATACGAATCACGATGTGCTCGCCACTGGCAATGCCCGCCGCGCTCTCGACCATATACGCATCGCCGGCCTCGCTGCCCAGATAGCGGTGGGCTATTGGCCGCGCATCACGCTCTAGATCCACACGCTCGATCGCAGTGATTGGTCCTTCAACGCTCACATACTGGTAGGGCGGCTGTTCGGTTTGCACGCACAAGCTAAAGCGGCTAGCTTCCTGAAGCAGCCGAGCCTTGCGCGATGTTTTTTCCATCCAGACATACAGCTCGCCGCCTGGCGTATAGCCATACCAGATCGGGACAGTGAGCGGACCGCGCCCGTTCTCCGCGACGCTGATAATGCCGACATGCACATCTGCTAGAAAACGCTCACGTTCAGTTTGTGTCATGGTGCGTGACATGAAGCTGCCTCCTATATATTCAAGCATTCCAGATACTACCGGTTAGAGTGTAGGTTGACACTTGACAATAGTCAAGTACCTACCATAAAGTAATGTACCAACCAAAAAGTATGTATGGAGCGAATCATGAAAGATCAGCAGTGCTATAGCTGTGGCCTGGTCCCGGCGCTCGACGTGATCGGCGGCAAGTGGAAAGCATTGATCTTGTGGGAAATGAACAGCCAGCCGCGCCGGTTCGGTGAATTAAAGCGCCGTGTGTCGGGCATCAGCGAAAAAATGTTGATTCAGGCGCTACGCGAATTAGAGGCCGATGGCGTGGTTCACCGCGAGGTTTTTCACGAGATTCCACCACGAGTCGAATATTCGGTAACCGAGTTTGGTGCCACCCTCAACGCAGCGCTGGAGCCGCTGTGCCGCTGGGGCGAGCAACATATGGAGCGGATCGCCGCGCTGCACCAGGAGTAATCTACACCGTATGCCGCACGGTCTAGCCACGATTTTGGCTTGGTCGCTCCCCAGGATACGATCGTCTGTAGTACGGTTTGAAAGGACCCAAGTGTTTGTCACTAGATGGTCATTTACAATATCTAAAGAAAATGCTACACTAAGGCTAACAACATTTGACTTATACCTTCGCCGGTCAAATCATTCAATCCATTGAACCTAAGCGACACGAGTGTGGTGTTAATGGTTAGGTATCACAGCTAGATACAGCGGTGGATTGAATCCAGCAACATTCCTAAACATCCAATTCTAATCACTGGTCGTCCGACACATCATCTCAGAGCTGTGCCTCTTCTCCAAACTACTGGTGAGCCGACCCTCATCAAGTACTTCCGCCACCGATAACTTTATCCGTGCTAGAGTTTCGGTTTATAACGTCCTGGCTCTGCCATAGTTGAGCCCAGCGCCAGCTGTGTAGCCTCGCTGTGACTTGAAAAGCAGACTTAATTCTAGCGCCGGTGAGTCAATGAGTAACATCAAACCTGTGCATTTGATTCTCAACCTATAGCAAGCTCAATTTTCACATCTACCATATAACACCCTACATCGCTGTCCTCGTTAATGGCTGGGTTGTCTTTAGCTGATGCTGTATAAGTACCAGTCATGAGGCTATACCTACGCCACGCTCTAGCGCGGGTTGTCCCGCTCTAGCTTAAATTCACGGAGCATGTGTCACCTCCTCTCGATTATCACGCTCACTGCTCAAGTGCTCGGCTGGCTGTGCTTCGGCACTGCCGGGGAGTCTTGCTCAAGAACGCTGCCTGCATCGCATAGATCGCCCATGCCCTCGATGTTACTGCTGGAGGATGTTCATGGATAGGCCACGGATCGAAGACTCGTACCCGCTGTTGCCGCTACAACAGGGCATGCTGTTCAATCATCTGTACGCTCCAGACTCGGGCGTCGATATTGTGCAGGTCGTCTGTGCGTTTCATGAAGATCTTCAGGTTGACATGTTTCAGCGTGCCTGGCAGCATGTCGTTGCTCGCCATGCTGTTTTGAGAACCGCGTTTCGCTGGGCGGGCGTAGCCGAGCCGATCCAAGAGATACACGCGCAGGTCGATCTGCCTTTTGTGATGCACGATTGGCGTGATCGCGCTCCTGGGGCGTGGCGTGCTGAGCTGGAAGCCTATATTCGCGCTGATCGTTTGCGGGGCTTTGAATTGACTGAGGCGCCGCTGCTGCGGCTCTCGGTGTTTCAGATCGATGCAGCGGACTATCGCTGCGTTCTCACGTTTCATCACATTATTCTGGATGGGCGCTCCTTGCTCTTGCTGATTCAAGAAGCGTTTGCGGATTACGAAGCCCAGCGCCGGTATCAAGCTCTGGCGCCGTCACAGCCGCGACCGTATCGTGATTATATTGAATGGGTGCGCCAGCGCGACACCTCCAGCGCCGAGCTGTTCTGGAAAAACCTGCTCAAAGGCTTTACCGCGCCCACAGCGCTTACGCTTGATCGTCCGCCTGCTCGATCTTCGGGCGCGCCAGCAGGCTATGCGGATCACGAGACTCAGCTATCGCTTGAGCTGACGACGACGCTGAAGCAGCTGGCGCAGCAGCACGATCTTACGCTCAACACGCTGATCCAGGGAGCCTGGGCGCTCCTGCTGGCCAGCTACAGCGATCAAGACGATGTTGTATTCGGCGCTACTCGCTCGTGCCGTCGCGCAACCATGGACAGCGTCGACGCGATGGTTGGGCTGTTCATCAATACGCTGCCGGTGCGTGCGCGCATGTCGCCCGAGATGCCGCTGCTGGCCTGGCTGAAGGAGCTGCGCAGTCAAAACGTTGCCGTGCGTGACTACCAGCATACGCCGCTCGCGCAGGTGCAGCAGTGGAGCGAGATTTCTACGGGCGCGCCTTTATTTGAGAGCATCGTCGTCTTCGAAAATTTTTTGCTGCATTCAAAGCTCCGAGCGCAGGGCGGCGGCTGGAATAATCGCGAGGTTGAGCTACGACGGCAGCCGAACTATCCGCTTTCGCTGTGTGTTTTTGCGGAGCCGCAGCTGATCGTCAAGATCGTCTATGACCAGGCGCGCTTCGACGCGGCCACGATCGAGCGGATGCTGGGCCATTTCACAACACTGCTTGGGGCCATGGTTGCACAGCCCGAGGCGCGCCTGGACGCGCTGTCGCTGCTGACACCGGCCGAGCGCGCGCAGTTGCTGCCGCGCGTAGTCGCTGGCGAGTCTGATCCGCCGCTGGTGGCGGAGCTGGTGGCGACGTGGGCCGCGCGCACGCCCGCGGCGCTGGCGGTGCGCTGTGGCGCGGAGCAGCGCAGCTATCAGGAGTTGACGACGCAGGCCAACCAGCTGGCGCAC
>DASWTW010000250.1:0-38575 GCA_036401895.1 Herpetosiphonaceae bacterium | reverse complement strand
AGGGCTGCCGGTGATCGACGCAGAGCTGCATTCCCGCGCCCAGGAGCACGAGCGCGTGTATCTCCAACGCATCGCTGATGGGCTTACAGCTACCTACGGTATCTCGTCTTCCTGTGAGACGCTTGACGGTGACGAATCGGTAGCCGCTCTGCTGTTAGCGGAGGCGATCAGGTCGAGCGCCGATCTGATCGTGATGACCACGCATGGCTGGAGTGGGCTTGCGCGGCTATGGCTGGGCAGCGTGGCCGAGTCGCTGATTCGGCTCAGCTCACTGCCGCTGCTGCTCCTGCGCCCAAGCGACGAGCCAACAGCCATGCATCAGCCGCCGAGACTGACCGATATGCTGATTCCACTCGACGGCTCTCCTTTCGCCGAGCAGATTCTTGGCCCGGCCAGGGAGCTCGGAGGCGTGCTTGGAACGGCGTACACCGTGCTGCATGTGGTTGAGCCGCAGATGGTGCTGCACCACCATGATCTGGCAATCGCGCCGGTTGACCTCGACCCGCAGGACACCCAACGTCACCTGACGACGGCGCAGACCTACCTCGATCGAGTCGCGCAGCAGGTTGCGCAAGCAGAGCAGCCAGTTACAACCCGACTACTTATCGGCTCACATCCCGCAGCGACGATTCTGGAAGCGCTCCAGGCGCAGCCGCACACCCTGCTGGCGATTGCTACGCACGGGCGCAGCGGCGTTCAGCGGCTGCTCCTGGGCAGCGTGGCCGATAAAGTCCTGCGCGGCACAGACCGGCCAGTCTTCGTGTATCGGCCTCAGGTGGAAGCGCTGCCTGAGCCGGAAGCCGTCGCGCAAGAGTCGGGCAGGGTCAAGAAAGCTCTCTGAGCGGTGAAGATCGTACCACGGAGCGGGGAGCAGGAAGGTTTATGCTGGATGGAGCGTAGAACATACCTATGCTCAGGAGGTCGACGATGACTCTTTCTACGATCCTTGTGCCGCTTGACGGCTCAGCGCTAAGCCGTGAAGGTCTTCGCCATATCTGTCACTTATTCGACGCGCAACGCTACCAGGTGACGCTGCTGCGCGTCGCCTCACCACCGGCGGGCCTGCTTGCCGAGCCTGCCCGCATGATACCGGTCAACGGGCTGGGACTGCCGGAATACGGTTCGAGCCAGCAGTTCGAGCGCAGCCGGCACCCGATCTATCCGGTGCAAGCCGAAGCGAGCATGCAAGCCGAGCTAGAGGCCGAGCTGCTCCACGAGGCGCGCTGCCTGGTCGATGCCGGATTTAGCGTTCATCCCGTCGTTGAGTTTGGCGAGCCCGCCGAAGCAATCGTGGCGTATGCAGAGCGGACAGCGGTTGATCTGATCGTGATGGCAACCCATGGCCGGACCGGAATCCGGCGGCGGCTGGTGGGCAGCGTTGCGGAGCAGGTGCTGCGTACCAGCCCGGTGCCACTGCTGCTTGTTCGTCCTGTCGTCCAGCGCAGCAGCGCGGTAGAAGCCACGGCTGCCGACGGCGCAGTAACAGGCTGAACAGTTGGGATGAAATCCATGCGCTATGCTGTGGTTGCCACGCCTGCACACAATAGTCGCTGCTGTACGTCGGCATCCACCACATAGCCTCTGCTTCCAGGCGTTAACCTGTACATCAAAGGAATATTCTTATGGCTGCAATGATGAAAGCTGCGGTCGTGCGCTCGTTTCATGAGCCGCTGACGATCGAGGAGGTTCCGATTCCAACGCCCGGCCCCGGACAGGTGCTGATGCGTGTGGTCGCCAGTGGTGTGTGCCATACCGATCTACATGCTGCGGATGGCGACTGGCCGGTCCGGCCCACGTTGCCGTTTATCCCCGGCCACGAAGGCGCGGGCTACGTCGCAGCGCTCGGACCTGATGTTGCGACTGTCAAAGAAGGCGATCGCGTGGGCGTACCCTGGCTCCACAGCGCATGTGGAACCTGCGAGCACTGCTTGACGGGCTGGGAAACGCTCTGTACTCAGCAGCAGAACACGGGGTATTCCGTCGATGGTGGCTACGCCGAGTATGTCCTTGCGGCGGCGAACTATGTTGCACGCATTCCAGATTCGTTGAGCTTTGTAGATGCCGCCCCGATCCTCTGCGCGGGCGTGACCACCTACAAGGGGCTCAAGGAGACGGATACCAGGCCCGGCGATTGGGTCGTCATCTCCGGAATCGGCGGGCTGGGTCACGTGGCCGTGCAGTACGCGATCGCGATGGGGCTGCGCGTGGCGGCGGTGGACGTTGCCGACGAGAAGCTGGCCCTGGCGCGCGATCTCGGCGCTGAATTGATCGTTAATGCGGCGACAACCGATCCCATCGCCGTGATCCAGCGCGAGATTGGCGGCGCGCACGGCGCGCTCATCACGGCGGTCTCAGTGCCGGCATTTCACCAGGGCATCGGGATGCTCCGTCGCGGCGGAACCTGTGCGCTGGTCGGCCTCCCACCTGGGAATTTTCCCACGCCGATCTTTGATGTGGTCCTGAAACGACTGACGATTCGCGGCTCGATCGTCGGGACGCGCCAGGATCTGCACGAGGCGCTGGAGTTTGCGGCGCGGCGGAAGGTCCAGGCGACCACCGAGATCCAGCCGCTTGAGGCGATCAACGATGTCTTCGACCGACTGCGCGCTGGTACGGTGCAAGGCCGGGTGGTGCTGGCGCTTGAAAAGATGGCGGCTGAGTCGTCAGGCGCATGATACGGGGCATCGGCGATCGACGTTCGGCGCGCGTTGGGCAGGGCTTCAATCGGCTCTGCCCGATCGTCGCTTCCGGGTTGGTCAGGCAGCGTCCACAGGGCTGCACCGCTAGACGCGCGCCCTTGTTTGGGGAGAGGAGCCGACCATGATTCATATCTTTGCACGTGGCACGAGACCAATCCGCGCTGCGGCTAAAACTGCCGTTTTCGTGCTCAAACTCTTGCCGATGCTGCCGTCCCGAGCACTCAACTGGCTCACGCCCGCACCTGTGGTCGAGCGCGTCCGGTATCCGACGTGCGGTGGTCAGGTCGAAGGCGATCTGTATCGACCGGCGACCGGTGGCCCGCATCCCGGCGTGGTGGTCTGCCTCGGCGTTGTTCCGTTTGGCGTCGATCATCCTCAGGTTCCGCGCCTGGGTGCCGCCCTCGCACGGTCGGGCTTCGCCGCGCTGCTGTACTGGT
Source organism: Herpetosiphonaceae bacterium (assembly GCA_036401895.1). Classification (GTDB taxonomy): domain Bacteria; phylum Chloroflexota; class Chloroflexia; order Chloroflexales; family Kallotenuaceae; genus LB3-1. Next base: position 35,439 of record DASWTW010000250.1, on the reverse strand, counting down.
CGCCGGCGATGCGGGATCTGCGCCTCGATCCCGAGGAGAGCCAGAATCTGGCGCTGGCGTATCAGTGGCTGATCGATCAGCCGTCCGTTGACACCAGCCGCAGCGGCTTTATCGGAACCTGCGTTGGCGGCTCGTTCGCGCTGATGGCCGCCGCCGCTCCTGCCATTCGTGACCGCGTCGCCTTTGTCGCCGCCTTTGCGCCGTATGCCTCGATGCGCACGCTGGCGCAGGACATTGCCAGCGGCACGCGTCTCTGCGGCACGGTGCGCGTTGCCTGGCCGGTCGATTCGCTGACGCGCACGGTCTTCGTCCACTCTATGACAGCACTGCTTGAGCCACACGAGGCAGCCGTGCTGCGGAGCGTCTATGCCGACCCGAGTGGTCATACAGACGTTTCCCTGTCGGAGAATGGCCGCGCCGTCGCTCGCCTGCTCACCCGGCTGGATATGAGCGAAGCCGAGGCAGCGCTCAATCAGCTTCCGCCCACCATGCAAGCTCACCTGGAGGCCATGTCCCCACTCAACTACTTGCCTGAGATCCATGCCCCGCTGCTGGTGTTCTGCCATGACCGCGACGATCTCGTGATCCCGGTGGGCGAGTCGCGGCTGCTCCGGGGGGCACTTGGAGACCGCGCCGGGGTGCAGTACACCGAGTTCGCGATGTTCGAGCACGCCGATCCGACCAAACGCAAGCTGCCGCCGCTCCGCCTGGTGCAGGAGCTGGGCAAGTTCTATCAGTATGTCTACCCGGTGTTTCGGCAGGCGGTGGCCGTTTGAACGGCACGAGTAGCACAGATGCGGCACAGCATTAACGCTTGAGGCGCTGCACCCACAACCCGTGGGCGTCGCGGCGACCATTGATCGGTCTGTCACGGGATGCTTCCCCCGGGTAGCCGGATCGTAACGTCCGTGTGCCGCCGCTCGGCTATGCTGACTATAGAGATTCATGTCGATGTCTCCAGGTGCAGTCGAAAACCGGAGATATTCGATCCGCAGCGCGTACGGGTGTGTACGCAGGAGGGTGGTATGAGCAAGCTAGCTGGAACGATTGTCATCCCGCTCGATACGTCCGCTGTATCCGAGGCGGTGTTGGGCCCGGCTGCCGCGCTGGCTCAGACGCTCCACTACGAATTGCTGCTCCTGCATGTAATTGCGCCGGCTACCAGCCTTATCGCGATTAGCCATCCCGCACTGCTGAGCCCTGGCATGGCCGAGCGCTGGGAAGCGGACGCGCTCGCGGAAGCGCGTCAATACCTGGCCGCTGTCGCGCAGCGGATGGAGCACCTGGATTTGCCGGTACGTACCACGGTCCGCATCGCCGCCGACACCGCGACCGCTATTCTTGCCTGCGCCCACGACGATACGATCCTGCTCGATAGCGCTCGTGAAGCTCCGCCGCCGATCGTCGCGATGACGACGCACGGCCTGAGCGGCCTTCGGCACTGGGTGCTCGGCAGCGTTGCGGAGCAGGTCATCCATCATGCCACGATGCCGCTGCTGCTCCTGCGGACGCAAGCGGTCGGCCAAGCTGATACTACGCCCGCGCCTATTCGCACGATTCTTGTGCCGCTGGATGGCTCGTCCTTCGCCGCACACGCGCTCCCGCCCGCCAAAACTATCGCTGCTGCGACCGGTGCAACATTGCTCCTGCTCGCGGTGGCGGCGCCGACCGACGACATTGGCCTGGCCGATGGCGGCATCGAGCCATTGTGGATGCTGGCCGAAGAAGATGCAGCGACACAGCACGCGCGATATGTTGGAGTCGGCAGCGCAGAATCTGCGTATGCAGGGAATCACCGTCCAGGCGCAGCTCAACCCTGGCGATCCGGCGGCGGAGATCGTTCGCGTCAGCAGGGCGGAACACGCCGATCTGATCGTGATGGCAACCCATGGGCGCAGCGGCATTCCGCGTTTGATGCTGGGCAGCGTCGCGCAGAAGGTGCTGCACACGACCGAGCAGCCGCTGCTGCTGATCCGGCCACAGCTGCGATCGCATCACGTGATGGACCAGGCGGCAGATCATGCCAACACTGCGCCACCTCGTTGATGGGCGCACGACCTCGCAGGAGAAGAGCGATGAACAAGCATGATAGTTCATCATTGCATGTACGTGACCTGATGAGCAGCCCGGCGATTACGGTCGCGCCCTCGACTCGGCTGCGTGAGATCATCGTGCTCATGCAAGACCACCAGTGCCACCGGCTCCCGGTGGTCGACGACACGACATTGGTCGGCATCGTATCGCTGACCAACATCCGCGCGGCCTTTCCCGATGCGGCGACGACACACGAGACTGATGCATGGCAGGCCGTGCTCGATACCGTGCGTGCCGACGAGATCATGACGACGGCAGTAATAACCGTGGCGGCGGATGCGCCAATCTCGGAAGCAGCCGTACTGATGCTCACGCAGCAGGTGAAGTGCCTGCCGGTAATCGAGGGAGAACGTGTGGTCGGCGTGCTCACCGATCACGATCTTGTCCGCGTCATCGCAGGAGCAGTGGAGATCCCTGTAGCTGCTCCTGTGTAGCACCAGTGCTGATGAGGCCGCTGGTGCCGGAGTGCTCGGCCCATCCGATCGGCCGATCGCCTCAGAAAGGAGGACTACCGTGCCAATGCAATCGATTCTTGTTCCACTCGATGGATCACACTTTGCCGAGCAGGCGCTGCCGGTCGCGCGGGCGCTCGCTCTGCGCTCGGGAGCGATGCTGAATCTGGTCCATGTCCATGTGCCGATCATCAACGTATCGTTGGGCATGTGGAACATGGGCGGTGTGCCAATTGTCGACGAGCGCATGGACGCTGAGGTCCGGCAATACGAACAAGACTACCTCCAATCCATCCGAGAGCGCTTCGCCGCCGACGATCTCCAGATCACCTGCGAGATCCTCCACGGCGCGGTCGTCCCGACGCTCATGGAGCACGCCGCCGACCTGCACACCGACCTCGTGATTATGACCACGCATGGTCACGGCGCGTTTTCGCGCGTGTGGCTTGGCAGCGTTGCCGACTCCTTCGTCCGTCACAGCGACATTCCCACGCTGCTGATTCGTCCCGCCGCCGAAGCGGATAGCTCAATACCAGATGATCAGCCCTGGTCGATCCAGCGAATATTGATTCCGCTGGATGGCTCGGAGCTAGCCGAGCGCATCCTTGATCCGGCATGCCAGCTGGGGGATATGCTCGACGTGGACTACTGGCTGCTCTCCGTGGTCGAGCCGTCCGACTCTGACGCCACCCAACGTGCGGCGCACGCCTATCTCGACAAGATGGCAAGCGAGCTACGAGAACAGGGGTACACGGTACACACGGAGGTTACCGTCGGGAACCCGGCGCGCACGATTCTCGACGTGGCGCAGCAGCGTGAGATTGGCCTGATGGCGCTCGCGACCCACGGACGCGGCGGGCTGTCACGGCTCCTGCTCGGCAGCGTGGCGGATAAAGTGGTGCGTGGGGCTGAGATCCCGGTGCTACTCGTCCATCCGCAGGCAGCCGAGTAGCCACCCCGTAAGCAAGGGAGGCGACGATGTATGATCTGATTGTGATCGGTGGCGGACCAGCGGCCCTCGCCGCCGGCTTATATGCCATCGGAAAACAGCTGAACATCGTGATGGTGTATGAGGAGCTGGGCGGCAAGATTGGCTGGCTCCAAAGCCTGGTCGGGCCGGAGCAACCACCCGATCTGCCCGGCAACGAGATCGCGCACCTGCTGATGATTCGTGCGACGACGTACCCTGAGCGTGCGATCGAGGATCGTGTGCTGTCCGTGTTCACCAATGGACCGATCTTCAACGTGCTCACGGAGCAGCACGGCGTGTTGCACAGCCGCACCGTCCTGGTCGCGACGGGCGCAACGCCCCTCCAGCTCGACGTTCCAGGCGCGCAGCAGGTCGGCAAAGTCGCGCTGAGCTACTCCGCGACAACCTATGCGCATCTGACAGGGGAGCAGCGCATTGCCGTGATCGGCGGGACCAACCGCGCGCTGAGCGCCGCCGCTGAGCTGGCGAATACGGCGGCCCAGGTATTTCTGGTCGCGCCGGGTCCGCTGGCGCTCAGCACGCCGCTAGGGGAGGCGCTGCGCCAGCATCCACGTGTCGAGGTGCTCGCGGGCTGGAAGGCGACTCGGATCGAACGCGACGATCCCATGATCACCGTGACGATCGCGCAAGGAAGACACCTGCGACCATTGAGCGTCGATCGCGTCTTTGTGGCGTTAGGTCTCGTCCCCAACAGCGACATGGTGCGGGATCTGGTTGCGACCGATAGCGACGGCTTTATCAAGGTCAATGCGTTTCACCAAACATCCGTGCCGGGACTCTTCGCGGCGGGAGATGTTTCGTCGATCTTCAGCGAACAGGTGCTGATTGCGATCGGCGATGGAACACGTGCGGCCATGGCAGCCTACGACTATCTCCTATCCGAGCGCCTGGTCGCCGATGTGCTGGAAAGGTGATTCAGAACCTATGCAGCCGCAGGTGCCATCCCAATCGCCGAGCGGTCCAGCACGCTCCTTAGCCAGCCGTATGCGCCGATCTGGGATATTCGGCTCAATAACAGCGTGCCCACGCAGCTGACGATCGCCACCGGTGCCGGACAGTCCACCCTCGATCTGCGCCAGATGCAGCTGACCCAGCTTGCCGTCAACACAGGCGCGGGCCAAACGTTGATCACGCTGCCTGAGCGCGGTGTGCTCAACGCCAAGGTGAGCACCGGTGCCGGCCAGGCCGTCATTACGATCCCGTCCGGCATGGCTGCGCGCATCCAGGTCTCGGCGGGCATCGGGAGCAAGGAAGTGCAGGGCAACTACCAGCGCGACGGCGATCGCTATGTCTCGCCCAACTATACCAGCGCGACCAACCGGGTCGATCTGGAGGTCAGCGGCGGCGTGGGCAGCATCGTGGTGCGCCAGGCAGCAGAGCGGTGACAAGGAGGAACTAGCTATGTGTACGATTCAGCGTCTTCTACGGCTGCTGATCGTGCTCACGATCGCAGCCGTCTTCGCAGGCAGCGCCGCGCGCGTGATGGCCACGCCACTGGCCGATGTCGCCGATCCATTTCGCGACTATTACAACCGGCACGAGGGCATTCGCGTGCTGGGCTATCCCGTGACCGATCTTGTCGAGGCTGACGGCTGGACCGTGCAGTACTTTGAAAAAGGCCGCATCGAGGATCATCGCGCGGTGATCGCCGATCCCAACTGGGCCTTTCTGTATGGCCGGCTCACCGCCGAGCTGATGCAGCGCGATCCGAGGGGCAGCGTCAATAGCACCAGCACCACCTACGCCGATCTCCAGCGGCTCAACGATCCCCGCCTGCGCCACGCGCCACCGCCCAACTTACAGGTCGGCAAAACATCAAGCATCGAGGGAATGTTCGTCCCCTACGATCCGCAGCTGCGGGCCGCGCCGGGCTACTATGTCGCGCCCTACTTCTGGGCCTACATCAATCGCCGGGATCTCTTCCCGGCCGGCTGGCTCCACGATATCGGCCTGCCGATGAGCGACACCTTTACCACCAGCACGGTGAAGTTCGGCGAGCAGCGCACGATTTTCATGCAGGCGTTTGAGCGCACGGTGCTCACCTACGATCTGCGCAACCCGGCCGGCTGGCAGGTGGAGCGCGGCAACATCGGCGCGGATGCCGTGCGCACGCTCACCTCGTTTGGCGACATCGCCGTTCCAGCCGCAGGCTCGCGTGTCACCTTGCCGCTGCATATGTTTCTGCGCGCTGGCCGGCCCGGCGAACGCGTGACCGCGACCCTGCGCTGGCTGGACGGCACGACGCTGGCCAACGACTACACGCTGCTGCGCGGCGAGGACGGTCGCGGCCTGGTGATCGACAGCCTCAACTGGATGATGTCGAGCATGCCGCCGCAGCCACGCACGCAGCCAGCCACGCTGGAGATCCGCAGCCAGTTCGGCGATCTGCTGGCGCGGCAGCCGGTGGTCGCCTTGAGCAACACCGACGCCGACACGCAGGTAGTGAAGCTGTACTGGGTGCTCGGCGACACGCTGCAAGAGATGCAGCGGCGCGTGCCCAGAACCTCACGGATCGGCACGGCGGCGCTGGAAGAGCTGCTGTGGGGGCCAGGGCCGCCAAATTTCGCGGGCTTTGAGACGGCGATCCCCACTCCACAACAAGTGCTCAGCTATCCCGGCCGTGGACCGTTCTGGGGACCGCGCGTGACGCTCCGCAGGCTGACGATCGAGAACGGCGTGGCGACAGCGGACTTTTCACGTGAGCTGGCAGCCTACGGCGGCGGCTCGACCCGTGTGATGTTCATCCGCCAGCAGATCACGCAAACGCTGAAGCAGTTCCCCAGCGTCCGCGAGGTGCGCATCGCGATCGAGGGCGAGACCGAGGCCGTGCTTGAGCCATGATCGCCGACCGGCGGAGGAGTGGGCCGGCTCCTCCGCCTGAGCGGATCGTTCAGGGACGGAAGCAGCGTATGGCGTCCGGGACGCGTCCGATCAGGCTGAGCGGCGCATGCATCCATCCGCCACTGCCCGGCACGACATCGATTAGATGCCTATGATGTTGAGACGGGAGGCACACATGTACGTGAATCAGATACTCCGAGAACGAAGATCAACCCCGCTAATCGCGTTTGGTCTGCTGGCCTTCGGCATCTCCTGGGGCGTGTGGATTCCGTTAGTGTTGGCATCGCAGGGCCTGATTGCGCTCCCGCTCTCTCCAACGCTGCTGACGCTGATCGGCGCGTTCGGCCCCAGCCTCGCCGCGCTCCTCCTGAAGGCTACTACGGAGCAGTGGGCTGGTGTTCGCCGCCTGCTGGGCCGGCTGCTGATCTGGCGGGTCGGCCTCCAGTGGTATCTGGTTGTGCTGGCCTGGCCTGCCGTGCTCTCACTGCTCACGACGGCCGTCCACGTGATTGTGGGACAACCAGCGCCGGATTTCACGCACCCACCGCTGCTGGATGTTTATCCTCTACCACCTGAGATGGCAGCGGCCGGCTGGACGCTGCTCGTGCCGTTGATCTTCGTGCAACAGCTGTTGTTGAGCAGTCCGATGGGCGAGGAGATCGGCTGGCGAGGCTATACGCTGCCACGACTTCAGACGCGTACCAGTCCACTGGTAGCGAGCATCGTACTCGGATTAATCTGGAGCGTGTGGCATCTGCCGCTGTATCTCACACCCGGCCATCCGCTCGCCAATCAATTCTTCGGCTGGCTGCCGCTCGGCCTGATCCCGACAACAATTCTGTTCACCTGGGTCTTCAATCATACGCGGGGCAGTTTGCTGCTGGCGCTGCTGTTTCACGCCGCGATCAACATCACCGATCTGTTTCTGGCGAGAACCGCCACGTTGCCGCTGATCAGTCCGGTGTTGACCTGGCTGGTCGCGCTGCTTGTGGTTAGGCTTGGCGATCTATGAGGCTCCAAAGCTGAGCGGCGAATATTCTTCCAAGAAGGAGGCTCACAATGAATACGACACCATCCCGCGACATGCAGCAGCATGTCACCCTGTTAGGCTGGCTGTACCTGGTCGGCCACGCGGTCTTTCTCCTGATCGGCCTGTTCGTGTTTATCCTGCTGACAGGCATCGGCGTTGCCACGGGTGAGCCGGAGGCGCGCTCGATTCTCAGCATCGTCGGTACTGCCGTGGGTGTGCTGCTGGCTGCGCTGGCGGTTCCCGGCCTGGCGGCAGGCTACGGGCTGCTGAGACGCTTCTGGTGGGCGCGCACCCTGGCGATCGTCGTAGGCATCCTCAACCTGATCAACGTCCCGCTTGGCACGGCGCTGGGCGTATATACCTTGTGGGCGCTGACTCAGCCGGAAGCGATCGACTCCTTTGACGTCGCGACACCGCCCAGGCCAGTTACGCGCTAACGCAAGCACACGCTGCACCCCTGCTCGCCAATCCGCTCGTGCAACGTGTTGCTATGCTTCAGCTCGGTCGCGAATCTGACACAGCGCGACGCTGATCGTCGCCGAGGACATGGCCTCTCATCCAGCCATGTCCTTCCACTATTTCGCATATCTGGCTGGATGTGGGGTGGCGTATCTCGTCCGGCGCTCGCGTAGTCACTTCACCACCAGCCGAATCGATTCATTTTTTCTGTGTGCGTCAGCCGGGACCTACAATCATCCTGGCAGAGCCTACGCAACCTTGCTTCATCAGCGTTGAGGAAGTGATGACCACCCGCTCTGCGGGAGGCAGCTATGCAAGACACAACAGCGCCACAGCCCAAAACACGGGCTCAGTACGAAGCGCAAACTATTCGCTATTGGATGCGCTCACCAGCAATTACGATCCATGCCGACGCTCCGGTGAGCGAGGCCCTGGCCTCGATGCACGAGCACTCGATCCGGCGGCTGCCGGTTGTCACGGCCACAGACAAGCTAGCAGGCATCATTACCGACGGCGATATTCGCGGCGCGGACGTGCTCCACGCCACGGGTCTTGACCTGCGTCAGATCGCCAGCTCGCTCCAACGCATACCCGTGAGTGAGATCATGACCGAGCGGCCGATCGCCGTCACACCTTCCTCCACCCTCCGTGAGGCCGCCCTGCTGATGCTGGACAACAAGATCGGTGGGCTGCCGGTGGTCGATGCGGACAACACGGTCGTCGGCGTGATCACCGAGAGCGACTTGTTTGAAGCGCTTGTCTGCTATCTGGACTGGGCAACCACCCATCCCTGAGCCGGCGTCGATAAGACAATCGCAATCCGTTGCCGAACCGCTACGCTGGGTCGTCATTCTCGTACACGAACGCCCGATCCTGGCTGCTACGCTCATGGCAACCCAACAGCTGTGCCGCTCAGCGCTTTACCTGTGATCTTCCCAAGCCATCACTGATCGCCCAGACACGGCAGCTGTTCCAGCAGATGTGCAGGAGGCAGGCATGAGTTCGGCACAAATTACGATCGACGGCAACGAAGCGGCAGCAACGGTTGCCTATAAGCTGAGCGATATGATCGCGATCTATCCGATCACCCCCGCGACGCCGATGGGCGAGCAAGCCGACGCCTGGGCGGCCACACGCACGCCCAATTTGTGGGGAACCGTCCCGCAGGTGATCGAGATGCAATCCGAGGCGGGAGCGGCCGGCGTGATCCACGGCGCGCTGCAAACCGGCGCGCTGGCGACGACGTTCACCGCCTCGCAGGGCTTGCTGCTGATGCTGCCCAATATGTACAAAATCGCGGGCGAGCTGACGCCGGCCGTGTTTCATGTTGCGGCGCGAGCCGTGGCCACGCAGGCCCTGTCGATCTTTGGCGATCATTCCGACGTGATGGCCGCGCGCAGCACAGGCTGGGCTCTGCTGGCCTCGCATAACGTCCAGGCCGCGCAGGATCTCGCCGCCATCGCCCATGCCGCCACGCTGGAGGCCCGCGTGCCCTTCGTGCATTTCTTCGACGGCTTTCGCACCTCGCATGAGATTAATACGCTCACCCAGCTCGGCGACGACGAGCTGCGGGCGCTGATCGACGATCGGCTGGTGCGCTCCCACCGTGAGCGCGCGCTATCGCCGGAGCACCCCAGCATTCGCGGCACGGCGCACAACCCCGACACCTACTTTCAGGCCCGCGAGACGATCAACCCGTTCTACGCGTCCTGCCCCACGCTTGTCCAGCAGACCATGGATCGCTTTGCCGAGCTGACGGGCCGCGCGTATCATCTGTTCGACTACAGCGGCGCGCCCGACGCCGAGCGCGTGATCGTGATCATGGGATCGGGCGCGGAGACGGCGGCAGAGACAGCAGCCTATCTCCACGCGCGCGGCGAGAAAGTCGGCGTGGTCAACGTACACCTGTACCGGCCCTTCTCGATCGAACACTTCGTGCAGGCGCTGCCGCCGACCGTCCAGGCGATCGCGGTGCTGGATCGCACCAAGGAGCCGGGCAGCACCGGCGAGCCACTGTATCTGGATGTCGTAGCCGCGATCAACGAGGCCGGCTCGCAGGATCGCGCAGTGCCGCAGATCGTCGGCGGACGCTACGGCCTGGCCTCCAAAGAGTTTACGCCGGCGATGGTCAAAGCCGTCTTCGACGAGCTGAGCCGCACCCGGCCGCGCAGCCACTTCACGATCGGCATCGACGACGATGTGAGCCATACCAGCCTGGCCTACGATTCTGAGTTCCAGATCGAAGCTGCCGAGACGATGCGCTGTATCTTCTGGGGCCTGGGCTCGGACGGCACAGTCGGGGCAAACAAGGATTCGATCAAGATTATCGGCGCTGAGCCCGGCACCTACGCCCAGGGCTACTTCGTGTACGACTCCAAAAAGTCGGGCTCGGTCACGGTCTCGCATCTGCGCTTTGGCCCAATGCCGATCCACGCGCCGTATCTGATCCAGACTGCCAGCTTCGTCGCCTGTCACCAGTGGCATTTTCTGGAGCGCTTCGACGTGCTCAAGGAGCTGATGCCGGGCGGAATGTTCCTGCTCAACAGTCCCTACGGGCCGGGCGAGGTCTGGGAGCATCTGCCGCGCGAGGTGCAGCAGGCGATCGTGGAGCGCGATCTGCGCGTGTTTGTGATCGACGCGGCGGGCGTGGCGCGCCAGCAGGGCCTGGGCGGACGCATCAACCGCATTATGCAGACCTGTTTCTTCGCGCTTGGCAGCGGCATACCGCGTGAGCAGGCGATCGCCAAGATCAAAGCCAGCATCGAAAAAACCTACAGCAAGCGCGGCGCGGCGGTGGTGCGCCAGAATCTGGAGGCGGTCGATCAGGCGCTGGCGCATCTCTACGAGGTGTCGGTGCCGCTGACGATCATGAGCGAGATCAGCCGACGCGCGCCGGTGCCGTGTGCAGCGCCCGCTTTTATCCGCGACGTGCTGGGGCCGATGATCGCCCAGCGCGGCGACGAGCTGCCGGTGAGTCGGCTACCCAACGACGGCGTGTATCCCTCGGGCACGGCCAAGTGGGAAAAGCGCAACCTGGCGACCGAGATTCCGGTATGGGATGCGGATCTGTGCATCCAGTGCGGCAAGTGCGCGTTTGTGTGTCCGCACGCCGTAATCCGCATGAACGTCGTCGAGCCGGCGGCGCTGAGCGAAGCGCCCGCGACGTTCCAAAGTGCCGACGCGCGCTTCAAAGAATTTCCCGGCCAGCGCTTCACGCTCCAGGTCTCGCCCGACGACTGCACGAGCTGTGGGCTGTGCATCGAAGCCTGCCCGGTTAAAGATAAGCGGCAAACTGGACGCAAAGCCATCAACATGCAGCCGCAAGCACCGATCCGCGCCCAGGAGCAGGAGAACTGGAACTTCTTTGTCACGCTGCCGGAGATCGATCGCACGCGGCTCAATCCGCACACGATCAAGAACGCGCAGCTGCTCACGCCGCTCTTCGAGTTCTCGGGCGCGTGCGCAGGCTGCGGCGAAACGCCGTATCTCAAGCTGGTCTCGCAGCTCTTCGGCGAGCGCGCGCTGATCGCCAATGCCACGGGCTGCTCCTCGATCTACGGCGCCAACCTGCCGACCACGCCCTGGACCGCCAACGCGCAGGGACGCGGCCCGGCCTGGGCCAACTCGCTCTTCGAGGATAACGCCGAGTTTGGCCTGGGTATGCGCGTCACGCTGGACAAGCAGGCTGAGTATGCCTGTGAGCTGCTGCCCGCGCTGGCCGAGCTGATCGGCGGCGAGCTGGTGGAGGCGCTGCTGCATGCCGATCAAACGAGTGAGGCCGGCATCGCGGCGCAGCGTGAGCGTGTGGATCTGCTCAAAGCGCGCCTGGCACAGAGCGATACGGGCCGCAGCCGTGAGCTGCTGAGCGTGGCGGATGCGCTGGTGCGCAAAAGTGTGTGGCTGATCGGCGGCGACGGCTGGGCCTACGACATTGGCTATGGCGGCCTGGATCATGTGCTGGCCTCGGGACGCAACGTCAACGTGCTGGTGCTCGACACCGAGGTGTACTCCAACACCGGCGGGCAGGCTTCCAAAGCCACGCCGCGTGGAGCGGTCGCCAAGTTTGCCGCGCGCGGAAAAGCCACGCCCAAAAAAGATCTGGGCCTGCTGGCGATGATGTACGGCACCGTCTACGTGGCGCGCGTGGCTATGGGCGCGAGCGATCAGCAGACACTGCAAGCTTTCCTGGAAGCCGACGCCTACGACGGCCCGTCGCTGATCATCGCCTACAGCCACTGCATCGCGCACGGCTACGATCTGCGCCACGGCCTGTCCCAGCAAAAGCTGGCGGTGCAGTCGGGCCACTGGCCGCTGTTCCGCTACAACCCCCGGCTGATCGAGGCCGGCAGCAACCCGCTGCGCGTCGACTCGCCCGCGCCGAGCGTGCCGCTGGAGCAATACGCCTACAACGAAACACGCTACGGGATGCTCCAGGCCAGCGATCCCGAGCGCGCCGAGGTGGTGATGGAGGAAGCCAAGGCTGATGTTGCGCGCCGCCGGACGCTGTACGAGCAGCTGGCGGTGCTGCTTGAGCCGCCGCATCCGGCACCCGAGAATTGATTCGATTCACGGAAGGAGCCTGCGATGATCACACAGCGTCTCGTCCAGACGCTCCGGCTGGTGGCAGTCGCGCTGCTGGCAACCCTCAGCAGTGCGCTGCATCCCGCTCCAGCGCAAGCCGTCCCGCGATCGTTTGACCGGGCCGCGATCGATACGTATGTCAGCGCGCAGATGCAGAAGCACCAGCTGCCCGGCGTCGCGCTGGCGATTACGGACGGCGAGCGGATCGTGTATGCGCGCGGCTACGGCATCGCTGGCGGCGATCGGCCGCTCATGCCCAGCACGCCGATGTACATCGGCTCGTCCTCGAAATCGTTCACCGCGCTGGCGATCATGCAGCTTGCCGAGCAGGGCAAGCTCGACCTGGACGCGCCGGTCAGACGCTACCTTCCGTGGTTCGCCGTCGCCGATTCCCAGGCCACCGAGCAGCTGACCATACGGCATTTCCTGCACCACGCCAGCGGCCTTTCCGACGCGGGCTTTAGCACCGTTCTGCCCGAGAACGCCACACTGGTGCAGGCGGTCCAGGCGCTCAAAGATGCCCGACTCACTGCGCCGATCGGGACGCAATCGCAGTATTTCAACCACAACTACGATGTTCTGGCGCTGATCGTGGAGACCGTGTCGGGCCAGGAGTTCGGGGCGTATGTGACCGAGCATATCTTTGGCCCGCTGGAGATGACGCACAGCTACACGAGCAAAGCCGCCGCGCAGGCCGCTGGATTAGCCCAGGGCTACAGCCGCTTCTTTGGGCGAGCGATCCCGATGCGCCAGCCGCACCCGGCGTATGGGCTCGGCGAGGGCTTCCTGATCGCTTCGGCTGAAGATCTGGCGCATTTCGTGATCGCCATGAACAACGGCGGCACATACGGCACAACGCGCATCCTGTCGCCGGATGGGATTCGCGCGCTGCACGCGCCGCGTTTGCAAGCCGGCTTTCGCTACGGCATGGGCTGGTTCGTCGATTCGGTCAACGGCGTGCCACGCATCCATCACGGCGGCGCGACCGAAACCTTCAAAACGTTTATGGATCTCTACCCATCGCGCAAGCTGGGCATCGTGCTGCTGATCAACGAGGGCTATCTGGCCGATCACTACATCTCGGCCGAGCAAATCTTCGGCGGCGTCGAGCAGCTGGTGCTCGGGCAGGGCCAGCCGGATGTGACCTCCGGCTACGCGGTGCCGCAGCTAGGCCAGCTCCTGCTGATCTTCACGCTGACCGTCGCCGCGTTCCAGGGCTGGCAGCTGTGGCGGCTGCGCACCTGGCGCGACCGCGCTCAGAGCATGACCCCACGCCGCCGCGCCGTCGACATCGGCCTCAACTTCCTGATCCCCAGCGCGATCCTGGCTGTCATCATCTGGCGGCTGGCGCTGTTCTTCGGCGATCGCTTCAACCTGGTACAGCAGGCAGTGATGCTCTTCCGAGTATTGCCGGACATCGGCGTGCTGATGCTGGTCGGCACGGTACCCGACTACGCGCAGGGCCTGATCAAGCTATGGTGGTGGCTGCTGCGACCGGCTGCCCGAGCAACCGTCGGCAACAACCAGCGCGATCCCGCTCCCGTGGTGACACGTTTCCGCCAGGTGAAGGAACCCTCCGATTCGCGATCAGGCAGCTAATGTAGAGTACAGCTGGCGCATGGATGCGTCACACGAGCGCAAACAAAGGAGCCGCGTATGCCGGATCTCAGCACAACCTACCTGGGCCTCCCGCTGCGCAACCCGCTGGTCGTCTCGGCCTCGCCGCTGTCCAAGCGCCTCCATACGATCCGCCGAATGCAAGACGAAGGCGCGGCGGCGATCGTGCTCTACTCGCTCTTCGAGGAGCAGATCACCCACGAAAGCCTGGCGCTGGATCGCTTTTTGACGCACAGCAGCGACAGCTCCGCAGAGGCCCTGAGCTACTTCCCTGATCTCGACCACTACAATCTCGCCCCGGATCTATATCTCCAGCACCTGCGTCGGGCCAAAGCTGCGGTCGATATTCCAGTGATCGCCAGCCTCAACGGCATTTCCAGCGGCGGCTGGATCGAGTATGCCCAGCAGATCGAGCAGGCGGGTGCCGATGCGCTAGAGCTCAACCTGTACTTCGTCCCCACCGACGCCGACCTCAGCGCTGGCGAGCTGGAAGATGCTTATGTCGAGCTGGTTCACGATATCCGCGCCCGGATCACGATCCCGCTGGCGCTCAAGCTGAGCCCGTTCTTTACCAGCCTGCCGCATATCGCGCGGCGCTTTGTGGCGGCGGGCGCCAACGGCCTGGTGCTCTTCAATCGCTTCTACCAGCCCGACTTCGACCTGGAAGCGCTGGAAGTGGTGCCCAGCATCGGCCTGAGCACCTCGCGCGATCTGCGGCTGCCGCTGCGCTGGATCGCCATTTTGGACGGTCGCATCAACGCCGACCTGGCGCTAACCGGCGGCGTGCATACCGCCGACGACGTGATCAAAGCGCTGATGGCCGGAGCCAGGGCCGTGATGCTCGCGTCGGAGCTGCTCCAGTGTGGTGTGCAGCGCATCGGCGAGATCCTGATCGATCTGCAAAGCTGGATGGAGGCGTACGAGTACACATCGATCCGGGAGATGCAGGGCAGCATGAGTCAGCGCGCGGTCGCGGAGCCGGCGGCCTTTGAGCGCGCAACCTATCTTAAAGCGCTCAACACCTACGATCTGCGGGTGCTGTAGCCAACGGAGGAACGTCATGTACGATCTCGTTATTCTTGGCGGTGGCCCGGCAGCGCTTGCCGCCGCGATGTACGCTCAGGGCAAGCAGCTGGATACCCTGGTGATCTGCGAGACCATCGGCGGCAAAGCCGGAGCTCGGCAGCGTCTTGTCGGACAGCTCGGCGACGAATATCTGGCCGGCGAAGAAGCGGTGCAGGCGTTCGAGCGGCGCATCATGCACTCCGACCGGGTGCTGCACGACCGCGCGACGACCGTCGGCAAGCAGGATCAGGTCTTCTGCGTCACAACCGAGCAGCACGGCACATTCGAGAGCGCCGCAGTGATCGTCGCGACAGGCGCCACACCGATCGAGCTCCATGTTCCAGGCGCACACGAGTTTCTGGGTCAGGGACTCGGCTACTCGGTCACAACGCACGCGCAGCTGGTCGCCGGCAAAACGGTTGCGATCATCGGCAATACCTTGCGGGCGCTGCGTGGCGCTACCGAAGTTGCGCAGACCGCCGCGCAGGTCTTCCTGATCGTGCCGGACGCCTCGCTGATGACCGTATCGCTCGCGCAGGCTTTGCGCCAACATCCACGCGTGCGGATCTTTGCCGGAGCGCACGTCGGCGAGATTGCCGGCGGCTTCAACGTCGAAGAAGTGATCATCACGGATCAGGGCAGCGTCACACGGCTGGCCGTCGATGCGGCCTTTGTCGATCTGGGGCTGCACGCCAACAGCGGCCCGGTGCGCCAGCTCCTGGATCTCGACCCCGGCCAGTTCATCGGCATCGACGAGCGCAATGCAACCGCCGTGCCGGGCCTGTTTGCGGCGGGTGATGTCACGACCGCGTTCGGCGAGCAGACGCTGATCGCGATCGGCGAAGGGGCCAAGGCTGCGCTTAGCGCCTACGACTACGTGCTTGAGCGCAAAGCCCTGCATCCGATGGAGGCGAAAGCCGTTGGCTAATCGAAGCTCCACACGGGATCGCGATCGACGCTGTTACGGCTGGCTGCGATCCCATAACGCTCCTGGCTAAGCAATAACCTATACGAGAGGTTGAAAGAATCTCCGTTTTGAAAGGGGGTTCCGGCCATGAAACTCACAAATCGTCAACTCTTCTTCATGCTGGCCCTGCTGATCCTCGTGATCGTCTTGCTGCCGATCGTCATCGGCATGCTGGTGGGCAACGTGATGGCGTCGGGGATGATGGGCAATATGATGGGCTCTGGCATGATGGGCTCTGGCATGCCGGGCAACATGATGGGCTCCGGGCAGATGAGCGGCGGGAGCTGGGGCGTGATGCTGGCGCTAAGCAGCCTGCGCATGATCGCGATCCTGGCGGCGCTGATCGTCGGCGGCCTGCTGCTGGTGCGCTCGCTGACGGATCTATCGTCGCGACGTGGTGACGGCGCAACCGCGCTTGAGCTGTTGCAGCGGCGCTATGCGGCAGGCCAGCTCACGCAGGCAGAGTACGAACGTATGCGGCAGGAGCTGCTGCCGCCGGCCACGCTGCAACCTCGTTAATCGCCCTTCATCCCACCCACGCTTGCAGCTGGACCATCACATGAGGTACACCGATGGTCACAGGCAACGAGTATGCATTTGACGCGCTGCTGCCGCCGGCGATGGCGGAAAAAGCGGCACAGATCGGCGAGAAGAAAGCCAACGCCAACCCCACGATCACCTTCGGGCTGGCCGTGCTGGCGGGAGCGTTCATCGCCCTCGGCGCGATCTTCGCCACGACGGTGGTGGCCGGCGCGGGCACAGCGCTGCCCTATGGCGTCACGCGATTGCTGGCGGGCCTGGTCTTCTCGCTAGGGCTGATTCTGGTGGTCGTGGGCGGTGCTGAGCTGTTTACCGGCAACACGCTGATCGTGATGGCCTGGGCCAGCTGGAAAGTCAGCCTGGGCCAACTTCTCAGGAACTGGCTGATCGTCTACACCGGCAACTTTGTCGGCGCGCTGGCTACGGCGGGCCTGGTCTTCCTCAGCGCACAGTACACCTTCGGCCACGGCGCGATCGGCCTGGCGGCGCTCCAGACGGCCAATGCCAAAGTCGGCCTCGGCTTCGTCCAGGCGATCGCGCTGGGCATCTTGTGCAACGGCCTGGTCTGCCTGGCGGTCTGGCTCTCCTACAGCGCGCGCTCCACCACCGATCGTATCCTGGCGATCGTGCCGCCGATCAGCGCCTTTGTCGCGGCGGGCTTCGAGCATAGCATTGCCAACATGTATTTCATCCCGATCGGCCTGCTGATCAAACAGTTCGCGCCTGTCGCGTTCTGGAGCACGATCGGCCAGACCGCCGCCGACTACCCGCAGCTGACCTGGACGGCCTTTCTGGCCAACAATCTGCTGCCGGTCACGATCGGCAATATCATCGGCGGGGCGCTGCTGGTGGGCGCAGTCTACTGGTTCCTGTATCTGCGGCCAACCCTGGTTCCACCAGCTGTGCCGCTGGAGGGGCTCTTCGACGAGCCGGACACGACGCCCACAGCGCTGGCGTCAGGTATGACTCAGCGCTAAGCCGAGGAGGATGCAATGACGCATCAGCCAACAACCAACGCGCCGCGCAAGCACATCTACCAGCCCGATCCCCTCCTTGTGCCGCCGCCACCTGAGCTAGCCGCGATCCTCGACCGCTACCGGGGACAGCCCGACGCGCTGATCACGGTGCTGGAAGAGATCCAGGATCACTACGGCTACCTGCCCAGGCGCGATCTCCAGTACACGGCGCGTGAGCTGCATTTTCCGCTGGCGCAGGTATATGGCGTGGCCACGTTCTACAACCTGTTTCAGCTTCAGCCGCCCGGTCGCTACTGCGTGCGTGTCTGCACCGGCACCGCCTGTCACGTCAACCGCTCAGCCGAGATCCTGGCGCAGCTCAAGCGGCAGCTCGGCATCAGCGAAGACGAGACGACGCCTGATGGCATGTTCACGCTGCAAACGGTGGCCTGCATGGGCGCGTGCAGCCTCGCGCCGGTGGTAGCGCTCAACGATCAGGTGCATGGCCGCATGACACCGCAGAGCGCCGTCGAGGAGATCGAGCATCTGCGTGAAGCGGAGGAGGTGCCGGCATGAGCGCGACGATTCGCATCGGCACCGCAACCTGTGGCCTGGCCGCCGGCGCTGAGGCGGTGTATGGGGCGATCGATGGCTATGTGCAGCGCCGCCAGCTGCCGGTGACAATTACGCGGACCGGCTGCGTGGGCGCGTGCCACCGCGAGCCGCTGGTCGAGGTGCTGGTGGATGGGCAGACGACGCTGTACGGCCCGGTCACGCCTGCGCGGGTAACGCCGATCCTGGATCAGCATTTTGGCGCAGACGGTCGTGGCATCGCCGCCGATTGGATCGTGAGCCGCCGCGCCGATCGCGCCGACTACCCGTTTCTTGGGCGGCAAACGCTGATCACAACCCAGCTCTGCGGCGTGATCGATCCAACCTCGCTCGACGACTATCTGGCCCACGACGGCTACCAGGCGCTGCGCCAGGCGCTCAAGCTCGCGCCCGAGCGCGTGATCCAGCTGATCGGCGACGCGCATCTGCGGGGACGGGGCGGCGCTGGCTATCCCACCGGCCGCAAATGGGCGCTGACCCGCCAGCAGAGCGGCAGTCCCAAATACCTGATCTGCAACGCCGACGAGGGCGATCCCGGTGCGTTTATGGATCGCACCATGATCGAGGGCGACCCGCACCGCCTGCTGGAAGGCATGCTGATCGCGGCCTGGGCGATCGGCGCGAGCGTCGGCTATATCTATGTCCGCGCCGAGTATCCGCTGGCCGTCAAAACCTTGCGCACCGCGATTCGTCAGGCGGCGGCCTATGGCGTGACCGGCAAGAACATTCTGGGCAGCGGCCTAGACTTCGAGTTCGTGATCAAAGAAGGCGCGGGCGCGTTCGTCTGCGGCGAAGAGACCGCACTGATGCACTCGATCGAAGGGCAGCGCGGGACGCCCCGCATGCGTCCGCCGTATCCCTCCGAGTCCGGCCTGTGGAGCTGTCCGACCAACATCAACAACGTCGAAACCTACGCCAGCGTGCCGAGCATCGTTCTCGGCGGGCCGGACTGGTTCGCGGGTCTCGGCTCCGAGCGCAGCGGCGGCACCAAAGCCTTTGCGCTGTCGGGCGCGGTCAGGCAGGCCGGGCTGGTCGAAGTGCCGATCGGCATGTCGCTGCGCGAGCTGATCTTCGCGATCGCCGGCGGCTGTAAGCCAGGGCACCACTTCAAAGCCGTCCAGCTCGGCGGACCGTCGGGCGGCTGCGTCCCGGCAGATCTGCTCGACACCCGCATCGACTACGAAGATCTCAAGGCGACCGGCGCGATCATGGGCTCGGGCGGCATGGTGGTGATGGACGAGAGCGCCTGCATGGTCGATCTGGCGCGCTATTTTCTCAGCTTCACGCAGAACGAATCCTGCGGCAAGTGCCTGCCCTGCCGCGTCGGCACGCGTAAGCTACTCCATCTGCTGACGACGATGACACACGGCCAGGCCACGGCGGCGGATCTTGAGCAGCTCAAGCGCTTGTGCAGCACCGTGCAGCGCGCGTCGCTGTGTGGCCTGGGACAGACCGCGCCCAACCCGATCCTGACCACGCTGCGCTATTTCGAGGACGAGTACCGCGCGCATATCGAGGACCGGTGCTGTCCTGCCCGCGTGTGTGCGATGCGCCCGGCAGCCGTCGCAGAGCGTGCTGCGGCTTGAAAGGAGAAAACGTATGCCGACGCTCATGATCGACGGCACGCAGATCACCGTTGCGCCAGGAACCACCGTCATGGAGGCGGCGCTCGCCAGCGGCATCGACATTCCGCGCCTGTGCTACCACCCCGATCTGCACCCGTCGGGCGGCTGCCGGCTCTGCCTGGTCGAGATCGAGGGGCTGGCTACGCCCCAGGCCAGCTGCGGCCTTCAGTGCGCCGACGGTATGTGGGTGCATACGCAAAGCGAGCAGCTGACCACGCTGCGCCGCGACATCATCGATCTGTTCGTCTCGGATCATCCGCTGCGCTGCGTGACCTGCGACAAGAACGGCGCGTGCGATCTCCAGCGCTACGCCTACCAGTACGGCGTTTCCGAGACCAGCTACCGCTTCGAGCTAAGCCGCACGCTCCGCCAGGACGACAACCCGTTTTTCGTACGCGATCACGAGATGTGCATCCTGTGCAACAAGTGCGTGCGCGTCTGCGATGAGATTGTCGGCGTGAACGCGATCGATGTCGTCGGGCGCGGCTTTAGCAGCCATATCGGCACGCCCTTTGACGGCCCGCTGATCGACTCGGCCTGTGTGCAGTGCGGAAGCTGTGTGCAGGTCTGCCCGACCGCCGCGCTGCTGCCGGTCTCACGGATCGGCAAGGGCCGCGAGTGGGAGCTGGAGCGCACGCGCACGATCTGCGGCTACTGCGGCGTCGGCTGCGGCATCGAGTTTCGCACGAAGAACAGCGCGATCGTCGCCGCCGAGGGCTACCGCGAGGCACCGGCCAACGGCGAGTTCCTGTGCGTCAAAGGCCGCTTCGGCTGGGATTGGGTCAGCAGCCCGGATCGGCTTACGCAGCCGCTGATCCGCCGCGATCTGGCGTATGCGCTGGGAATTACCGACGAGACGTGGACGCTGCCGGCGACCAGCGCGCTGCAAATCCGTGACAGCAAACACTTCGTGCCGATCGCGTGGGAGCAGGCGCTCGACATCGTCGCTCGCAAGCTGGCCGGTATGATCGAGCAGCACGGGCCGGATGCGATCGCCGGCCTGGCCTCGGCGCGCTGCACCAACGAAGAAAACTACCTGTTTCAAAAGCTGATGCGCGCGACGATCGGCACCAACAACGTCGATCACTGCGCCCGGCTGTGTCACGCCAGCTCCGTCACCGGCCTGGGCCTGGCCTTTGGCAGCGGCGCGATGACGAATCCGATCCGCGACATTCGCGACGCCGACTGTGTCCTGATCACCGGCTCGAACACCGCCGAGTCGCATCCCGTGATCGGCTATGAGGTCGTGCGGGCGGTCAAACGCGGCGCGAGTCTGATCATCATCGATCCGCGCCGGGTGCCGCTGGTCGATCATGCCACGCTGCACCTTCAGCCGACGCCGGGCACTGACAGCTACGTTTTTCTGGCGCTGGCACACGTGATTCTACGCGAAGGTTGGGCGGATCAGCCGTTTATCGAGCAGAGCACCGAAGGCTTCGATGAATGGGTTAAGAGCGTTGAAGCCTACACGCCGGAGATGGCGGCGCTGCACTCGGGCGTTCCCGCCGAGCTGATCGAGCAGGCCGCGCGCATGTACGCCCTGGGCGAGCGCCGGCACGGCCCATCACGCTTCGACGACGCGCGTGGTCACTCCACGCTGCTGTACGCGATGGGCATCACGCAGCGCAGCAACGGCACCGATCTGGTGCTGATGCTGGCGAATCTGGCCTTGCTGACGGGGCAGATCGGCAAGCCCGCGACGGGCATCAATCCGCTGCGCGGCCAGTCCAATGTCCAGGGAGCCTGTGACATGGGCGCGCTGCCCAACGTGCTGCCAGGCTACCAACCGGTAACCGACGCGACCAAACGCCGAAACGTCGCTGAGGCATGGAGCTTGAACGATCTTCCAGCCGCGCCCGGTCTGACCGTGGTCGAGATGATGCACGCGGCAGCGGCCGGGCACCTGCGGGCGATGTACATCATGGGCGAAAATCCCATGCTCTCCGATCCCAACCTCACCCATGTCGAGCAGAGCTTGCGCACCCTTGAATTCCTCGTGGTGCAAGATATTTTCCTGAGCGAGACCGCGCAGCTCGCGCATATCGTCCTGCCTGCTGCTGCGTCGTTGGAGAAGGATGGAACGTTCACCAACACCGAGCGGCGGGTCCAGCTGATCGCGCCGGTCTTACCGCCACCGGGAAGTGCCCGGCCCGACTGGCAGATCATCTGCGCGCTCGGCCAGCGGCTCGATATAGCGTACGCCAACGATTGGTCGTACGCCGCGACCGCCGCGATCATGGACGAGATCGCGCGCGTCACGCCGAGCTACGGCGGCATCCACCATCAGCGCCTCCATGATCACGGTCTGCACTGGCCGTGCCCGAGCGACGAGCATCCGGGAACGCCGATCTTGCACGTCGAGCGCTTCACGCGTGGATTGGGCAAGTTCCACGCGGTTATGGCGCGTGATCCAGCCGAGCTGCCCGACGACGAGTATCCGCTGTTGCTGACCACGGGACGCCTGCTCTATCAATATCACACCGGCACCATGACGCGACGGAGCGCACCGCTGGATTGGCGCGAGCCACGTGGCTATGCGGAGATCAACGCGGCCGATGCGGCGAGAGTTG
Organism: Herpetosiphonaceae bacterium; assembly: GCA_036401895.1. Lineage (GTDB taxonomy): Bacteria > Chloroflexota > Chloroflexia > Chloroflexales > Kallotenuaceae > LB3-1. Next base: position 13,039 of record DASWTW010000250.1, on the reverse strand, counting down.
GGCTGCGCGATGGCGGCATCGTCATTTTGTGCAGTCGGCGCGGGCAGGTGCGCGTCCAGGGGCGGATCAGCGAGCGCGTGCAGCCGGGCACCGTCTTTCTCAGCTTCCACTGGCGCGAAGCACCGGCGAATCGCTTGACGCAGGACGCGGTGCTCGATCCGCTGGCAAAGATCCCGGAGTATAAAGTCTGTGCCATTCGGATTGAGCTGCCAGCCGTTCCCAGCAAACCGGAACAGCGCGCCGAGACGCAAGCAACGAGGGAAACGCAAGCATTGGGAGCGGGCCGCGCTGGAGCGTAAACCCTACGCATCCCGCAACGCTGGTCGACGCAATGATCCCAGAAGCATTCGCGCCGGACCGCAACGCTAAACAGATCCATACTCCACACGCCGACAGCGATGTGCAGCAATAATGCGCCCTGACTGATGGAAGGACACGCCGGCGGCGTGTCCTTGGCACGTCCCGATTATCTGTTATAAGTTAACGTGGTCTACGGTTTGTCAAGGCGCGGGAAGGCACTCCGCCACGAGCGCCCGCTGCACCTGTCAAGGTCTTTACAGAGAGTACAAACTTTCATACTGGTTGTCAAATTTTTCATCAGAGAGAATCATCATCAAAGCCCATCGCATAAGAATATGATAATGATTTTCGTTCTAGAAACGCTTGACACATTTGATTGATCATTGTACGCTGCCGGCAAAGAAAATCAGAGGATACCGCCGTGCATGCAGCGTACCGTACCCATCTAATCTTGAGGTTCACCGCCGATCTGGCGAACGTGCTGATCTGGACTGGTTTTACGGTGTTCCAGCTCACCGTCGTCGGCATGTCGCCTTTGCAGCTCGTGCTGGTGGGCAGCATCTTTGAGATCACCATTTTGCTGTGCGAGGTGCCCACCGGCATTATCGCGGACCTGTTCAGCCGCCGCTTATCGGTGATCATCGGCTTCGCGCTCACCGCGCTGTCGTACATCCTGCAAGCGGTATATCCTGTGTTCGCAGTGGCGGTGCTGGGAGCGATTATTTGGGGCGTGGGCATAACCTGCATCAGCGGCGCATACGATGCCTGGCTAGCCGACGAGCTTGGCGCTGAGCGGCTTGGCGCTGCGCTGCTGCGCGGCGAACAGGTGGGACGCGTCGCGGCGCTGTGTGGCCTGGCTGGCAGCGCGCTGCTCGGCGCGCTGGCGCTCCAGCTTCCGGTGCTGGTGGGCGGCGCCTTGTTTGCCGCTGCGGCGCTCTACCTCGCGCTGTGTATGCCTGAGACCACCTTTTCGCCAGCCGCGCCCGACGAGCGGACCACGTGGCGGCGGATGCTGCACACGCTGCGGGCGGGCATTCAGGTAGTCCGAGGCCGCCCGGCACTGTTGCGGCTGCTGGGAATATTATTCTTTTTCGGGTTGTTCTCCGAAGCGTGGGATCGGCTGTGGCAGGTGCATCTTGTGCGTACCTTCGATCTGGCTACGTTCGGCCCGCCACTGACTCTGATTGCCGGGCTAAGCGCCGTAGAAATGCTCATGTCGCTGCTGGCGGCCGAGCTGGTGCGGCGGCGTTTGCGCGGCGACGATCCGAGCCAGGCGCGCAGGCTGATCTTCTGGTTCACCGCCGTGATGGTGGTGTCGCTCTGTGGCTATGGGCTGGCACCGCACATCGGCGTCGCCATGCTGCTGGTCGTCGTCTTCGGCGTGGCGCGTGGGCTGATCAGACCGCTGCTGCAAACCTGGAGCAACGCGCAGATCGTGGACGGACGCGTGCGAGCAACGGTGTTGTCGCTGGGCGGCCAGAGTGATGCGTTGGGCCAGTTGATGGGTGGGCCGCCGCTGGGCGCGGTGGCGAACCGTTCTCTCCGCGCTGCATTTCTGGCCAGCAGCCTGCTGCTGGTCCCGAATCTTTGGCTGCTGCGCACACGCGCCGAAAAGCCGCCCGAGTCGGCGGCGCAGGCCGCCGAGGTAGCCGAGCCGTAGTGCTCGGCATCATTCATCGCCCCAACCCATTTGAGGAATGCCTCACGCTGCTGCGTCAAACTCCTTCCCCTGCCTCTGAGCACCTACGTGATTTCCAGCATTTGACAAATGGGGATCGATACCATAGAGTACATACGGCATTATGAATATCTTTGATTCTATTCCCTCTACCACCTCCACGATCGTCGATCTGCTCCGCTGGCGCGCAGCAAAGCAACCCGATAAACAAGCCTATACCTTTCTTGTCGACGGCAACCAGATACATCCATCGCTGACCTACTCCGCTTTGGAGCAGAGAGCACAATCTGTCGCTGCGACATTGCAGCAGGCGGGAGCGACTGAAACACGCGCGTTGTTGCTCTACCCGCCTGGCCTGGAATATCTAACCGCCTTTTTTAGCTGCCTGTACGCGGGAGTAGTAGCGGTCCCGGCCTACCTGCCGCGACTCAACAAATCGTTGCAACGTCTTGAGTCGATCGCGGCAGATGCTCAGGCCACAATCGCATTAACCAGCCAGGATCTCCTCAAAGCTATCGCGCCGCTGCTCACTCAGTACCCGCATCTGCAAGCGCTCCACTGGATCGCGACTGACTGCATTGCAGATCAGGCCAGTCGATGGAACGAGCCGGATATTGACGCGACGGGCCTGGCATTTTTGCAATACACCTCCGGCTCAACCGGCACGCCGAAGGGCGTCATGCTGAGCCACGGCAATCTGCTGCATAACACGAGCCTGATCCAGAGCGGCTTTGAAACATCACCCGACTCGCGCGGTGTCTTCTGGCTGCCGCTGTACCACGATATGGGCCTGATCGGCGGTATTCTGGAAACGCTCTACTGCGGCGGCACCAGCACGCTGATGTCTCCGGTTGCGTTCCTGGAACAGCCTTTGCGCTGGCTCAAAACCATATCTGATACCAGAGCAACGATCAGTGGAGCGCCCAACTTCGCCTACGATCTGTGTGTCGGCAAAATCAGCCCGGAGCAGCGCGCAGAGCTGGATCTCAGTAGCTGGGAGCTGGCCTTTTGCGGCGCCGAGCCTATTCGCGCCGGCACCCTCGATCGCTTTACCGCCGCGTTTGCCCCACACGGCTTTCGGCGCACGGCCTTTTATCCTTGCTATGGCCTGGCCGAGGCCACGCTGCTGGTAACGGGCGGGACAAAGAGCGCTGCGCCAGTTGTGCGAGCGTTTGCGGCCAAAGACCTGGATCAATACCAGGTTGTCGACGTCGCCGCAGATGATCCCGCAGCGCGCAGCCTGGTTAGCTCCGGGCAGTGCCTGCCGGATCAGCAGATCGCGATCGTCGATCCGGCCACCGGCACACGTCGCGGGCAAGATCAGGTTGGCGAGATATGGGTTGCCGGGCCGAGCGTTGCACAAGGCTACTGGCAACAGTCGGCACAGACCGCTGAAACGTTTGGCGCGCAGCTACCCGGCGATCCGACCAGGTTTTTACGCACCGGAGACCTGGGCTTTCTACGCGAGAACGAGCTGTTTATCGTCGGCCGGCTCAAAGATCTGATCATTATTCGTGGCCGCAATCTGTATCCGGCGGATCTTGAGCTGGCTGCCGAGCAAAGTCATGCGGCGCTGCGACCCGGCGCTGGCGCTGCATTCTCGGCTACAATCGATGGCGAGGAGCGGCTGATCCTGGTTTATGAGGTCGAGCGTCAGCAGCGCCATATCGATGTCGAGCAGGTTGCGGCGGCTGTGCGGCGAGTGATTGCCGAAGAGTACGAGGCGCAGGTCTATGCGCTGGTGCTGATCCGGCCGGGCAGTATTCCTAAAACGTCGAGCGGCAAGATCCAGCGCTACGCCTGCCGCGATCGCTATCTCAGCGGCGACCTGAGAGTGATCAGCAGCAGCATACTCGCCGACGACGACACGCAGCGTGTAGAGCCGGCTTTGGCAGACGCTGCGATCGACGTGGTGCTGCGCTCCGCCGATAGCGCCGAGGCCCAGCAGCAGCTCGTCGAACAGTATTTGCGTGAGCGTTTCGCGCAGGCGCTGCGGATGCCGGCCGCACAGCTCGATCCGACGCAGCCGCTGAGCACATTCGGTATCGACTCGTTGATGGCGATCGAGCTACAGCATGAGCTTGAAACCAGGCTCGGCGTTGTGATTCCCATGGCGCGGCTGCTGGATACGACGCTTCAAGATCTTGTCGCGGATGTGCTGAACGATCGCGAGCCCATACCAGCAATTGCGCCCGCCGCTGTCGCCGATCCACCCGCAAGCAGCTATCCACTCTCGCACGGGCAGCAGGCGCTGTGGTTCTTGCAGCAGCTGCGGCCGGAAAGCACGGCCTATAACATCACACGAGCGCTACGAGTGAAGAGCGAGCTGGATATGCCGGCGCTGCGTCAGGCATTCCAGCGCCTGGTCGATCGGCATCCTGTGCTGCGCACCAGCCTCAGGGTTGCTCATGGCGAGCCCGCGCAGCTGATCCACGCCCGGCTTGACTTCGATCTTGGCTGGGAGGACGCGGCGCTGTGGAGCGAGACGCAGCTGGACGAGCGCCTGAATACCGCCGCCGCACAGCCCTTCGATCTCGAACACGCGCCGCTGCTGCGCGCTATCGTCTACACGCGCTCACACGACGAGCACATATTGCTGGTGTCGATTCATCACAGCATCAGCGATTTCTGGTCGCTGGCGATCTTGCTGCATGAGCTGGGACAGCTTTATACGGCGTTGAGCGCGAATACCGGGATCGATCTGCCAGCGCCGCAGTTGCGCCACACGGATTATGTCGAGTGGCAAACCAGGTTACTGGAGAGCGCTAGTGGAGCGGAGCTGCGCTCGTACTGGCTCGGTCAGCTGAGCGGCCAACTTCCGACGCTCAATCTCCCCATCGATCATCCACGTCCGGCTGCGCAGACCGAGCGCGGCGCGATCCTGCACTTCCGCATTCCAGCCGAGGTGACTCTGGCGCTACGGCAGCTGAGCCGCGAGTCGCGCGCTACGCTGTATATCACGCTGGTTGCGGCATTTCAAGTACTGCTGTATCGCTACACGGGCCAGGACGATATCATCATCGGCTCGCCCACGACCGGACGTACGCGCGCCGGGCTTCAAGAGCTGGTTGGCTATCTGGTCAATCCTGTGGTCCTGAGGAGCCGGCTGTCCGGCGCGCTCACCTTTGAGGAAGTGCTGGTCCGCGCGCGACAAACGGTTGTCGCTGCATTCGCGCATCAGGAGTATCCATTCCCGCTGCTGGCGCAAGAGCTACAGCCGGAGCGCGCGCCGGCGCAATCGCCACTCTTCCAGGTCATGTTTGTGCTCCAGCATTTGCCGGTCTTGCACGCAGAGACGAGCACAGCGCCCGCAGAGCTGGCGACGTTTGCGCTGATGGAAGCCGGCGCGCCGCTACGACTCGGATCGTTGACAGCTGAGCTGGTACCGCTGACGCATCATGCCGCGCAGTTTGATCTGACCTTGCAGATGGCCGAGCTAAGCGACGAGCTGCATGGTGCGTTTGAGTACAACGCCGATCTCTTTGATGCCACGACGATCGCACGTATGGCCGGGCACTTCCAATCGCTGCTGGCGCAGATCGTCGCGCGTCCAGCCGAGCGCATCGCCTACCTGCCGCTGCTGACCGAGGCCGAGCAGCAGACCATGCTCCACGACTGGAACTGCTCAGCAGCGGACTATCCGCGTGATGCCGCTGTGCATCAGCTGATCGAGGCGCAGGCCGCACGCACACCTGACGTTCCCGCAATCGTCTTCGAGGGTGCGGCGCTGACGTATGCCGAATTGAACGCGCGGGCCAATCAGCTGGCGCATCATCTGCGCGATCACGGTGTGGGGCCGGATGTGCTGGTGGCGCTGATGGTCGAGCGCAGCCTGGAGATGATTGTCGGCATGCTGGCGATCCTCAAGGCGGGCGGCGCGTACGTTCCGCTCGATCCGGCCTATCCCGCCGAGCGCTTGCAGTACATGCTCAGCCACAGCCGCACGCCGGTGATCCTGACCCAGGATCGATTGGTCGGTAACTTGCCCGAGCACACGGCGCAGGTGTTCCGCCTCGACGCCGACTGGCCCACGCTCGCTGCACAGCCGACGACCAATCCGCCGCGCACCGTGCTGCCCGAGCAGCTGGCCTACATCATCTTCACGTCGGGCTCGACGGGACGGCCCAAGGGTGTGATGGTCACCCAGCAGGGATTGATCAATCTGGTGCATGGCCTGCGCGCCTACTTCGACGATCCGGCCGTGACAACGACCGGCCTGATCACGTCGATCAGCTTCGACATCTCGGTCAACCAGATCTTCCCCACGCTGATCTTTGGCCGCACGCTGCACATCATCTCCGATGCGGTCAAATTCGATAGCCGCGCGCTGCTGCATTACCTTGACGTGCAGCAAATTCACCTGCTGGACGCGGTGCCGTCGTACATGCAAGCGGTGCTGAATGAGGCGGCGCCCGAGCAGCCGGCCAACACGCTGCACTACCTGCTGATCGGCGGCGAAAAGATCGAGCAGCGACTCCTGGAGTCCGTCTTCGGGCAGCTTGGCGCGTCGGTCGCGATCGTCAATATCTATGGGCTGACCGAGATCAGCGATATCAATATCCTGGGTGTGATTCGCGCCGCCGACGTGGGCCAGCCGATCACGGTGGGCCGGCCGCTGCACAATAATCGGATCTACATCCTGGACGCGTTCGATCAGCCGCAGCCGGTGGGGATCGCGGGCGAGGTGTGCGTGGCGGGCGAGAGCGTGTCGCGGGGCTACCTCCATCGCCCCGAGCTGACGGCGGAGCGCTTCGTGGCGTGTCCGTTCGAGGACGGGGCGATCATGGTGCGCACCGGCGACCTCGGCCACTGGCGTTCAGACGGCACGGTCGAGATCCTCGGGCGCATCGATCACCAGGTCAAGCTGCGTGGCTTCCGCATCGAGATCGGCGAGATCGAACATGCGCTGGCCGCCTATCCTGCGGTTGCGGATGCCTGCGTGGCGCTACACAGCAACGCTCATACCGGCGATCAGCTGCTCGTCGCCTATGTGGTAGCGCACGCCGAGCAAGAGTCCGCCGCACAGCGCGCTGATCTGCGGGCGTTTCTCAGAGGCACGCTGCCCGAATATATGCTCCCAGGGGCGTTTGTCTTCCTGGAAAGCTTACCGCTCACGCCCAACGGCAAGCTCGATCGCCGCGCCCTGCCGCTGCCGGATGAGGCTACGCTCGCGCTTGACCAGGCGTTTGTCGCGCCGAGCACCGAAGCTGAGCAGGTGATCGCCGGCATCTGGTCGGCAGTGCTCAAGGTCGAGCGCGTCGGCGTCCACACGAGCTTCTTCGATCTGGGCGGCCACTCACTGCTGGCGACTCAGATTATGTCGCGTCTGCGCGATGCCTTCGCGATCGATTTGCCGCTCGGCGTGCTGTTCGATACGCCGACTGTCGCCGGCTTGGCCCGGCGTGTCGAGCGCGCGCGGCCTGCACACCGCATTTCAACGCCGGCGATCACGCGTGTTCCACGCGATCAGCGGCAGCCGCTGTCGTTTGCGCAGCAGCGCCTGTGGTTTCTGGATCAGCTGGAGCCAGGCAGCGCTGTCTACAATATTTCCGGCGCGGTGGAGCTGTATGGGCCACTCGACATCGCCGCGCTGCATCAAAGCTTGAACCTGATCGTCCGGCGGCATGAGGCACTGCGAACCGTCTTCGAAGCGATCGATGGCGAGCCAGCGCAGGTGATCGAGCCCGATCTTGAACTGCCGCTGCCGGTCGTGGATCTGAGCGACTGCGCGCCGTCCGAGCAGGAGCATGCCGTCAGACAGCACACCATCGACGAGGCGCAGCAGCCGTTCGATCTTGGGCACGGACCGCTGATCCGGGCGCGGCTGCTTCAGCTGCGATCGGAACGCGGCGGGCAGGAACATCTGCTGCTCGTAACGATTCATCACATCATCTCGGACGGCTGGTCGCTGGGCATCTTTCTGCGCGAGCTGGCGGCGATCTATCCGGCGCTGCTTGAACAAAAAGCCGTCACGCTGCCCGACCTACCGATCCAGTATGTCGACTACGCCGCCTGGCAGCGCGGCTGGCTTCAGGGCCTGGTCCTTGACGAGCAGCTCGCATACTGGCGGCGACAGCTGCACGGCGCGCCCGCTAGCCTGGAGCTGCCCGCCGACTATCCACGGCCGCCGATGCCTTCTTCGCGTGGCGCGCTCTACGAGTTTCAGCTGTCCAACAGCCTGATCGCACGACTTGAAGCGCTGAGCCGGCGCGCCAACACCACGCTCTTCATGACGCTGCTCACCGCGTGGTACACCGTGCTCTATCGCTACACAGGCCAGACCGATCTGCTGGTCGGCATACCGATCGCCGGGCGCTCACTCGTCGAGATCGAGGAGCTGATCGGCTTCTTTGTCAACACGCTGGTCTTACGCGCCGATCTGGCGGGCAATCCCGGCTTTCTTGAGCTGCTGGCGCGCGTCCACGATATGTCCCTCAGCGCATACGCACATCAGGACGTGTCGTTTGAGAAGCTGGTTGAAGAGCTCCAGCCGGAGCGCGACCCGAGCCGCCCGCCGCTGGTCCAGGTGATGTTTGCTCTCCAAAACATGCCGCTGCCGGCGCTCAGCTTCGCCGGGCTGACGCTGAATCCGGTTCAGGTTGACACCGGCACAGCCAAGTTCGATCTGACGCTGAGCCTGGAGCAGGACGAGCAGCACATGCGTGGAACGGTCGAGTACAGCACCGATCTATTCCAGGCGGGTCGCATCGCGCGCATGACGGGCCACTTCGAGCGCCTGCTGGAAGGGATCGTCGCGGAGCCAAGCGCGAGCATTGCCTACCTGCCGCTGCTTACAGACGCCGAGCGCCGGCAACAGCTTGTTGACTGGAATGACACCGCGAGGCACGATCTCAATACGCGCCTGATCCACGACCTGTTTACGGCCCAGGCGTCGCAAACACCTGACGCCGTGGCGATCGTTTTCGCAGACGTGCAGCTGACGTATGCTGAGCTGGAGCGGCGGGCGAATCAGCTGGCGCAGCTTCTGCGTGCCGGCGACGTCCGCGCCGAATCGATCGTCGGCGTATGCATCGAGCGCTCAGCTGAGGCCGTGGTAGCGCTGCTGGCGGTGCTCAAAACCGGTGCCGGCTACCTGCCGCTCGATCCCGAGTATCCACATGAGCGCCTGAATTATATGATTCAGCACGCGTCGATTACGGCGCTGATTACGCGGCAGGCTCTTCTGCCGGAGCTGCCCGCATTCGTGGGCACGATCATCTGTGTGGATCGCGACGCAGCGCCGATCGAGCGGCAGCCGGCGACGCCACCGCCAGTCGAGATCCAGCCGCAGCAGCTCGCGTATCTGATCTACACGTCGGGCTCGACCGGCCGGCCCAAGGGCGTTGTCGTGTCCCAGCAGGCGCTCGCCAATCATGCGCTGGCTTTTGTCCGGCGTTACGCGCTTAAGCCGGGCGATCGTGTGCTTCAATTCGCATCGCTCAGCTTCGATGTCAGCGCCGAGGAGCTATTTCCCACCCTGATTGCGGGCGCGACGGTCGTGTTCTGTCCGCCGGAGATTCGTTCGTCGCTGCCGGATCTGCTGGCGTTTGCGGCAGCCGAACGCGTGACCGTCATGAATCTGCCTGCGCCGGTCTGGCATGAGTGGTCGGTGATGATCGATCAGGCTGAAGTGGTCTGGCCTGGGTGGTTGAGATTATTGATTATCGGAAGTTCGCCTATTTCCACCGAACAGCTGGAGCGCTGGCAGGCGACAGTCGGCGATCGCGTCCGCTGGATCAATGCCTACGGCCCCACCGAGGCGACGATCGCCGCGACCATGTACGAGCCATCCGCCGAACCTGAAGCTGCTCGCAGTCCGATCGTGCCGATTGGCCGGCCGATCGATCGTGTTCGGGTATATGTGCTGGACACAGCGCGCCAGCCGGTACCGATTGGCGTGCCCGGTGAGCTGTACATCGGCGGCGACGGGCTGGCGCGCGGCTACTTCGACGATCCCGCGCTGACAGCCGCAATGTTCGTGCCCGATCCATTCGGCAACAGCGGATCACGGCTCTACCGCACCGGCGACCTGGCGCGCTACCGCAGCGACGGCAACCTGGAATTTCTCGGCCGGATCGATCATCAAGTTAAGCTGCGCGGCTTTCGCATCGAGCTGGCCGAGATCGAGGCGGTGCTTCAACAGCATCCGGCCGTGCAAGCAGCCGTGGTGCTGCTACGCGAAGATCGCGCCGGCGATGCACGGCTGATCGCCTACCTGGTTCCAGCCGACGGCGACACGCTGGTATGGGCCGACGTGCGCAGCCTGGTGGCGACGCAGCTGCCGGCATACATGATCCCGGCGGACGCGGTCGTGCTGCCGGCGCTGCCCCAGACTCCCAGCGGCAAGATTGACCGCGCGGCCTTGCCGGCTCCCGAGCAAAGCGGGCGCGCTGAAACCAACGCCGTTGTCGCGCCGCGCACACCGATCGAAGCGCTGCTGGTGCAAATCTGGATCGAGGTGCTGGGCAGCGAGCCGATCGGCGTCACTGATCATTTCTTCGAGCTGGGCGGACACTCGCTGCTGGCAACCCAGCTCATGGCGCGGGTGCGCAAAACCTTCAATGTCGAGCTGCCGCTGCGCATGCTGTTTGAAACGCCGACGATCAGCGGTCTGGCCGAGCGTGTGGAGCGCGCGCGATCGGCCGGGCTGGAATTGCTGCGACCACCTTTAGTCGCGGCGTCCCGCGATCAGGATCTCCCGCTTTCGTTTGCCCAGCAGCGCATCTGGTTTCTTGAGCAGCTCGACCCCGACAGCCGTGCCTACTCGCTGGCAGGAGCGTTGCGACTGCTGGGGCCGCTCGACACAGCAGCGCTTGAGCGGAGCTTCAATGCCGTCATCCAGCGCCACGAGGCTCTGAGAACGACCTTCGCTCAGAAGGCATCCGTCATCGACGGCGAGCCGGTGCAGCGGATCAACCCGGCAGATGCGATCGTTATGCCGCTGGTGGCGCTTGACGCATTGCCCGAAACGGAGCGAACGGCCGCAGCCGAGCGGCTGATCCACGACCAGGCGCGCCAGCCCTTCGATCTCCGGCATGGGCCGCTGCTGCGGGCTAGCCTGCTCCGCTTAAAGCCAGACGAGCACACACTGCTGATCAGCATGCACCACATCGTCTCGGATGGCTGGTCGATGAGTATCTTGATCCGCGAGATCATCACGCTCTACCACGCATTCACGGCGAACGTCCCGGCACAGCTTGCCGATCTGCCAGTTCAGTATGCCGACTATGCGCTCTGGCAGCGCGCGTGGCTTCAGGGCGATGTGCTCCAACAGCAGCTCAGCTACTGGAAGCATCAGCTCGGCGGAGCACCAGCCGCCCTCGATCTACCCACCGATTGGCCGCGTCCGCCGGTACAAACCTTTCGCGGCGCAACCCACAGCCTGAGCTTGCCGCCTGCGCTCAGCCAGTCGCTGGAGGCGCTCAGCCAGCGCGAGGGCGTCACGCTGTTTATGACGCTGCTGGCAGGATTTAAGCTGCTGCTGGCGCGCTACAGCGGTCAGGACGATCTGGTGATCGGCACGCCGATCGCCAATCGCACGCAGAGCGAGGTCGAAGGGCTGATCGGGTGTTTCATCAACACGCTGGCCCTGCGCACCGATCTGTCGGGGAATCCGACGTTCCGCGAGATCCTGCGGCGTGTGCGTGAGGTATCGCTGGGCGCCTACGCGCATCAGGATCTACCGTTTGAGCACCTTGTCGACGCGCTCCAGCCGGAGCGCGATGTGAGTCGCTCGCCGCTCTTCCAGATCATGTTTGTGCTCCAGAATACGCCGATCGCGCCGCTGGCCGTGCCCGGTCTCCAGATCGAGCCGATCGCCGTAGACACCGGCACAGCCAAGTTTGATCTGACGCTGACCGTGGAAGCAGGCTCCGGTAGTCTGACGGCCGCGTTTGAATATAACACCGATCTTTTTGCTGACAGCACGATCGGGCGTCTTGCCAGCCACTTTGTAGCGCTGCTTGCCGGCTGCGTCGCCGATCCCGAGCAGCGCATCTCGGCGCTGCCGCTGCTACTGCCGGCCGAGCAGCAGCAGATGCTGGTGAGCTGGAACGCCACGAGCGCCGACTGGTCGCCGGTGAGCTTACAGGGCCGCTTTGAGGAGCAGGCCGCCCGCACACCCAACGCGATCGCCGCGAGCTATGAGCACACGTCGCTGACGTACGAGGCGCTGAATGCCGAGGCGAATCGGCTCGCGTGGGCGCTGATCGAGCGTGGAGTTGGACCCGAAACTGTGGTGGCGATCCTGGCCGAGCGCGATCTCCTGTTTTTGGTCGGCATCCTGGGCATTTTCAAGGCCGGCGGCGCGTATGTGCCGATCGATCCCGGCACGCCCGACCAGCGCATCAGCCAGATTGTGGCGCAAAGTGGAGCCGGCCTGATCCTCACCACGGACGCACTGCTGCCTATGCTGGCAGCGGCGATCGAGCAGCTTGCGACTCAACCGCCAGTAGCAGTGGCCGAGCACTTGATCCAGGAGCAGCGCGCGGCCACTAATCCGCCGGCGCGCGTCCTGAGCGAGCAGCTGGCCTATGTGATCTACACCTCGGGCTCGACGGGCGTACCCAAGGGCGCGATGGTTGAGCATCGCGGTATGCTCAACCACCTGGACGCTAAGATCGATGCTTTGCAGCTCACGGCGGCCGATGTGGTGGCTCAGACCGCTTCGCAATCCTTTGACATTTCAGTCTGGCAATTGCTCGCGGTGCTGCTCGTCGGCGGTCGCGTCGCGATCATGGGCGATCATGTCACGCATGATCCGGCGCTGCTGCTGGCTCGCGTCGAGCACGAGCAGGTCTCGATTTTGGAGCCGGTGCCCTCGCTCTTACACGCGATGCTCCATGAGATTGAGCGACAGGAGCAGCTCAGCCTGGCCGCTCTGCGCTGGATCATTCCAACCGGAGAAGCGCTGCCGCCCGAGGTGTGCCGGCGCTGGCTGGCGGCCTATCCACACATTCCGCTGCTCAATGCCTACGGCCCAACCGAGTGCTCCGACGATGTCACGCATCACGTCATACGCGAGATGCCCGCCGCGCAGACGGTGCATATCCCGATTGGACG
>DASWTW010000249.1:0-19773 GCA_036401895.1 Herpetosiphonaceae bacterium | reverse complement strand
TGGATCTGGCGGGACCGTTCCGCAACAGCAGCCGTCCCAGCTACTTTATCGCGATCCTGATGCTGCCGGTCGGCGTGCTGGTGGGCTTTGGCTTTGTGGCGCTGCGCGAGCTGTCGCGGCGACCACGCTATCTGGTGAGCGGTGCGCTGGCGCTGGCGCTGGTGCTGGAAAGCTGGGTCGCGCGTTGGCCGATCCTGCCGATCCGCTCGGATTCTGCCTATGCCAGTCTCAACGCCGACCCGGCCTCCGGCGCGGTGCTGGAGCTGCCGCCGCAAAACGACAAAAGTCAGTATATGATCAATCAGATCTGCCACGGACGGCCGCTGCTGGGCGGCTACGTCGCGCGCACACCCGACTATCCGCTGATCACGGCGGCCTCGGCGCTGAATCGCTTGTGGCAGGCGCTGCCGCCCGCGCCCGATATTGTGGAGCACAACCCGGCGCACGAGCTGGCGACGCTCGGTACGCGCTTCGTGGTACTCAACACCGAGGATCTTTCATCCGCGCTGCTGGAGCGGCTGCGCCAGCAGCTGGCGACGCCGGGCATCAGCCGCTACGCTGTCGATGAAAAGGCCGAGATCTACCAGATCGACCCCGAGGCCGCGCAGCCGGTGCTGGTGCTGATGGACGGCTGGAACGACGCCGAGAGCGATGGGCAGCGCGTCTGGCGCTGGATCGGCAACCGGGCGACGATCAAGGTGCTGGCGCGCTCACGGGCGCTGATGTCGCTCTCGTTTCCGGCGACGGGCTTCGAGTCCGAGCGCGGGCTGCGCATTCTGTTCGACGGCCAGCCGCTCGGCGACTACCAGATTCCGGCCGCGCCCTTCGATCGGCGGGTCACGCTGTCGTTGCTGGTGCCGGCCGGCGAGCACAGCCTGACCTTCGAGAGCACGGCCAGTGCGACGACGGACGGGCGGCGCTTCAGCGTTTCGATCGAGCGCATGGATGTCGAGGCCAGCTACATCGCCGGCTCGAACGATCGTGCCTGGCAGTACACGCCGCCGCCGACAATCGGCGCGCTAGGTGCTCCGCCGTGCTCTTCCTGAGATCTCCGTTGGTCTTACAACTTTTGGAGCTTAAACAGCAGCTGGTGCCGGCAGTAGAATAATAGTGCAGGTTCTTCTCGCCCTTAAACCTGCACCGCAACCATCATTTCTTCCAGCAGCATCTATATTCTTCCAACTGTTCTAGTCCAAGAGGAGGTCGTGATGACAACTTCAGGCAGTGCGAGTCCGTCGCGCCGGGATTTTATGAAAGGTTTTGCCGCCGCGATCGGTGGCGTTGCGCTGATGACAGCCGACGATGCGCTGGCAGCCAGCGGAGAAGCGCAGCAGCAGGCTCCGATCAGTGCCGAGCAGCTGGTCGCCTCAATCCGGGAAGATCTGCGCGAGATCGACCAGAAGATCATGAATCATCCCTATCTGCGGGCGCTGCGCAAAGGCAAAGTCTCGATCGAGGCGCTCAAGGCGTTTCCCGGCCACGAGTACCACGTCGCCACCAGCGATCTGCGCTCGATGGCGCATTTCGTCCATCGCTTCGGCGACCAGCCCAGGGCCAGCGTTTTTTTCAACGGCATTTTGCAGGGCGAGTACGCAGCGCTGGCGGCGATCCCGGTTTTCGCCGCAAAGCTGGGCATGAGCCTTGCCGATCTGGAGCGCTACGAGGTCACGCCCGAGGGCTTTACCTACCCGACGTTTATGGCCTGGCAGTCGCTGTACGCCTCGGCGGCGGCGAGCGTCTGCGGTATTCTGGTTAACTTCGCAGCCTGGGGCCATAACTGCGGCGAGATGAGCGCGGCGCTGCGTGCAAAGTACGGCTTCTCCTCGGCGGAGACGGCTTTCCTGGACAACTTCGCCAATCTGCCGTCGTTCGAGGATGCCGCGCTGGAGATTATTCAGGATGGCCTGGATCAGGGAGCCGATCCGGCTGAGATCCGCCGCGCGGCTCGGCTCTACCAGGCATACGAGAAGATGTTCTGGGATGCGATGGCCAGGATCGCGAAGGTTGATTAGAATTTGGGCTAGGCCCTCACCCTAGCCCTTCAGGCTTTCCCCTCTCCCATTGCGATAGGAGAGGGGTTTTGTGTTGCTGGATGGTTGGAATTGGTGATTGGTAGGACGTAGGGGCGTGATAAATCACGCCCTGTCAAGGGATTTATCACGCCCTGCTAGAGTTGCTATCCATTACCCATAAGTCGTTTGTCAAGTTGCGGTTGCGTCGATTCAACTCTGTTATACTCGGTCGCTCAGGTTCTCAGCGTAGGACAAGGAGCCAGTAATGCCCTCGTGGGCGACTCAGGAACTACAAACCGCCAACTTTCGCGATGCCCGCTTGACGAAACGGCTGATCCGCATGGTGGAAGATTTCGCCGCCCAACCGACGGCAAGCGTTCCGCAAGCCTGCGGATCGTGGGCGGCGACCAAAGCGGCCTATAACTTCTGGGATTCGGACCGCGTCACGCCGACCGCCATCCGTGCCGCTCATACTGACCGCACACAGACCCGCATCGCCTCGCACGCCACGATCTTGGTGATCCAAGACACGACCGAGATCGATGTTACGGATCATCCGGCGACGCAGGATGTCGGCTACCTGGATCATCCCAAGCGCCGAGGTCTCAAGGTGCATTCGGCGCTCGCTGCCACCATCGACGGCGTCCCCTTAGGGTTGCTCCATCAAGCGGTCTGGCGGCGCGATCCTGCTCAGGTGGGCAAAAAACATACGCGGAGCCAACGCACGACGGCGGAAAAAGAAAGTCAGCGCTGGCTGACCGCATTCCAAGTGACTCAAGCGGCCCTGCCACAGACGACCCAGGTGATTACCATCGCTGACCGCGAAGCAGATCTCTATGATTTGTTCGCCGCCCCGCGTCTGGCTACACATCAGTTGCTGATTCGGGCGGCCTACAATCGCACGGTCCAACATGCCGCCCATCGCCTCTGGGAGGCGAGTCACCAGAGTCCCGTGCTCGGGACGCTGACCACGACCTTGCCGCGTGGGGACGACCGTCCTGCGCGGAGCGCAACACTCCAGATCCGAGCCACGACCTTGGGTATCCAGCCGCCGCAGAATCGCACAGCGCGGGCGAACTTGGCCACCATCCCACTTCAAGTCGTGTTAGTCACGGAAGTGGCACCGCCAGCGGGCGTGAAGGCCGTGGAATGGCTGCTGATGACCACGTTGCCCGTGGACACGCTGGAGGACGCGATCCAGGTCATCGACTGGTATCGGCTGCGGTGGTTGATTGAGCGCTATCACTACGTCTTGAAAAGTGGCTGCCAGGTCGAAAAGTTGCAATTGGAAACGGCGGCGGCCCTGGAACGGGCGCTGGCGACCTACTGTATTGTGGCGTGGCGCTTGTTGTGGCTGACGTATGAAGCGCGGCAACGACCGGATGCGCCCTGTACGGAGGTGCTGGCCCCCCACGAATGGCAGGCGTTGTATTGCACGATCCACCGCACACCCAGCGCACCAATCGATGCGCCGCCACCCCTGAGTCAAGCCGTGCGCTGGATTGCGCAACTGGGCGGCTTGTTGGGGCGGCGGGGCGACGGCGAGCCCGGCGTGAAGGTGATCTGGCGTGGACTGCGCCGCTTGGACGATATTGTTGCGACCTGGGTCTTGCTGCACGGCCTTGAGCCTCGTCAACTTGACACGTCACTTATGGGTAATGGATAGGCTAGAGTTGGGGGCGAGGCTGGTGTACGCGTCCAGCAGTTGCCGCGCGATCACCGAGGGCCGGAAGTCGGCGGCGAGCTGTGGACCGTTGCCCGACTGGCGCTGCCACAGGGCGCGGTCACTCAGTAGTCTGATCGCCGCCTGAGCGATCGACTGGCCGGAGCGCGGCTCGACGATCTGCCCGCAATCGTGCTCCGCGACGTACTCGCTGATGCCCGTGGTGCGCGTCACAATCGTCGGCGTGCCAACCGCGCCAGCCTCAGCGGCCACCCGGTTCAGCGACTCGACGACCGACGGCACGACCACAATATCGGCGGCGGCCCAGTAGCGCTGGATCGCGCTGTGCTCGACGCGGCCGATCAGATGCGTGGCTGCGGCGACTCCCAGCTCCTCGGCGTGGCGCTGAAGATACGCTCCGTAGTCGCCGAAGCGTGGCGTTGTGCGGCTGGGACCGCCCAGAATCACCTGCACCGGCCCGAGCGCCGCCTGAATCTCGGGGATCGCCTCGACCAAGAACTCGACGCCTTTGAAGGGATGCAACCGGCTGATGCTGATGATCAGCGGCTGCTGCGGATCGAGACCGTGACGTGCGCAGATCTCCGATCGCGACTCGGCCCGAAAGCGATCCAGCGGCACGTCGGCGGGCGGAAAATCGGCGTCCGTGATGTTGAACGGAATCGCGACGGTTTTCGCCGCTTGCGCGCCCATGCCGCGCACCATTCGCTCGATCATCGGCGAGTCGGCGCGAATCACGGCGGCCTGGCGAAAGACCTGGCGCAGCAGCGCGCGGATCATGCCGAAGCGGGCGTAGCCGTAGTCGAAGGCGGGCTCGGCCATCACATCCGCGCCCTGAAGCGTGACCGCGATCGGCGGCTGGTGAGTGGGCGTGATCGCGGCCAGGGCGCCGAGCGGAAAGGCTGTCTCGATGTGCATCAGATCGAAGCGCCGGCTCTGCTCGGCCATGAAGCGACGGTAGTGTTCCAGCGCGCCGACCCAGTAGGGATACTGCATCAGCGGCTGGGCGGCGCGATTGAGCGCTTTTTCGATCAGCGTGCGGTTGAGCGGCAGCCGGTGTACGATAATACCGTCCAGCATCTCGGTCGAGCGCGACGGGAGGCCGGCGTTGAAGGTCAGCACCTCGGCATCCACGCCCATCTCGCGCCACGCCTCGATCACCTCGACATGGATCTGGTTGCCCATCAGCCCGGCGTCGTAGCGCGGAATCCAGTACAAAATCCTCATGAGACTCGCTTCCAGAGCACGATCCGCCGCCCGTAGCGCGTGATCACTTCCTGGCGCTCGTACAGGCCGGTGTTTTTCAATGCCTGCGAGCCGCCAAAATACTCGGTCCAGATGCCGGGAATATAGGTCGGCCTGCGCTCGTTCAGCACATAGTCGGGATCTTGCTTCTCGTGGCCGGCCACGCCGCTGCCCATACTCTCGACCTCCAGCCGCGCGATGTGCTTGTCGTTGAGGCCAAGCAGATCGATCGTCTCGCGATTCGAGTAGTAGGGGATCGCGCCCGCGCCCATAGCGGCCATCGACTCGCCGGGCTGTCCCTGATCGGCCAGCCACCAGCCCATTTCGCGCCACAGCCACACCGACTCGTCGTCGCCGCGCACGATCTGATCGAAGGGCGTCGAGCGCGTGAGATTGTAGATGCTCAGCCCGACGATCAGCACGATCGCCAGCACGGCAGGCGCGGCCTGAGAACCTAGAACCCAGGCCCTCACCCCCAGCCCCTCTCCCGCTGCGGCAGGCGAGGGGAGCTTGTCGGTACTGCTTTGTTCTTGTGTTCCTTTGTTCCTTTGTTCCCCGAACGCAGCGATCTGCTGCGTTCCGCGCGCCATCAGCAGCACCAGAAACGGCAGCATCGGCACGAAGAAGCGGTAGCCGGGAAAATGATCGCCGCCGACGCTGATGATATACGCTGTGTAGATCCCGACGACCAGCCAGGCGAAGCTTTGCCAGATCAGCTGATCCGAGCGCGCGCGCCAGTCGCGGATGAAGCGGACTGCGGCTAGGACGAGGAGCAGCGCCAGCACGGGACCGCCCGCGAAGAGCGCGAACGATCCGGCGTGCGCCAGACCACGGATTGCCTGCGTCAGGCCGCCGCCGGTTTTGGCGTAGAAGGTGTTGGGCAGCAGGTCGCCGTAGTAGAAGAAGCGCCAGGCGAAGAAAGGCACGCCGATCAGTGCGAACACGCCGACCATGCGCCAGATTCCCGCGTCGATTCTGCGTTTAGCGACCAGCCGCACCAGCCCGGCGATGCCAAGCAGCAGCACGCCCTCGGGCCGCGTCATCGTCGCCAGCGCAAACGCAGCGCCAGCCAGGCCAAAGCGCTCGCGCAGGAAAAACGTGGTGCCGACGACCAGCAGCAGCGCGAAGAGGCCGGTCTCAAGGCCGGAGCCGCGCGCCGTGTAGATCAGTAGGCTGTGGCTGGTGCCCAGCAGCGCCGCCGCCATCAGCGCCCAGCGCTCGTCCATCAGCTGCCGCGCCAGCACAAACGTCGCCGCGATCAGCAGCAGCGCGATCACGATCCCGGCGTAGTACGAGACCTGCACCGGATCGCCGCCCAGCGCCAGCACCAGCGCCGCTAGCATGGTCCACAGGAAATTGGTGTAGCCTTCGACGCGCTCGCCGAGGTTGTAGATCAGGCCGTTGCCCGCGACCAGGTTTTGCGCGTAGCGAAACGAGATCAGCGCGTCGTCGGTCATCCAGCTGGGCCAGAGAGCGCCTGAGAAAGTCGTAATCACCCCGACGATCGCCAGGCCGAGCGTGGTCCAGGCTGCGCGCGTCAGCAGCGTTAGCAGCGCCGTGCCCAGCAGCGCGATGATCGCCAGGTGCGCGAACGGCAGCGGCGCCGGCTGATAGAATCCACGCAGCACCAGCAGCGCCAGCGCTACGGGAACGCCGACGCTCAGCGCTGTAGCGCGGCCGGAGCGCAGCCAGAGCCAGGCTGTCAGCAGCAGCCCGCCGATCAGCACCAGCGCCAGCTCACCCGAGGTCAGCGGACCAAGCGGCGTGTCGGCGAAAATCGGCGTGATCGACCAGCTGGTGGTGATAAAGCCCAGGCGGCGTAGATCGTTGGGCGGCGTGAAGTTTTTGGTCGCCGCCGCAAACCGCAGCGTGCTGTCGGCGTCCGGGCGATGGGGCAGGATCAGATGATAGACGCGCATCTGTGGCGTAGTCTGCGTCGTCGCCAGCGGCTGCTCGTTGACCAGAAACGTCACCGGCTGCGGGCCGTCGGGCCGCTCCGAGCGAATCGTCAGCGTCGTCAGAAACGTCGGCGCGAGATGATACGCGTTGCGGATCTGGATGAACGGATAGTCCGTGGTCCAGCGGTAGGGCTGCCCGTTGTTGATCTCGACCGCGTTGATGCCGTCGATCTCGAAGGGCAGCGTTTCCAGCGCTTGTTGCAGATCGACGGCGTAGCGTGGCGCCGGCCGCAGCATCAGCGCCAGCACGGCCGCGATCGCCAGGCCGACGATCGCCGCGATCGCCAGCCAGCGACCGCCACGCAGCGACCAGTCTGGTGCCCGAGATATGCGTTGTCCTATCGTCGCCATGCTTACTTGGTGCGCTCCAGCCGGAACATCACATACAGCGGCTCGGTCGCGGTGCCGAAACGCTCTTCGAGCGGATGCACGATCTTCGCCAGCAGCCAATCTTTCAAGACCCAGCGCCGCCAGTAGCGATTGCGCCGGGTTTCGTGGTACAGCCCGTTGAGCAGCTTGCGCCCAAAGCCGCGCCAGGCCGTCACCTCGGCATGCGACGGCTCGATATACGTTTCCTGAATGTCCTGATCGTTGTAGAAGCGGAAGAACGAGCCCGATTTACCCTCCTGCACAAACGCGTTGCGCTCGACCTGCTTGAAGGGCTTGATGCCTTTGAAAAAGCCGGTGCGCTCGCCCTTGGTGTACGGGATCGTGATCACCGCAATGCCGTCGTCGGCCAGCACACGCCCGATCTCACGGCCAACCGCGTGATCGTCGGGGATGTGCTCAAGCGACGAGACCGCGCTGACGCGCACGCCAACGCCGTCGCGAACCGGCAGCGCGGTTGCATCGGCGACCACGGGATAAACCACGCCATCGCCGGGCCGGGCGGTCTCCAGCCGCTTCTGCTGCTGCCAGCGCACACGATCGCGCTCCAGCTCCAGCACCACGACGTTGACGCCTTCTTTGGCCAGCATATGCGGATACGACGACGTGCCGGTGCCGAGATCCAGCACCGTGTCGCCGGGCTTGAGCTTGAGCTGCTGCGTCACCCAGGGATACTCGATCAGCCGCCACAGGCTAAAATCGTTGACGGTATGTTTGAGGATTTTCCAGCCGTTGAGCGCAACCTCGTAGCGGATGCAGCGCAGGCCAGGCAGCGAGACATAGCGAGTCATAAACTTCCTTTGTATGGACATCTATTCCAATTTTGTAGGTGAGAAGGGAATTTTGGGGATCGCCCCCAAGCTCCCGCCTCGCACCGTGCTCGGTTATAAGTATCGCAGAATCAATTTGCGCAGCGGAATCCGCATCGTCGCCAGCCGCTTGCGATCATCGTCGTCGATGCCGCCCATGAGTTTAAAGCCAATCCCAAAGATCGCCACGCCGACGCCGACGAGCAGGCCGAGATGCAGCAGATTTTGCCAGACCGGCTGTGCCTCGCGCACCGGCAGCACGCCGCTCAGCAGCGTCAGCACCAGCATGAACAGCAGCGACGGCACCAGCAGCCGACCGGCGAAGCGCCACGGAAAGCGCAGCCCAAACGCGCGGCTGGCGTAAGGCGTCAGCACCGCGCGGCTGCCGAAGCGGAATACACCGATCGCGACCGCCGTCAGCACCGCCGAGCTATTCATCGCCACCAGCACGATCAGCGGCGCGCTCAGCACCGCCAGCAGCCGCGAAAGCGCCACGATGCGGTAGCGCTCGTAGACCATCAGGATCACGTGCGGCACCACCACGATCGACTCGGCGAAGAGAAAGAACGTGACCACCTGGGCCACCGTCGCCGCCTGTGGATACTTGGTCGCCAGATGCAGCAATTCAAAAGCCTGCGGCGCCAGCGTGATAAACCCGATGCCCGCCGGAACCGTCGCCAGCAGCAGCGCGCGGGTGAGCGTAGCATACGCCGGCTGAAGCTTGTGATCCTCACGCTTGGCGAAAATCTCGCTGAACATCGGCACGTAAATGCCGTTGAGCGGCATCACCAGGTAGGTCAGCAGCACCAGTACCTGATTCCAGCCGGCCTCGATATTCGCCAGCGCCTCGGGCCGCGCCACCCACAGAAAGACCAGCGCCACAAAATCGGGCGAGGTGATGAAAACGCTCTGATCCATGACGTAGTTCATCAGCGCGCTGGACGTGAAGCGCTGCCACAGCCGCTCGATCGCGACGATCGGCTGCTCGTCGGCGGGCAGCGCGCCGAGCGCACGACGTACCGCGAACAGCGCCAGCAGCAGATCGACCGCCGAGCCGAACAAAATCGCCAGCGCGGCGCCGCGAATGCCGAGGCCAAGTCCCCAAGCCGGCACCAGCAGCACCGTCAGCAGCGGCTGCACCAGCGCCGACACGATGTCGAGCGAGTTGGTGGTTTTTTGCTTGAAGTAGGCGACCAGCGTTCGGGCGCAGGTGTCGGTGACGGCGCGCATCAGCACGATCGCGCTGGCCGTACGCAGCAGAAACAGGCCGTCTGCCCGCAGCGCCTCCGCATACTGGCCGCTGGCCTGCGAGAGCAGAAAGCCGAGCACGTCGCCGCTGAACACGTTGAGCGCCAGCACGACGGCGAACAGGAAGCCGAGGCGGATCGCGAAAAGCTGGCGCAGAAAGCGCGCCACGCCGACGCGACCCTGACGCGCCATGACCTCGGGGACGAACTTCAGGATCGACGGGCTGATGCCGAGGCCCGTGAACGTCCAGACCGTGGCCACGACTGCGCCGACCGCTGCCTGGAACAAGCCGTAGCCTTCGGGCAGCAGCACCCAGAGCAGAACCAGACCGGCCAGAAACTTGATCGCGGCCTTGATTGGGAACGCGACAGTGTTCCAGAAGATCGCGCCTGCCACGCGCTCGCTCAGCGATGTTTGCGCAGCCGGCACCTCAGCGCTCCTTGACCAGCGCCAGCTCAAACATGCCGACGTACCACTGCCGCTGTGCGCGATAGGCCGGTCGCTCAAGGCCCAGCGCCCGCAGCGCCGTGCGGATCAGACGACGGCTGCGTTTGGGGCTGTGCAGCTTGCCCGCGCGCAGCTCGCGCTCTTTGAGATCGTGGACGCGAAAGCCGTAGAGCCGCGCCAGCTTGACGAAATCGCCGTAGCTGAAGTAGTGCATCTCGCTCAGCCGCTGCATATCCTGAAACGCCGCGCCCTCCTTGGAGCGACCGCGCCGCTGGATCAGCTTCTCGGCCCAGGCGCGCGGAATCCAGTTCAAGCCGCGAATATGGTAGTGCGGATCTTTCCAGGCCCAGCGGTTGATCGCCGTGACCAGCGCGACGCCGCCCGGCAGCAGCACGCGATTGAACTCGCTCAGCATCTGTGCCGGATCTTGGACATGCTCGATCACATCCCAGCTCACGATCGTATCGAAGCTTCGATCGGCGAAGGGCAGCGCCTCGCCCGCCGCGTTATAGACCGGCAGCGTCAGATCGTTGCGCGCCGCCCGCAGCTTGATGATCTCGCAGTAGTCGCGATTGAACTCGCAGGCCGCGACGGTCGCGCCGCTGAGCGCCGCCGCCACCGCGAAGCCACCCATGCCCGCGCCCACATCCAGCAGCACCTGGCGATCCAGCGGCCCCGCGATCGCCTCAAGCTGG
Source organism: Herpetosiphonaceae bacterium (assembly GCA_036401895.1). GTDB lineage: Bacteria > Chloroflexota > Chloroflexia > Chloroflexales > Kallotenuaceae > LB3-1. Next base: position 9,291 of record DASWTW010000249.1, on the reverse strand, counting down.
TCGATGCGCGCCTGCTGGTAGCGCTCCTGGTTGATGCGGCGCTCGCGCCACTCCGCAAAGTTGGAGCGCCAGCGCATATGTTGCAGCCACGGCTCGATCGCCGCGACCAGTTGATCTTCGTGAATGATGCTACTCAAGGCTCACCTGTGCTACCGCTGCGCCTACCGGCCAGGGCTGTGTGTCGGCGTCCAGCACCCGTGCAGGCGTGCGCAGCGTCACGAGCAGCGGCTGTCCCGCCTGACACAATCCCGCCTCCAGGGGTACATGATACACCGATCGCTCGGTTGTGATGTTGATCGTCGTGATGCGCCCGCCAACCTCCACGTCGACCGGCTGATTCGACTGGTGCCCGCGCAGTGTCAGGCTGAGCTGCCCGCAGTCCTGCGACGGCTCCAAACGTAGCTGCGCGGTCTGCATCGTCCAGCGCTCGTCGCTGCCCGGCTGCGTGGGCACAAAGCCCAGGATCAGGCCGAGCGCGCTCGGCTGTGTGGGCTGGATCGTAGCCGTGCTGTGCCCGCTGAAGCGCGACCAGGCCCATTGCAGCAGATCGTTGTTGTCGCGGCCAAGCGCCTGGATCGCGGCGAGATGTTGATTCGCCTGCTGCTCATTCTGTCGCAGAAACGCCGTCTGGATCAGACTGACATGCGCGTACAGGCTGCGCGGCTCCTGCTCCACAGCCATGTTGTAGTCCTGCTCGGCCTGTGACCAGTTTCCGCTGCGGCTTTCCCGGTCGGCGGCGGCCAGCAGCCAGAGCGGGTTCGCCGGGTTGATCGCGTAGGCCTGACGATAGGTTGCCGCGCTTGTTTGATCGCCGGACTTGACCGTGATCAGCGCCCGTGCCCAGCGTACGTAGTGCTGCGTGTAGATCACGCCGAAAAATCCCAGCGTCACCAGCGCCGCGATCGTCGCCGCTCGCCATCGGGATCGCAGGGATCGCACGATCGCCGGCAGCGTCAGCGCGCACCACGCGGCGTAGGGCACGAACGCCACCAGCAGCGGCAAGCGCAGCCGGGGATGTCCGATCGTGATGCCGCTCATCAATGTGCCGAAGAGCAGCCACAGCAGCAGCACCAGCGAGCGCGACTCGCGCGGCGCGAAGCAGTAGCCCCAGATGCCGCCCAGCACCAGCAGCACATACTGCGCGTCGGCCAGCAGCGAGAGCGGCAGCGGCAGCTCGCCCGGCGTCTGGCCCAGGCTGTAGCCGTCGGGATCGTAGCTGATGATGCCGCCGGCCGCGTAGTTGCGGCTGCTCAGCTGCCACAGGCTGACGATCTTGTAGCGCACGCTGCTCAGGTAGCGCCCCGGATCACGCGCGATCGCGTCGAAGGCCAGCGCCAGCGCCGCACGCTGCTTGTCGGCCAGATTCGGCAGCGCGGCAAGCTGGGCCTCGCCCGCTGCTAGCTCGGCGTCGTTGTGGACCGCGCCGTACCAGAACGAGATCCCGCCGTTGGTGTCGACCGCGATCAAGCGATCGTAGGCCAGGGCGTTGCGCAGCGTCCACGGGGCGATGACCAGGAAAGAACCAAGAACCAAGAACCAAGAACCTAGGAGGATTCGGGAAAGGCCAAGGGGAAGAGCAAACCCTTTTTGTTCTTTGTTCGCTGTTTGTTTGTTCTGTTGTTCTGTTGTTCTGTTGTTCTGCCAATATTCGGCAAGCAGACCAAGAACCAGCAGCGGAATGAAAAACAAGCCGACCGCTCGCGTCAGCGTGGCCAGGCCGAGCAGCACGCCAGCCAGGAATAAACGACGGCGAGAAAGCTTCTCGGGCTGGCCGTAGGGCAGCAGCGCGAACGAGGCCGCGATCAGCACGACGAAGAGCGCCTCGGCAAAGAGCACGCTGCCGTAGGCTGCGAACGGCACGAAGAGCGCCGCGATCAGCGCGCTGACGCCTGCGATGTCTCGCCGCCGAAAGACCGCGTAGCCCAGCGCCGCGAAGAACAGCACGCCCAGCCCGGTCACGATCGCCTGGACCAGCATCGCCCGCGACAGATCGACGCCCACGACCGCGAACGTCGCGGCCAGAAACAGCGGATACAGCGGCGGTCGCAGCCACTTGGAGCCGGTCGCGTAGCTGCCCTCAAGCAGATGCAGCGCGCCCTGCACATACTCGGTCGAGTCGCCGGGCTGCACCGCGCCGCTGCGGCTCTGCATCCACCAGAAGAGCGCGCGCAGCCCGATCGCCAGCAGCGTGGTCGCGGTGATCAGCAGCGCAAACCGAAGCGGACGGACCGCTGTGGTCCGCCCGGTTAGCAAAACTCCTGTTGTCGCGGCGGCTGGCTTCAATTGGTTTGCTGGCCCTCACCAGGCGTAGAACCTAGACCTGAGAACCTAGAACCTAAACGAAACGTCTTCTGGGTTCTAGGTTCTTCGTTCTTCCGTTAGGTTCTTAGTTCTGGGTTCTAGGTTCTTCGTTCTTGAACAGCAGCAGCTGATCCTGCTCGGCGATCAGCTTCCACTTGGGATCGTTGCGCAGATGCTCCAAAAGTTTGGGATGCTCTTTCAGCACGGCCGCGCGCTCGTCGATAAACGCGTACTCGGCCTCGTCGACGAGGTGATGCATCGGGCCGGGCGGCAGATAGAACAGGTACTGGCGCGGCAGCAGATGCGGCGCGAGAAACGACGTCGCGGCGACTTTGGCATCGCGCGGAATCTGCGCCGAGAGCTGGTTCATCAGCGCCACGCGCTCGGGCTTCTCGTGGTTGCGGAAGGCCGAGATTACCGGATTTTTGAGCGGCAGATGCAGCGATCCCACCAGTAGCACCTGCGCGATCAGCAGCGCGGCCGGCACAGCGCGCGGCGTCCATTGGCCATCGCCGGGCTGCGTGCGTCGGCGCTCGATCCAGCGCCAGAGCCGTGCCGCGCCCACGATGCCGGCCAGCACAATGCCGGGAATGATCAGCGCCTGGTACTGCTCCTCAATTGTGTACTGGTAGATGCGCGTCGAGAGCAGGTTGATCAAAAAGATCGGCGCGCAGAGCAGGAGCACGTCGGGCGCGAGCAGCGGCAGGAAGAGCAGCGTGCCGAACATCAGGAACAGATACCAGAGCTTCTCGCCGGTAAACATCAGATTGAAGGTCTCGACCGGATGCGTCAGAATGTTCTTGACGATGTCGACCGGATCTTTGCCCAGATGCGCGTAGTAGCCCAGTTGCGCGCTCTTGCCGGGCCACGCCTCGGACTGCTGGCCCTCGCTGGGATCGAAATTAATTTCGCCCTCGGTCGGGTTGTAGCCCGCGTGGTAGAACGACGGCGTGATGATCGAGGTCGAGACATAGAACCAGCCGAAGCCGAGCACCAGCGCGGGCAGCCACCAGCGCCAATTGCGCCGCTTGAGCGCGGCGTACATGCCCCAGGCCACCACCACCAGCGAAACATCGGTGCGTGTCGTGATCGCGACCAGGAGCATCAGCAGGAACGGCCACAGCCGCCGCTGCTGAAAGAAGCGAAACGCCCACAGCAGACACAGGATCGCCAGGGTGCGCGGCTGCCACGGCGGCGTCATATTCACAAACTGAAGCGTCGGGTAGAGCAAATAGGTCGCGGCCCAGGCCAGGCCGGCCTTCTCGCTGCCGTTGAACTGAGCGCGGGCGATCAGATACACCGGCACCGCGCCTAGCGCCAGCAGCGCCGATTGCAGAATGTCGAGCATATAGGCCGAGGGCCAGAGCGCGTAGAACGGCACCGCAAACAGCAGGCCCGGCATCCAGTCCATGCCCAGGATAGAATTAGTGAAGTTGTAGCGCGAGATCTGGAACGGCCGGCCCTGGGTCGTGTTCCAGATCGCCTGCTCGTAGTCGACATGATCGAAGCCCTGGCCCCACAGCGTCCATTTGAACGCCATGCCGGCCGTCAAAAAGACGAAGTACAGCAGCACCATGCCGACCAGAAGATGCGTCGGCGTGAGCGCGGCGGCCAGTGCGCGGCGCTCGGTTTTGGGGCGGGCGTCGATCGAAGAGCTTCGCAGCATAGCGTTTACCCGTTGGATGGCGCGGTGTGCTGGTAGGGCAGCGGCCGGCCGATCACCCGGCGGAACCAGAAGATGATCCACGACCAGACGACGTAGAAGATCATCTGCATGCCCAGCGCAAACGCTTTATTGAAATCGCCTGTCACCGACGACTCGCCGACTCGCGAGCGATAAGTGACCGGAATCTGTACAAACTCAAAGCCGCAGACGATCGTCAGCAGCATAAACTCCAGGCCGAAGTAGCTCGATCCCGAGCGAAAGTGCGGCTGCATGATCTGCAATGCCTCGCGGCTCATCACGCGCATCGTACAGCCGACGTCGGTCAGCGTGTAGGTGTTGAAGAGCGCCTCAAGCAGCTTGGCCACAAACACGTTGCCGTAGCGCAGAAACATGCCCATGTTCGCGCCCGAGCCGATCAGCGAGGTGCAGGTGCGCGTGCCGAAGACGACCGGAAAATCGTTGCTGTAGACCAGCAGTTTCTCAACATCTTTGCCCACGAACGTGCCGTCAGGCTCGGCCCACAGAATCAGATCGCCGGTCGCCTCGGCCATGCCGCGACGCAGCGCGTAGCCGTAGCCCTGCTTGGTCTCGAACACCTGTCGTGCGTTGGTTCGAGCAACCTCTTCGGCGGTTCCCGGCGCGGCGTTATTGTTGATGACAACGATCTCGTCGATCCAGCCGGTTGCGTTGAACTCCTGGATCGCATCGTAGATCGATTCTTTTTCGTTGTAGGTTGGAAAAATAACCGAAACCGTCTTACCGTTCCACACGAACGTATGCTCCTACTCGGGAATACAGGTCTGCCGATCGTAGGCAGAGCGGCAAACGAACTGATACCAGCTGACGTAGCCCTCGCCGATCGGATAGCCGTTCAGCCGATGGGTCCACAGGTAGAGCGCCTCGCTGCCGGTGTAGAGCGCGCCCAGGATCAGCAGCGGCGCGGCCAGGCGCACCAGGCGCCGCTCGCTCAGCAGGCGGTCCACCGCAATGCCGGTGCCGATGCCCATCCACGGCATCAGCCAGAAGAGCTGCTTATCGACCATCGAGACCTTGAGGCCGATGAACCAGAAGGCGATCGCGATCACCATCCAGACCGTCATCAGGATCGTGAAGAGCGAGCGCACGCCGAACTTACGCACGCCCAGCCACCAGCCGAAGCTGCCCAGGATCAGCGGCAGATACACGCCGTAGATGTCGAGCAGATACACGTATTTGATCAGATAGTCGGAGAAGATGATCTCCTGGCCGCCCATCGTCTGGCCGCTCTCGGCAAAGCCGCCGGTCAGCCGTGGAATCGTGCGCTCAATGATGGCGGGCACGAACTGCCAGTAGTAGATCGCGATGCTGAGCAGCACCGCCGCCGTGATGCTGGCAAAGACCGTCAGCGCTTGCCGTCGCTGCCGTGTGATCAGGAGCAGCAGCGCCATCGCCAGCATAAGCAGCGTGGTGAAGACGGCCGTCACGGCGTAGAAAAGCATCGTCAGCGTCAGCACGAGCGTCAGCGCGAGCCAGGCCCAGCGATTGGTGCTCAGCTTATCCCACGTCCCGACCAGCACCGCCGTCGCCAGCAGCGACCACCACATGCCGTTGGTGGTAGGCGTATTGCCCCAGGCGTGCAGCAGGAACGCCGCCGGGATCAGGCTGTACGTCAGCGCCGCGACCATGCCCGCGCGGTCGCGGAAGCCGAACTTGCGCGTGATGAAAAAGATCATCACCGGCCGCAGCGCATCCAGCATCGCGCTGAACACCTCGGCGGAGAACTTGAGCCGCCAGGGGAAGATCGCCCAGATCGCGGAGAAGATGTGATAGAACGGCGAGTAGGGAATCACCGGCCGGTTCTCGCCCCACTCGTCCACCGGCATCACCGACTGATGGAACGGGCTGTTGGCGTCCCACAGCTCCCAGATCCGCCCGGTCAGCACGCGCTGGGTCTTCTCCATGTGCCACTCGATGTCAACCGACAGAAAGTAAGGCCACAGCAGACCGCCCGCCTTCACAATGTAGCCGGCATACACGATCAGCATCAGCCCGGTCATCGCCGCCACGCCGATCTCGACGCCGCCCAGCCGGAAAAGCTTATCGGTCGCCCAGCGCGTGACGAGCATAAACAGCAGGCCGACTAGAGTTACCGCCAGCAGCCGCACGCTGTACAGGCCCAGCGGCCCGCGATGCAGCGCCGTGCCCCACACCAGCACGGCCAATCCGCCGAGCGCGCCCAGCAGCGCCAGCCAGGTCGGCACGCCGATCAGCCGCAGCGTAAGAAACGCCAGTGTCAGCGCCAGCAGTGTATGGAACAGGAAGAGCGCGGGCGGAAGCGCGGCCACCGCGATCGGCTGGAGCGCCACGCCGCCGAAGATCACGCCCAGCGGACGCGGATCGTTGCCGTACTGCGCGGTCTGTGAGTCGATCGTCACACGCAGGTCGCCGCTCGAGGGCGTGAGCAGATGGTAGCTGCGCAGATCCGGCGTCAGCTGAACCGGCAGCTGGTACGCTCCGGCCGCGATCACGATCTGCTTGGGCTGTCCTGTCGGCTGTGGGCTGCCCAGCGAAAGCTGCGTCTGCCACAGACCGCGACCGATCCCCGGCAGGTTGATCGTGCTGTCGGCCTCGGTCCAGCGATAGTAGCGCTGCTGGCCTGCGATCGCCTCGGGATCGTGGAAGTTGACCAGGTGCTGCTGGTAGTGGATGCGCCGGTGGTCTTCGATGCCGACCACGCCGATCTCGACGTTGGACGGACGCACATACGCCAGCATCAGGCCCAGCAGCGCGGCGGCCAGCAGCAGCAGTGCGGCGAGCAGATCGACGCGGGCGAATTGCTGTCCAAACAATCTAACGCCGCCGGGTACCCGTTGGGTAGAGGCGGCGGCGGGTGTCATCGTTGTCGTTGCCATCGGCCGGGATTATACCAGAAAAGGATCGATCGCTTTCAATACCGTCAAGTTGTGAAGCTGACTGCTGGCTGAAAGCCCGCTCACACGGCAACGCAAAAGGCGAGGCATGCGCCCCGCCCTTCACAGTCAGTATGATTGATCGTCTAGTGGTGATCGCGGTGGCCGCGCGGCTCGGCGTAGTACACAAAGGTGAAGATGCGATAGCCGTTGCCAAAGTCGCGCTCGTGGACCGCGCCGTGGCCGTCGTCGGTGGTGTGGATCGGCTTGCCCCACTTTTCGGGCGTGCTCAGATCGGCGTTGGCCACCTCAGGCGGTAGCGAGCCGACAGTGGTGGTGCCGTCCACATGCGAGTAGATCGACTCAAGCATCTGGTAGTCGTGCGAGTTCGGGTGCTGGTTGGTGCCGGGATTGTTCGTGTAGTCCATGCACGTGCCCAGGTTCGGGTTGGTGAAGTTCTCGTCCTGGTGCGCGAGGCCGAAGGTGTGGCCGACTTCCTGGCACATCACCAGGTTGCGCCACGCCGGCGTGTTATAGGTCGCGGTGTTGTAGTAGGTATCGTTCATCTTGACGGTGCCCTGAACGATATGACCGCCGCTGGTCCAGACCGAGGCGATGCCCAGCCAGCCGTTGCTGCCGTAGGTGCTGTTGCAGACTTCCACGCGACCCGCAGTCGCTGCGCAGCGCGAGCTCGATTGACCCGCGACAACTGTAGTGTCGAGCACCCGCGACTTGCTCCAGTCCGAGGACGCTGTGCCCAGGTACGATTTCCAGTTGCTCGATAGGTTATCGCCGAGCTTGACGGTGAACGGGTTGCTGGTGCGCGCCCAGTGATAGTTGCCCCACGAGTGGTTAGCGCTGGTGGTCGAGGGTAGCGCCGCGATAGCCAGGATCGCGACAAGGGCGACAAGCGACCAAAGACGGGACGACGTGCTCATCAAGAATCTCCTCTGGCTGTATGGATTGAATCATGGCCTGGGCGAACACGTTTGCCGCGCAGCAGATCATAGCCCGCGCCTGCATCCTGCGAGTGGACACACGGATGAACAAGACAGGCTGATGGATGTGCAGCAAATTGTAAAGGCTTTGGCGAAATGGAACACGGTGAGCGGCCAGGCGACCGCTCTGTGTCTTGTGGTTTCACTATAGAGAAGAGTTAAAACTTTGTCAAGAGGTTAAACTACGAATTTGTCGTTGAATCTCAAGACGTGTGGATCGGCCTTAGCCGAAGATGCCGGGCAGGCCCAGCAGGAGCGGCAGGCCAAAGGCGACCAGCGCGGCGACGGCGATCATGGCTGTAAAAGCCGTGCCGCTCCAGCTAAGAATCTTGGCGCCGTCGATCGGACCGAACGGCAGCATGTTGAACAGGCCGAGCACGCCGTTGATCGAGAAGCCCAAAAAGAGCGAGTAGATGATCACCGGCGATTGGGTTACACTCTGCGCCACGACCAGCGCGCCCAGAAACAAGATCGCCAGCACGATGTTAGTGGCAGGGCCAGCCGCTGCGATCAAGCCGCTCTGGCGCTTGGTCAGCCAGCCGCTGTGCCAGACGGCACCCGGCGCGGCAAACAAGAAGCCCGAGAACGCGATCAGCACCGAGAGCACCAGCATCATGTCGTTGGCGACAAAGTGTGCGGTCGCGCCGAAGCGCCGCGCCACCACGCGATGTGCCAGCTCATGCAGGATCACGCCCAGCCCGGCAGTGAACGTGGTGATCAGCAGGATCGTGACGAACGACAGCGGCAGATTGCGGTACAGGACCGCGAAGGCGAGCGCCGTCCCGACCCAGGCTTTCAAAAACTCGAAGGCTTCGTTGCGCTGCTGCGCCTCGGCACTGTTAGGAAGTCCAGGAATCACAGGTTTATCCATTTCACTTCAGCGATTACGATTTTACGATCATTGTACATAATTACCTCGGTTTGCGGCTTTTTGTTGCAGATCCGTGCTTGCTGCTATCGAGTCTGAGAATCGATCGTCGGCTTCAAGGAAGGCGACACACATTTTCCTGACTCAGAGCTTGGTTTTACTACATCTGCTACAATACAGGCATGACAACGATCAGCCTTGATGAAATTCAGCGCGACTTGATTGGCTATTTGCACCGTGTTCAAGCAGGGGAAACATTACTCATTGTGCAAGCAGATCAGCCGATCGCTGAAATTAAGCCTGCATCATCCTATCCTGCCGCAAAACAATTGCGGCCATTTGGTTTGTGCGCTGGCGAATTCGTTGTTCCTGATGACTTTGATGCGCCACTCACAGACGATATTCTCGACTCCTTCGAGGGACGATGAGGCTGTTACTTGATACCCACATTTTCCTCTGGTACAACAGCGTGAGCGACATCAAATAGCAAGCTTACCGTTAGACGAAGCAAGTGTCGCGCAGCTAGAAACATTACCAGCCCTCCATCGTGACGCATTTGATCGGATGCTT
>DASWTW010000248.1:0-21998 GCA_036401895.1 Herpetosiphonaceae bacterium | reverse complement strand
TGATCGAGCCGTCAAACGCGGTCTCGATGTCGAGATACGCCGAAAAGTGTTGGTTCATGTCGTATGAGTACAGCGGTGTGGTGCCGAAACGCCGCTGTAAATAGAGTTGTCAATGCGTTGCTGGTGGATTGTAATGTGCTGATTGAGGATCGTCAAACGTGCGCGGCCGGTGGTCCCAGCAGCGATTTGATCGGGCAATCTACGCACAGTCATAGTTTCGAATGCTGAAGGAGGTATGCTAGTTCGGTACAATTGGGGGCTGAAGTTTTGGGGTCGATCTCTAACAATCCCCAGGGTCGATTAACATGATTTTTGATAACCAGTTAGGAACCCCCCTATGCAACGAGTGATTGAGCAGTTTCAGCATATCGTACCGGGCGCTGCCAGGGAGGCGACAGATCGTGTTGAGTCCTTGAATTTAAGCAGCTACCAGGGGCTTTCTCGACAGCAGCTTGAGGGAGCGATTCTCGCGGGCTTTAACGCCTTCGGCGAAGATCTGATCCATGGCAGCGACACCAATTTTAAAAAACACTGGGAAAAGATCGCGGTTATTCGGGTGGAGCACGGCGGCCGGCTTGAGGAAGTCTCGCGGGGAATTGTGACCGGCGCGCAAATGCTTGATCAACATATGCGAGCCGCGCTGGGCGACGATCTGGAAGCGATCAACTGGTGGATCAGCCGCCTACAGGAAATCCTGACCGAGGGACTGCTGACCCTGGGCGGCGTGTTTATCACTGCTCGTGAGCGCATGATCAACGAGCAGACCATGCAGCTGCGCGAGCTTTCGACGCCGCTGATGCCGATCCATCAGGGCGTGCTAGTGCTGCCGCTGGTCGGCCAGATCGATCCGCGACGGGCCAGCCAGATCATGGAGACGCTGCTAGAGGGCATTAGCGCGCAGGTCGCGGACGTGGTTATCATCGACATTACCGGCGTGCCCGTGGTGGATACGCAGGTCGCCAACTATCTGATCCAGGCGGCGCGCGCGGCCCGGCTGCTGGGCGCAAAGATCGTGCTGGTCGGCATCGGCCCCGAGATCGCGCAGACGATCATCCAGCTCGGCGTCGATCTGTCGGACATCACCACCCGCGCCAATCTGGAGTCCGGCATCAACTACGCGCTGGGCCTGCAAGGCTTTACCATCGCGCCGGCCCCTGCGCTGGAGCAGGAACGCTAGCCGCTACGATCGACCTATCTTCCACGCCGCACCAGCTCGAACGATCTTAAAAGCGTTGAGCGCCGATCAAAGCTGATCAGCGCCCAACAGGTTATCGCAACCGACTCCAGGATTGTACGTTCGGATTGCTGGTGCTAGGACTGCTCGCCCCGCGCCGCCGCCTCCATCAGCTGCTGGATACGCGGCACCATCTGCGCCGGGTTGGGATGCAGGCCGTCCAGCAGCAGCGCGCTATCGTAGAGCTGCTCGACGATCACGCGGCCCAGCAGGTCGTCGGGGCGCGACTGGTGGAGCTGCGCCAGGCTGCGGATCAGCGGATGCGCGCGGTTCAGCTCCAGCGCCGAGGGCTGTACGGTGTAGTCGCGGTTGATCATGCGCTGGACGCGCTGCATATCGCGGTCCTGGCCCGCAGCGGCGGCGACCAGACGCGCAGGATTGTTCTTGAGCGTCTTGGAAGGCCGCACCTCGGTCACGCGCTCGCCCAGAATATCTTTGATCCAGACGGCCATGCGATCGAAGACCTCGGTCTCGACGGTCTTGCCTTCCTCCTCATCGGCCAGCGGCGGCAGCTCAAGCTTGGGATCGTCGGCGTTCTTGAGCGGCGTGCCGTCGAACTCGCGCAGGCTGCTCATCATAAAGCCGTCGACCAGATCGACCAGCAGCAGCACCTCGATGTTGCGCGCCGTGAACGCGTCAAGATGCGGGCTGTTCTTGGCGCTGTCGAGATCGGTGGCCAGCACGTAGTAGATCGCCTCCTGGCCCTCGACCATCCGCTCCTTATACTGCGCCAGCGAGACCAGCTCGTCGCCCTGGGTGCTGTGGAAGCGCAGCAGCTTGGTCAGATCTTCACGGGCGGTGGCATCGCGGGCAATGCCCTCTTTGATGAACGGCCCGAACTCGGTCCAGAACGAACGATAGGTCTCGGGCTCGTTCTCGGCCAGCTGCGTCAGCTCACGCATCAGGCGGCTGGTCAGCGTTTTGCCGATGCGCTGGATCTCGGGCGTGCGCTGCACCGACTCGCGCGACACGTTGAGCGGCAGATCTTCGCTGTCGACAACGCCCTCGATAAAGCGGAAGTGGTTAGGCAGCAGCAGATCTTTGGCGTCTTCCTGAATCAGCACGCTGCGCGAGTAGAGCTTGACTTTGCCCTCGGTGCGGCGATCCAAGAAGCCGCGCTCACGCTGCGACGGCACGAACAGGATCGCATGCAGATCGATCGGCGCGTCGGTGGACAGATGCACCTGGTGCAGCGGCGCCTCCCAGTCCATCGTCAGCTGGCGATAAAACTCTTTGTAGCCGTCGGCATCGACCTCACGCGGCGCCCGGCGCCAGATCGGCTTGGTCTGATTGACCTGCTCCTCGCCGAGGAAGATCGGGAAGGCCACGAAATCGGAGTGCTTCTTGATGATCTGGCGCAGCTTCCACTGCTGGGCAAACTCTCTGGCGTCGTCTTTCAGGTGGATCGTGATCGTGGTGCCGCGCTCCTGGCGATCGTCGGCGTCCACGGTGTAGGTATCGCCGCCGGTCGACTCCCAGCGCACGGCCTGCGCGTCGGGCTTGAACGAGCGCGAGCTGACGACGACCCGATCGGCGACGGCAAAGACCGCGTAGAAGCCTACGCCGAACTGGCCGATCAGATCCGAGCGCTGGTCTTTTTGCAGCTGCTCCATCACAACGCGGGCTCCCGAGTGCGCGATCGTGCCCAGGTTCTGGATCAGCTCCTCCTGGGTCATGCCGATGCCCGCGTCGCTGACGGTGACGGTGTTGGCCTCCTCGTCGCTGGAAACGCGGATCACCAGCTCGGCATCGCGATCGACGACCTCGGAGTTGGTCAGCGCCTCGACGCGCATGCGGTGCATAGCGTCGGAGCCGTTGGAGATGAGTTCGCGTAGAAAAATTTCGCGATCGGTGTACAGCGCATGCGACAAGATGTGCAGCAACTGCTGGACCTCGGCCCGAAACGTGTAAGAGTGGGTTTGAGATTGATCGGTCATATAAGATCTCCTCTTAATTTGGTATTGATGAGGCTCTCTCCAAACATCAAATAATAGCAAATTTAGGCTATTTCGCAACTTGTTGCCGGGATGACTGATCGCCTTGTAAAGAGCTAAATCACGGCCTGGTAGCTGGTGAGAGGATTGATGAAGGCTTCGGCCCTGCGGGCAAACAAATGAACAAAGGAACAAGGGAACAAAAGGTTCGAGAGTAGTTTTTGTTCTGGGCGCGGCCCTCACTACTGGCCCTGCGGGCAAACAAATGAGCAAAGGAACAAGGGAACAAAAGGTTTCGAGAGTAGTTTTTGTTCTGGGCGCGGCCCTCACCCCCGCCGCTGACACGGCTCCCCCTTCTCCCACTGCCGCAGGAGAGGGAACGAGCGCTACGTTGTTCTTGGTTCTCTGCTCTGCCCCGTTTTTGTTCTTTTGTTCGCTTGTTCCCTTGTTCTTCGTTAGGTCCTTGGTTCTTCGGACGAGCCAACGCACGGCAGCAGCACATACATGGTTGTGCCGCGCCCGCCATGGATTGCCGCGTCGGCCCAGATGCGCCCGCCGTGCAGCTCGACGATATGATGCGCAATGTACAGGCCAATGCCGGTGCCTTTGAAGCCTTGCTCGACGGCCTCATGGGTGCGGTAGAAGCGCTCAAAAATATGCCTGCGCTCCTCGGGCGGAATGCCGATGCCGTGATCCGTGACCATGATCTCGATCCAGCGCCGGGTATCGTCGGGCATGGAAGCGGTTTGCACGCCGACCGTGATGTCTTCGCCGTCGGGCGAGTACTTGAGCGCGTTGCCGATCAGGTTGATCAGCACGCCCTCCATGCGAATGCGATCCCAGGTCACCTCGATCGGTGTATCAGGTATTTCGGTCAGCAGATGGCGCTTGCGCCGCGCCAGATCGAACTCAAAATGCTTGACAACGCTCGTGATCAGATGGTCGATGGTGAAGGTGTCGAGGTCGAGCCACATGCGGCCACCTTGCAGCCGCGACATATCCAGCAGCGCATCCATGAGATAGGCCAGCTCGTCGCTGCGGGCGTTGATCATCGCCAGCTGCTGCAACAGCCGGGGCTCGTCCAGCTTGCGGCAGAGCCGTGTCGCGATCTGGGCGTAGCCTTTGATCGCCGTGACGGGCGTTTTAAGGTCGTGGGCAGCGGCGGCGACGAACTCGTCCTTGAGCCGGTTCATCTCCTGGATGTCGGTGACATCGGTGTAAACCTCGATCGAGCCGAGCGGCACGTCGTTGAGGTCATAGACTAGCTCGGCGTAGCGCCGTAGCAGACAGCGCACCGGGCCGTTCTCGACTTCCCACAGCTGATCGCCGAAGGGCTCGCTCTGCTGCCTGGCCGGCACCAGATTTTTGGGGATCACCGCCCGACGCGGCTGTCCGGGCCAGCGGCTCACATCGGCCTTGAGCAAGACGCCGAGCCGCGTGTTGGCGTAGCGTACGATGCCTTCCTGATCTACCAGCAGCACGCCGCTGTCGATGCTGTCGAGCACCGCCTGAAGCCGTCCGCTGGTCTGAAGCAGCGCGTCATACAGCCGCGCATTCTCGACTGTCGGTCCCAGCAAATTGCCGATCGTCTGCAACAGATCCAGCTCATCTGAGCCCGCCGCCCGGTAGCGATCCGTGACCACGTAGAGCCAGCCGACCAGCTGATTCTCGCTGACAAGCGGCGTGGACAGGACGCTGAGCAGGATTCCGGCTGGTCGCTCAAGATCGAAGGGCTGGATACCAACCTCGTCGGCATCGCCACTAACGACTGCGAGCTTGCCGTGATGAACTTTGCTGTTCCAGAAGGCGACGAAAGGCTGTGGATTCGCCAGCCGCGCGACAAACTCAGGTGTAAAGCCCTTGTGTGCCGCAGCCCTGATCTGGCCTGGCCTGAGCTGCGGCATCGTCTGCGTGCGATCGAGATCGACCGGCGTGTCGGCCAGAAAAACCACGCCCGCCAGCAGATCCATCTCCGACACTGCGACTTCCAGCGCCTGCTGGAGCAGGTCCGCCAGCACGATCGAGCGCGAGGTAGCCGCGACGATCGAGAAGAGCGCGCGCAGCCGTCGATTCAGGTTGAGCAGATGCTCGGTCGTGGCGATCACTTTGGTCATCGGGTTGCCGGCCAGCAGCAGACGCGAGGAGGCGCCATTGCTGCGTCCATGCGTGAGCAGCACCGTGACCTGATAGGAGATCAGCACGATCTCGCCGTCGCCGGTGTTCTGATTCAGCTCAAAAGCCGGGCTGATCTCGTGGGGCAGGGCTCGCGCCAGCAGCGCCAGCCCTTTATTGCGACTGCCGGCGTCCAGCAGATCCACAAACGAGGCGCCGATCAGCTGCTCAGGGCGATACTTGAGGTGGGTGAGCGCCGCCTGATTGACATGCTGGATCGTTCCTGCCGCGTCGAGCACCAGCAGCAGATGTTGGGTTGCCTGTACCGCTGCCTGAGCAATCTCAGCAGGCCAGGCGGAGGGCGATACCGGCGCGGGGATGTGGTGGTTATTCATCAAGCGCTGCTACATCTTCGGGGTAAGCGCCCGGCTCTCGTTCCGGCGCACCGTATCACGCGCATAGCGCGCAGTTGCCAGCTTGACGGCAGTCAGCGCGTCAGGATGATGCTGGGTCGCGCCAACTTTGCGCCACAGCTCCTGGTCACGGTCGAAGCAGCCGCCACCGATCAGCACTTCGAGGCTGGGATTGGCCGCGCGCAGCTCCCCGATCAGCTCGCGCAGCTGAGTCTCGTGGCGCTCGGCGCAGGCTGAGATCGCCACCAGATCGGCATCAAAGCGCACGACCAGCCGCGTCCAGTCCTGGTTGGGCACGTCCGCGCCCAGGTAGAGCACGCGCCAGCCCTGCTGACGAAATACATCGGCCAGCATACGCAGGCCCAGCACGTGGCGCTCGCCGGCGACACAACCCATCACCACACGTCCGGGCTCGCCGGCGGCCTGCTGCGGGCTGAACGACGGCGAGAGCTGGCCGATCAGCCGCTCTGTGATCTCAGTCGCCAGGTGCTCCTCGGCCACGCTAAGCTCGTTCTGCTCCCACAGCTCGCCGATCGTCACCATGCTGGGTGCG
This sequence comes from Herpetosiphonaceae bacterium, assembly GCA_036401895.1. Lineage (GTDB taxonomy): Bacteria > Chloroflexota > Chloroflexia > Chloroflexales > Kallotenuaceae > LB3-1. The sequence continues at coordinate 15,752 of DASWTW010000248.1, read as the reverse complement.
AAGATCTTGAGATAGATCGTCGTCGAGTCGACGCCTGCCGACTTGGCTTCTGAGATCACGCTCTCAGCCGCGCGCTCGTCGCCATTGCGCAGCGCGGTGGTGTAGCTGATCTCAGCCTGCTTGAGGTCGTAGGTCATCCATCAACTCCTGACGACTCAAGAGTCGTCGCGATCAGCCCAAGCATATTATCCAGATCGAAGGGCTTAGGCAAGAAGGTTACGCCCGGCATCTGCTGCCGTGGCCGCGCGCCGGCGCTGATCAAGATGATCGGCACGTCCAGCGTGTGATCCAGCTGGCGCAGCTCCCCGATCAGATCGATCCCGTTCATGTACGGCATCATAATATCGATGATGACCAGATCGACGCGGAGCGTTTGCGCCAGCGCCAGCCCATCGCGGCCGTTGTAGGCCAGATGGACGGTATAGCCCTCGATCTCTAGAGCACTGGCGAGCATGTCTGCTACATAGTCCTCATCATCGATCACCAGCACCGTCGGTATGTGCTGGCGCTCTATGTGCTCCGCAGCAGCCACTAATTGCGCTCCCTTGGACCATTGCCCAGCGGCGGCTCGATGATCACCTGCGGCATGCCGGTCATCAGCCCCGACAGATTCTCGAAGCGGTCGCCGATCTGCATTTCACCGTCGTCGATCACCAGCTCGCGCAGCCGCTTGTCGTGGTTACTGCCGCGATTCTTGAGCACGGTGATCGCCCGTTTGATCTCGGCGCGCAGCTCGATGTAGCGCAGCAGCACAATGTTGTCGACGATATACGACAGCCCGCGGCTGGCGATGGTTAGCTCAGTGCCGAAGATCTGCGCGATCTCGCGCGTCATCACCGTCGTGACCTCATTCTCCCGCAAGAAGCCGACCAGCGATGCCAGAAAATCGTCGAAGCGCTCGGGATCGCGCACCGCCGACTCAAGCTCGGCCACGCTGTCGATCACCACGCGCTTGACTTTGCGGGTGCGTACCGCCTCGCGAATCAGATCGGCTGCGGCATCCAGATTCAGCTCGACGGGCGACAGGCCCAGCACTTCGGTCAGGCCCCCCTCGCTGCCTAGCGACTCGTCGATACCAAAGTGTTTGGCCCGCAGCTGGAGCTGCTCGCGATTCTCCTGGAACGAGACCATCAGGCCGCGCTCGCCGATCTGCGCGCCCGCCGCCAGAAAATGCAGCGACAACAGCGTTTTGCCGGTGCCCGGCGAGCCGACGATCAGGGTGCTACTTGAGCGGATCAGGCCGCCGTACAGCATATTGTCAAGCTCCTGGATGCCGGTCGAGATGCGCTCTTCGGTGGCCCGGTAGATCGGCGCGTGGGTCAGCGCCTCCTGCCGTGGATACACGCGCACGCCGGCGTCGTTGATCTCGAAGCTGTGCTCACCGCCCAGGTAGCGCACGCCGCGCATCTTGCCGATATGGAAGGTGCGCTTCTCGGCCATGCCGTCGGTGCTGTGCATCAAGTTGATGATGCCGTCGGCAACCGCGAATTCGGGCTCGGTCTGGATCTCAACTGGCGTGTACTCGCCGACCAGGATGCTGGTACAGCCCAGGATCGACAGCTGGGCGGCGGCGTCGAAGATCGCGCCACGCGAGCGCACGCTGACCTCCAGCACATGTTTCAGACCGCGAAAGCTGTCGATGATCACCAGATCGGCTTTTTCGCTGCGCACCGTATCGACGATAAAATCCAGCGTTTCTTTAAAACCTTTATTACGGACCTGACTCGTCACATTATAGATCTGGATGCGCTCGCCGATCTGATCCGGCTCGTAAAACGCGAAGCTGCGAATATGCTCCACGATCTTGGCGTGCGGCTCCGAAACATTGGTGAAATAGATCGCCCGCAGACCAGCTTTGGCCGCAGTAAAGGAAATTTGTTGGGCCAGAATTGTCTTGCCGGCGCCGGGTGGGCCAGTCAAGACATACAGCGAGTCGCGGGGGATACCGCCGCCCAGGACCAGATCGATCGCTGGGTGGCCCGCGCTGAGCTTGTCTCGGGATGGCGATCGATCTGCGGCATTTGCAGCGCGGCTCCGGTGGTTGGATGGCTGTTCTACGTCTTTCGGCTGCCGATCAGCCATGCCCTACTCCTTTAGTGCAAGTCATTCCGATACCCCGCTGGGGTGGGTCCATCGTACTGCTCAATCAGTCGTTCTATATGCTCAAGGTCGAATGGTTTGTGGATGAAGTGATCCGCGACCCCGGCAGTATTGGGCCGCGTAGCTGCGCTCATCAACACAATCGGCACGCGCTGAAACCGGGGATGCTTCTTAACGGCTTGCGCTAAGGCAATCCCATTCATTTGCGGCATCATCACATCAGATATGATCAGCAACGGGGGATCAGATTCTGCTTCCAAGGCCGCGAGCGCTTCCCGCCCATTGGTAGCTATGACAGCTCGATACCCTAAGTCCTCGATCAGCGCTGCGACCATTTCTAAGAGCACATCTTCATCATCGACGACCATCACAGATGTCATCGTGTTTTACCCTACATTACGCGAAAAATAACTGGGTAGCTGAATAGCAATTAGAGTGCCAGTCAGCAGGATAGCACGACCTTTCGCTGAGAGCAATTGGTCTGTTTATACATTATATCTATAAATAGGTATGTGCAAAAAATATGCAAAAGGTGTACAATGGATTGATACATAATTTGCTCAATAGCCTACTTGATCCTACCCTTGGATCTAAAGTTGAAGCTTGCCGAGCATGGGTTGAGCGGAGAGGAAAGGATGGCTATCATGAAGTTTTCGCCACCAGAGATTTGGGAAGACGGCGGCACGATGCTGAGCACGTCCGAAGATCGCGCCGGAGCACTGCTGATCGGGATTTTTGCGCTCATCTTAAGCCTGTGGGTCATCCCTGAAACACTCAAGTACTTTCGCTCACACTAGCCTACGCTTCAGCTAAGCGCAGCAATGATAAGGGAGACATGTCACTGCGACAGTCTCCCTTGTTGATTCGATCGCCGCTGAATTTTAGAAAAGAGAGTTGGCAAGCTGTCGCCGGTAGCGCCCGACCAAGGGATGCTGATCGCCCAGCGCGGCGAAGAGCGCCAGCATCATGCGGCGCGCTCCGTCGTCGGCGAAGGCGCGGTCGCGCTGCACGATCGCCAGGAGCTGCGCCAGCGCGGGCTCCCACTCCTGCTGTTTGATAAGCAGCGCCGCCAGCGTCCAACGCGCGGCAAGATCGCCCGGATCGTACTCGATTTGCTGCTCAGCTTCCGCGACTGTACCTTGAGCGCCGCTTAAAAACTCGGCTGGCGTGAGCAGCGCCTGAGCGGCTGGATACTCCGGCATTCCGCTGCGAATCTGTTGCAGCACCTCCATCGCCTCGGGGTCGCCCTGGAGCGCCAGCAGCCGGCCCAGGCCCAGCAGACTCGGCCCGTGCGCCGGATCGATCTGTAGCGCCGCGCGGTAGCTTTCGGCTGCGGCGACCGGGTCGGTCTGCTCCTGCTGCTGTGCCTGCGCGACCAGCTCATCGATCGGGGATGGGATCAGCTTTTTGAGCCAGGCTCGCATCTGGCTTTCCGGCAGCGCGCCGGTAAACTCGTCGACGATCTTGCCGTCGCGAAAGGCTTTGACGGCGGGTATGCCCTGGATGCCGAACTGCTGCGCCAGGCGCTGATTCTTATCAGTATCGACCTTGGCCAGGATAAACGCGCCCTTCATCTCGGCCGCCAGCCGCTCCAGGATCGGACCCAGCACGCGGCAGGGGCCGCACCAGGTCGCCCAAAAATCCACCACCACCGGCACCTCTGCGGAGCGCTGAAGCACCGCCTGCGCAAAATCGCGCTCGCTCACATCGATCACGTTTAAGGCTGTTGTGGCCATCGCTCCTCCACCGTAGCAGGTACAATTGCTCGATCGGCTCCTGTTCTAAGCATATTATAGCGTGGCACGGGCCGTGATTGAGCAGATTTACATACTAAGAGATGAGGTTTAACCGTGGCGGATAAGACCAAAGGTTTGTTGAAAGGCCCGAAGTTCAACGGGCGGCACACGACGCTGATTGCAGCCGCGATTCCCGTGGTGGAAATGCTGCGCGCCGACGATCGCGTGACCAAGATCATCATCGGCGTGATCACGTCGCGCCACGGCAAGACGACGAATATCAAGGCCGTGCCGATCGACGCCGGGCTGCGCATCACCATCGCCGCGCCGCGCAATGTGCAGGAGCTGTACGCCTACACGTCCGATCCTGAGGGCGTGCGCGCCGCCCTGGCGAGGCTTAATTCCTAACACACGCTTCGATTCGGTTCCGTATGCATGAAATTGACGCTTGACAAGAACTAAGAGCAAAGCGTATAGTTAGTTGTTGACATGAGACAAGAACCGGAGGTTATAGCGCGATGCCAGATGAGATGGAATTACTGAGCGCGCCACAGGCAGCAGAATATTTAGGCGTTACGCGCCAAGCGATCAATCTGCTGACGAAGCGCCCGTATCCTGGTTTAGGGAAGCGTTATGGAGCGGTCTGGATGTTTACCAGGGCTGAGCTAGATGCATGGCGTGCCAAGCCGCGCCCGCACGGCGGAAGGCCACCAGGATCAAAAATCGCCGCCGTCGTGATGACTCCGGTCATGATGGTGTAACTGAGGAAGCTACCAAGGAGTAGCAGCGCATGGGGCGCAAGTTAGCTGCTCTCACCCCACGCGCTTACTGGCGGTGTATATTATCATATACAGGCCGCTCCTATTCTAGCATTTTTCGACTCGTTTGCGTCGCAAAGGACAAGCACTATGGCAGAACGAACGTTTACCGCCATCTTCCAAGAAACCGATGAGGGCTGGATTGTTGGCTACTGTGAGGAACTTCCGGGCGCAATTGTACAAGAGCATACGCTGGCCGAAGCGCGGGAAAGTATGAAAGAAGTGATTCACGAACTGTTGGAAGTCAACCGCGATGTGCGAGCGCAGGAAGCCGGAAGCGCTCCTCTGGTTCGGGAAGAGTTGACGGTGGTTGTGTGAAGCGTCGGGCGTTTGTGCAGCACTTGGAGGCGCACGGCTGCGCCCTTCTCCGGCAAAGCAAGCACGAGATCTGGTGGAATCCAGCCAACGGCGCGACTGCCGCCGTTCCGCGCCATGCCGAACTCGTGCGCTTTACTGTTCGACAGATCTGTCGGGATCTTGGCATTCCAGAGCCATAACGGAGACAACAGGAGCAGCGTATGGCGAACGAGGAACATCTAGCGATCTTGCGGCAAGGCGTTGAAATGTGGAATGAGTGGCGGAAAAAGTATCCTGCTGTGCAGCCAGACCTTACGCAAGCTGATTTACAAGAGATGGACCTGAGAGCAGCTAATTTCCAAGGAGTCAGCTTCCAAGAAGCAAGTCTTTTTATGTCCAACCTTGGGAGAGCAAACCTTGTAGGAGCTAATTTCCGCTCGGCTAACCTCCAAAGAGTCAGACTTCAATCGGCTGATCTCCTAGGGAGCAATCTTCGAGGGGCCAATCTCCAAGAGGCCATTCTCTTTGCAGCGAGTCTCCAAGCAACCAATCTCCGAAGAACTAATCTCCGAGGGGCGAATCTTCTGGAAGTTAACCTCGTTAGGGCCAAACTTCAAGGGACTAACCTTGAAGGCTCACGTGTCGGGAGCACCATCTTCGCAAATGTTGATCTTCGAGGCGTACGGGGCCTCGATATGGTTCATCATAGCAGTCCTTCCACTGTCGGCATTGACACCCTTTACCTTTCTAAAGGCGAGATTCCCGAAGTCTTCTTACGTGGTTGCGGCGTTCCCGACTCGATGATCGAATATGCCCGTGCTCTCGTAGCTGCTGAGCGTCCGATGGACTATTACTCATGCTTCATTAGCTACAGCAGCCAGGACGAAGCGCTAGCCGAGCGCCTATATGCTGATCTCCAATCCAAGGGCGTGCGCTGCTGGTACGCGCCGCACGACATGCAGATCGGAGAGCCGATTCTGAGCGGGATCGATCGCGGGATTCGGCTGCATGACAAGCTGCTGCTGATCTTGTCGGAGTCGTCGGTAGAGAGCGGCTGGGTGGAGCAAGAGGTGCTTATGGCGCTGGCGCGGGAGAAAACCGAGCGCCGCCGCGTCCTGTTTCCGATTCGGATCGACAATGCGGTGATCGAGAGTCGCCAGGGCTGGCCCGCCGTCCTGCGCGAGACGATCCACCTTGGTGATTTCCGGCAGTGGAAAGATCACGACGCCTATCAAGCGGCGTTTGCACGACTGCTCAGGGACTTGAAAGCGGAGCAAGCAGCTTAGGAACTGTAGCATGAGCACCGAGCAGCCTGAATCGCTACCGCCAAGTGTGCGCGTGCCGCTGGCCTACACCGCGCGAGGACTCGCCGCGCTGATCAACGACGGCGGCGACCACACGCTGTCGGAGCGCACGATCTGCGAGTGGTGCGCCAGCAACCAGATCCCCGGCGCGACCATGATCGGTGGGCACTGGCTGATTCCCGGCAGCGCGGTGCTCGCGCTCTTCCCCATCGTAAGACCTCCCGACGAGCCACAGCCAGCACCCGTGACCTCGGCGCTATCCTCGCGCGACCTGGCGATCGTGCGCGGCATTGCGGCGGGCCAGAGCTATCGCCAGATTGGGTTGGAGTTGAATTTGTCGGAGGGCACGATCGCGCAGTACGTCAAGCGCATTCGGGAGCAGCTCGGCGCACACCACCGCGCGCATCTGATCGCGATTGCCAAAGACCAGGGCCTGATCTGAGCAGCCCGGTTTACGCCCCAGCCGCCGCGTCCCGCATATCGCCGAGCAAACCGGCGTCATCCTCCGCCGCCAGCAGATCCAGCAGCCGCAGCGTTCGAGCGACGACCCCGGCGTCACGGTTGATCGCTCGGGCTGCGTGAAAAGCGGCGATTGCCTCGGGGACATGCTGCGCGCCGTCGAGCACGGCCAGCCCCGACAGGGCCAGCGCTTTGACGTCGAACGCTTTGAACAGCTCCGGCGTGTGGTCGAGCAGCGCGTCGGCCTCGCCAACCGCCGCCGTGAATCGAGCGCGGGCTGCGCTGCGATCGTCATGCATCAGCGCCAGGCCCATCAGCACCAGCACGTTGTAGGTATGCTCCGGCGAGCGGTGAAACAGCGCGGCCTCGGCGGCTGCCAGCGCTCCCGATCGATCGCCGCTCAGGAGCAGCGCCAGCGCCAGAAAGCGACTGCTGAAGCTGGCCAGACGCGGGCTTGCGATCTCCTCTGCGATCCGGGCGCTCTGCCGCGTGAGCTGCTCGGCCTCCGTGTAGCGCTCCTCGTCGATCAGGATGATCGCCTGGTTGACGAGCGTGGTTCCTTCGCTGGCAAGCGCGCCCACCGATCGCGCAGTAGCCTGCGCCTGCTTGAGATAGTCCAACGCTTTGGCCGATTGTCCAAGGTCACCATAGCACAGGCCGAGATTGCCTAGAATCACGCTCTCGCTGCCTTTGTCGCCGAGCCTGCGCGCAATGCCGAGCGCCTGCTCGTCATAATCGAGCGCCTGCTCCGTCGCGCCGATCTCTTTGGCGCAGAGTCCCAGCCCCAGCAGCCGCGACTGCGTGGCATACTGATCTTTGGTCTCGCGGGCGATGCCGAGCGCGAGCTTGAGCTGCTCCATCGCCTTGACGGGCTGTCCCAGCAGCAGCCAGTACTGGCCGAGATTGCCCAGGCTGATCCCCTCATCGGCGCGGTCGTTGTGCTCACGGGCCAGCGCCAGCGCTCGCTGGTGATAGCGCAGCGCCGCCTCGTGCTCGCCCAGACTTTGATGCGCCGCCGCCAGCTGATCGGTCGTGAGCAGCGCCAGCCGGTAGTCGTCGAGCTTGCCCTGTAGGCGCTCATTCAGTCCGATCAGCCGCCACTGCTGGCCCCATGCGTTGAGCGCCGGCCCGATCGTCAGCAGTACGCTCGCCGCAGTCTCGTAATCCTCGCCGGCCAGCCGCAGCTCGAATTCAGCCAGCTGCGGTGCGAGATCATCAAGTCGTTTCCAGCTCTTCTCGGGCAGTCGCGCCTGCTTGAAATACTCGGCTGCTCGCTGTAGCAGCGCGTACTGCGTGAGGCGCGGCAGCCCTTTGGCGCTGCGGTCGGCCGGCTCGCCGCGCGGAATATGGCGGAGCGCGCTGCTCCGCACGCCTGGCTCGATCCGGTAACGCTCGTTCTCGCTCTGCGCCAGGCCCAGGCTGATCGCGTGCTTGAGCAGCGGCGCGCTCTTGAGGCCGGGTAGATACGGTAGCAGCAGGTACTCGACGGCGTTGGCGCTCACCGGGCGGTTGTAGATCGCCAGCGCCTGGACGATCTGTCGGGCGGCCGGATCGAGCCGCGCGAGTGCCTCGCCAAACAGGTATTCGATCAGCTCGGCGGGTGGTAGCGCCGGGATCTCGTCCAGCAGCTCCGGGAGCGTCGCCTCACGATCGGCGGTCAGCACCGCGACCAGCGCAGCGAGCGCCTGGGGATTGCCTGCCGTTCGCTCGGCAGCCTGGGCCAGCAGATCGCCGGGAGCATCGCGCAGGCCCAGCGTGCCGTCAGTGTCTCGGGAGCGCAGCAGGCTCGTGGCCTCGGAGGCGGAGAGCGCCTCCGAGGCCACAGGATCGGAGTGCTCATAGTCCACCGTCGACAGCCCGCCATGACGCTCACGCTCAATCTGCCGCTCGACGTCGATGCTGGCGCGCTTGGCGGCGCGCTGCGGATCGTCCACCACACGCTGCTGCTGCTCGATCTGCCCCTTGAGCAGCGCGATCTCATCCCGCACCCGCTCCGGCTGCGCCGCCTCCTGGCGCAGATCGCGCTCGGCGTCGGCCAGGCGCTCTTTGAGCGTTTGCAGCCTGCCTTTGGGCGTGTCGAGCTGCTGTAGCCGGGTGCGAAGCTGCGCCAGCCCGCGCTCAAATGTCGTGAAGTCGATCGGCCGGCGTGGCTGGAGTCTCGCCGGCAAGCTGACCGTTGAATCGAGGAGCAGCGGAATAATCGGCTTGTGGTAGCGCCGAGCAAGTTTCCAGGCGCGCGCGCAGGGCGCATCCTCGTCGGCAGCGGCAGGCGTCATGACGAAGATCAGGCTGGCGGAGTCGCGGATTGTTGCCGCCAGCTCATCGCCTGGCTCGGGAGCCAGCACAGCCGGCAGCGGCGGTGAGCCGGCGGCGAGCGCAGCGACGAGGCGATCCGCGAAATCGTGAGCTTCGACCGAGGAATAGCTGATAACGTGGCTGGGCATGAGTCGCCTTTCGGGTGTGCGTTGCCGAGATTGTAGCAGCGGAGCAGCGATCCCGGCAAGCGCTCAATATCCCTAAAATGCCCAACGCCGACTCACACAGCATGCGAGTCGGCGTCGGGTGTTGCTGCGCGCTCAGCACAGCCGTTTCTGGATTGGCTACTTGGCCGGCGAGCCGGTGCGCCCAGCAGCTGCGTCGTGGTGGTGTCCCTCGCCGACGTATCCGGCGCGCAGCTCGACGGGATGTGTGCTGTTAGCGCGACCGCGCAGCCGCATATTCAGCAGCTCGACAAAGACCGAGAAGGCCATCGAGAAATAGATGTAGCCCTTCGGAATATGCTGATGAAAGCCTTCGGCGATCAGGTTGACGCCGATCAGCAGCAGGAACGAGAGCGCCAGCATTTTGACGGTGGGATGGCGGTTCACAAAGTCGCTGATCGTGCCTGCCGAGACCAGCATGATCACCACGGCGATCACTACAGCAGTAATCATGACCGCGATCTGATCGACCATGCCGACGGCGGTGATCACCGAGTCGAGCGAGAAGACGATGTCCAGAACCAAAATCTGCGCAATCACCGACGCAAACGAGGGGCCGACTCGCGCCTCGGAGTGACCTTCCTCGCCTTCCAGCTTCTCGTGAATCTCATACGTAGCTTTGCCGACCAGGAACAGGCCGCCGCCGAGCAGAATCAGATCGCGTCCCGAGAAGCCACGGCCGGCGATCGAGAACAGCTCCCCGGTGAGGCCAACAATCCAGGAGAGCGACAGCAGCAGTAAGATGCGGGTGATCAACGCCAGGGCCAGACCGACCGTGCGGGCACGCGCCTGCTGCTCCTTAGGCAGTTTTGCCGCCAGGATCGAGATGAAGATAACGTTGTCGACGCCTAGAACGATCTCCAGGGCGGTCAGGGTGAGCAAACCAACCAGGGCATCGGTGGTGAACAGCTCTTGCATTGGCACATACTCCGGCTAAAACAACTGAGTAAGCCTAGAATATCGGTTAGCCGTCGATGTGTCAAGTCATTGGCATGGACCGACGAGCAGATCTTGCCTGCATGATCGTGAATCTTGTTTCCTGGCCTAATGCCTTGCATCTTGATATGCGCATGGAGCGATGATAGCCTGTCGAAATGCTTTACACTTAAAACAAGGAGCGGCGGCTATTGTTCCGTTCACAATAACCGCCGCTCCGCATGTTGTTCAGCGCTCACATGCACAAAATTGCCGTGGCTCGGGTTAGATGGCGTCTGGGCTAGGCGTAGGAGTACAACGCCAGCAGGTTGCCCTCAGTGTCCTGGATCGTCGCGTAGTTGCCGGCCTCGCCCATCGACGTTTTTGGCTCTACCACCTTGCCGCCCGCCGACTCGACGCGGCTCAGATGGCCGGGTATGTCCTCGCCGGTGTCGAGGTAGACCAGCGGCCCTTTATTGCTGGGCTCGAAGTTTTGGGTCTGGTTCAACGAAAGGCCGGGCTGCTGACCTTGACCGGTGAGCGTTGTGGTACGCCGCACGCCGTCGTCTCCGATCTCGGTGGGCTGGAGGTTGAAGACTGTCTGGTAGAACTTGCTCGCGCGATCGAGGTCTTGCACAGGGATCTCAACCCAGACTACCTGCATCGTACTCCTCCTTGATGAGCTACAGATGTACCTTGATCATACGCTCAGACGTTCTAATTGTCAACTGTTATCTCACTCATACCCGCCAGGAGGTTGACGTAATCCTGGATTTACACTATACAGCTGTGAACGTCACCGGCAGGGTTTCCAGGGAGCGCGGACCCCAGACCTGCCGCCAGCTGGGCGTCTCCGACACGAGCCGCAGATCCGGCAGCCGCCGCAGCAAGGTGTTAAACGCGATCTGTCCCTGGAGCCGGGCCAGCGCCGCGCCGATGCAGAAATGCGGTCCGTGGCTGAATGTCAGGTGTGGATTCGGGCGGCGAGTAATATCGAAGCGCTCGGGATCGGGGAACTGGGCCGGATCATGATTGGCCGCGCCGAACGCGCAGACGATCTGCTGCCCGGTCTGAATCTCCTGGCCGCCGATCTCAAGATCTTCTGTGGCAACGCGCGTGACCATCGTGAAGGCTGGCTCGTAGCGCAGCGCTTCCTCGACGGCAGAGGCGGCCAGCTCGGGCTGCTCCTTGAGCAGGCGATGCTGGTCGGGATTGCGCAGAAGATGGAACAGGCCGCTGCTGATCGTATCCGTCGTCGATTCGTGGCCGCCCTGAAGCACAATCATACACTGCGACAGCAGCTCGATCTCACTGAGTCGGCCGGCCTCCTGCTCGGCGATCAAGTTGCTGATCAGATCGCCGTTGGGTGCTCGGCGGCGCGCCTCGACGATCTCGCGCAGATAGGCCGCCATCTGCTCCACGGCCTCGTTGAGCGCGGCGATCGTTTGGGCGTTGCCGATCGAGCCGATCGCGAAGTACATGGTGATCGTCCGCGCCCAGTGCTGGAAGAGCTTAGCATCGCTGGCGGACGCACCCAGCAGCTCGGTGATCATGACCAGCGGCAGCGGCAGTGTGAAATCGGCCACCAGATCCGCCTCGCCGCGTCCCTGGATCGCGTCGATCAGCTCGTCGGCCAGCGTCTGGATGCGCTGCCGCAGCTGCTCCATAATGCGCGGCGTGAAGGCCGTGACCAGCACATGCCGCAGCCGTCGATGATCCGGGTTATCCTGAAACACCACCCAGCGGCCGAGCATCTCATTGGCCGGAGCGAGCTGCTGCTGTAGATCTTCCGAAAGCTGCATGGCCTGAAACTCACGCGACAGCGCCGATGACAGCCGCTGGTCAAGCAGCGCCGCCTTAACATCGGCGTGGCGGGTCAGCACCCAGCCGCCGAAGAACTGGCTCCAGTAGATCGGTGTTGTTTCGCGCACACGGTGAAATTGCGCATACGGATCGGCCAGCATGGTGGGGCTGAAAGGATCACTGGTGGCGGGTAGCGGGACGGTGGATATGCTCATGCGGCTGCTCCTTGGATAGGTTGGACGTGAGATCAAAAACAGCTCTCGCAGGCGCGCGCCGAAGAACACACCAAAACAGCGCCGCCGTCGGGAGGTGCCTTACAGAAATCGATGGCAGGGTACACGTTAAAGCTCGGAGTTAACCGTTAAAGCAGAAGCGCGCTAGTAGCCGCATGTTCCGGGACGGTAAGCTACTGGCAGTAGCGCTCAACCGTATCGAGCAGATCGGTCAGACGGACTGGTTTTTCGAGATATTCTACCGGCGCCGAAGAAAGCACTTTTTCCTGACTGTTGCGATCCGCCGACAGCAGCACGACCGGAATCGAGGCCAGTTGCGCGTCGGATTGCTGCTCGTCCAGAAACTGCATGCCGCTCATCACGGGCATCATCAGATCCAGCAGGATCAGATCCGGCACCAGCCCTTTGCGCAGCATGGTGAGCGCTTCCTGACCGTTGGCGGCACCCACAACACGGTAGCCTTCTTCTTCCAGAAATTCCGTCAACGCATCTCGAATCAGGAACTCATCTTCGACGATCAAGATATTCGGCGCTAGTTGCCCGGCCATGGTTCGACGATACCTTTCGCTAGATCGAGCGTCGACGCTCAGCGGGTGTGATCAAGCAAGTAATCGGCGTTGCTTATCGACATTCTAAGCATCATCTATGCCTCGGTCTCGGATTTACTGCGCACCAGCGCGTCGAGATCCAGCTCCGAGGCTGTAGAGTCCATGCGCACCGAGCCGTCGACGCCAGGACGCGGCAGGCTGACGGTAAAGGCAGAGCCACGGCCGAGCTCGCTGCTGACGCGGATCGTGCCGCCCAGCGCCTCCACGATCTGATGCACGATATACAGGCCCAGCCCCAGGCCGCCGTAGTTGTCGGAGGAGACCGCCCGCTCGAAGCGTACAAAGATCCGCTCCAGATACTCCGGCGCGATCCCGATGCCCTCGTCGCGAACGATCATCTGGACGCTCTCGCCGGTCTGGTTGATGCTGATCTCGATCGGATTGCCCGAGCCGTACTTGAGCGCGTTGGAGAGCAGATTGGTGACGACCTGCTCCAGGCGCAGGCGATCGCCGCAGACCGGCGAGTGCTCGCCGCAGAAGAGCCGCAGCTTCGAGCCGGCCTGCGCCAGCTGCTCCTCGAAGCGGACCGCCACCGTTTGTACAACTTCGGTCAGGTCGATCTCTTCGATGCGCATATCGATCTGGCCGCTGCGAATACGCGCAACATCCAGCAGCTCGTTGATCAGCCCTGCCAGCCGCTCGGTCTGCTGGTCGGCCAGCTCAAGCTTAGTCACGATGCGCTCCATCGAGATCTTCGACTGGCCGCCTTTATACACCGAGCGCAGCAGCGTCTGGACCTGAAGTTGCAGCGAGGTCAGCGGGGTTTTCAGCTCATGCGAGGCGATCGACAGGAACTCGTCGCGGGCCAGAATCGCCTCCTGAGCCTCGCGGTAGAGCCGGGCGTTATCCACGGCCAGCGCCGCCCGCCGGGCCAGATCCTCGGCCAGGCGCAGATCCGGCTGCCCGTAGCGCCGCCCCGACTCCGAGGTGATAAACGTGACGGTGCCGAGGATTCGGCCATGCGCCTGAAGCGGCACACACATATACGAGCGAAAGTGCTGCTCGCGTAGCATGTGCAGATGCGCCTGGTCGCGCGCGATCAGCGCCAGCAATGCCTCGTCGATCTCGCCGTGCAGCTCGGGCTTGCCGGTGCTCAGCACATGCGGCACGCCGTGCGCGACCTCCGCGTTGGGCGGGTAGCGAAAGCGCGTGCTGCGGATCGACTCAACTTTGCTCGGGTTGATATGCGCTACCAGCTCGCGGATCGAGCCGTCCTCCTGCACAATATCCACCGCGCACCAGTCGGCCAGGATCGGCACGCTGAGCTGCGCCACACTTTGCAGCGTCGTCTCGTAGTCGAGCGAGTTGGAAAGCAGGCGGCTGGCCTCGGCCAGGAATTGCAGCGCGCCCTCGGCCCGCTTGCGCTCGACGATCTCGGCGTGCAGCGCCTCGTTGGCCAGCGTCAGCTCGGCCGTTCGCTCGCGCACGCGCTGCTCAAGCTCCTCCGCCTGGCGCTGGACCGTCTGCGTTTTGCGGAACAGATCCACGAAGACGGCGACCTTGGAGCGCAGAATATCGGGCATGAACGGCTTGAACAAGAAATCGACAGCGCCGACAGAGTAGCCTTTGAACACACGGGCATCGCTGCGATCCAGAGCCGTCAGAAAAATAATCGGCGTGTGCTGCGAGCGCTCGCGGCCACGAATCAGCTCCGCCGTCTCGAAGCCGTCAAGTCCGGGCATCTGGACATCCAGCAAAATCACGGCGAATTCTTGCTGAAGCAAAAATTTAAGTGCTTCCACGCCGGAGTGAGCCATCACCAGGTTATGGCCCAGATCGCCCAGGATCGACTCCAGCGCCAGCAAGTTTTCGGTGCGATCATCCACCAGAAGGATGTTCACGATGTCTTCGGAAGTCATAAACCTACTTTCCAACTTGATTGACATAACTTGGTCAACAAGGGAACGATCTCGATCAGCGGCACGACATGATCGACGGTGGTGGCCGCGATTGCAGCCTCGGGCATAACGCGGCACTCGGCGCTGGACGGCTCCTGAACGACGGTGCAGCCACCGCGTGCCTTGACGATCGCCAGGCCCTGCGCGCCGTCAGCGCTGGCACCGGTGAGAATCACGCCCAGCAGACGGGCCTCGTAGGCCGCCGCCGCCGACTCAAAGAGCACATCGATCGACGGGCGCGCATGGTTCACCGGCCCCTCCGTCGAAAGCGCGAAGCTGCCGCGCTCGACCAGCAGATGATAATCGGCGGGCGCGATATAGATCGCGCCGGGCTCGATCGGCTGCTTGTCCTCGGCCTCGTAGATCGGCAGCGCACTGGATCGCTGCAACACCAGCCGCAGCATATCGTCGGAGTCGCGGTGCCGATGCTGAACGATCGCCAGCGGCACGATAAAGCTGCTCGGCAGCGCAGCAAAGATCGATTCCAGCGCGTGCAGCCCACCCAGCGACGCACCGACGACGATCAGATCAAATGTCACTAGCCGACCCTCCGATATAAGCGCTCACCGCTGACGATCTCGGTGTAGCGCTGCTCGTGGGGGGTAAACTTCAGCGACTCCGCGTGGCCCAGCCCCAGAACGCCAAACATAGTCAGGCTGTCGTACAGCAGCCGGTGTACATGCTCTTGCAGCGTTTTATTGAAATAGATCATCACGTTGCGACACAGCACAACGTTGAACTCATTGAACGAGCCGTCGGTCGCCAGGTTATGCTGCGAGAACGTGATCCGGTCTCTGAGCCAGGGCCGAAAGATCGCGTGCTCGTAAGCGGCCGTGTAGTAGTGCGAGAACGATTGATCGCCGCCAGCGCGCAGGTAGTTGGCGGTGTACTCCTGCATTTTGACCAGCGGAAAGATGCCCTCTTTGGCCTTGCCGAGCACGGCGGTGTTCATATCGGTCGCATAGATCCGACACCGATCATACAGCCCCGCCTCATGCAGGAGAATAGCCATTGAGTACACTTCTTCGCCCGTGGAGCAGCCTGCGTGCCAGATGCGAATGAACGGGTAGGTGCGCAGCATCGGCACTACTTTGGTTCGAA
>DASWTW010000247.1:0-15419 GCA_036401895.1 Herpetosiphonaceae bacterium | reverse complement strand
AAGCTGTACGCGCAAACACGAGGGTACATCTAGCCCCTCTCCTGTCGTAACGGGAGAGGGGCGCTGAACGAAGTGAAGCGGGGTGAAGGCCTGCTATCACTCTTCCCGCCCAACCTGCTTGAACAGCATCACAGCCAGCGGCGGCAGACGCAACCGTAGATAATGCTGGCCATCTTCGGCGCTGTGCGCTGCGATGTTGCCCGGATTGTCGATGTTGCCGCCATAGTAGATCGACGCGTCGGTGTTGAGCACCTCGCGATACACGCCGTTGCGCGGTACGCGCACCCAGTAATCATCATGTACCACCGGCGTCCAGTTGCAGACCACAACGATCTCGTCGCCGGGCATGACGCCACGCCGCAGAAACGCGATCACGCAGTTGCCGGGATCGCTGACCTGGAGCCACTCGAAGCCGGCCCAGTCGAAATCGATCGTGTGCAGCGCAGGCTCCTGGCGATACAGCGTGTTGAGATTCGCCATCAGCCGCTGCAAGCCCTGGTGCGGCGCCCACTCCAGCAGATGCCAGTCCAGGCTGGTATCGTGGTTCCACTCGCCCCACTGCCCAAACTCCATGCCCATAAACAGCAGCTTTTTGCCGGGATGCGCGAGCATGTAGCCGAAGAGCGCCCGCACATTGGCGAAGCGCTGCCAGTCGTCGCCAGGCATCTTGGTGAGCAGCGAGCGCTTGAGATGCACAACCTCGTCGTGGGACAGCGACAGCACGAAGTTCTCCGAGAATGCGTACATCAGCGAGAAGGTCAGCTGGTTGTAGTGATGGCTACGGTAGAGCGGATCGGTCTTCATGAAGTCGAGCATGTCGTGCATCCAGCCCATGTTCCACTTGAGGCTAAAGCCCAGACCGCCGTTATAGACCGGCCGCGAGACCATCGGCCAGGCGGTGGACTCCTCGGCGATCGTTACCACGCCGGGATGCGTGCTGTGTACCAGCAGATTGAACTGCTTCAAAAACTCGATCGCCTCAAGATTCTCGCGACCGCCGTACTGGTTGGCGACCCACTCGCCGGGCTGGCGGCCGTAGTCCAGGTAGAGCATCGACGAGACCGCATCCACGCGAAAGCCGTCGATGTGATACTTGTCGAGCCAGAAGAGCGCGTTGCTCAGCAGGAAATTGCGCACCTCGTTGCGGCCATAGTTGAAGATCAGCGTGCCCCAGTCGGGATGCTCGCCCTGGCGCGGATCGGCGTGCTCGTAGAGATGCGTGCCGTCGAATGTGATCAGCCCGTGCGCATCCTTGGGAAAATGCGCCGGAACCCAATCCAGGATCACGCCCAGGCCGGCCTGGTGACACAGATCGACAAAGAGCTGAAAATCGTCGGGCGTGCCGTGACGGCTGGTCGGCGCATAGTAGCCCACCGTCTGATAGCCCCACGAGCCATCGAAAGGATGCTCGCTGATCGGCAGCAGCTCGATATGTGTGTAGCCAAGCCGCTTGACATACGGAATCAGCCGCTCCGCCAGCTCACGATAGCTCAGATAGCGGTTGCCATCCTCGACGACGCGCTGCCACGATCCCAGGTGGCACTCATAGATCGCGATCGGCGCTTCCAGACTCTGGCGCTGCTCGCGCTGCCGCATCCACTCGTCGTCCTGCCACTCGTGCTTGTTGACGCTCCACACCACCGAGGCAGTCTTTGGCCGGAACTCGGCCCAGAAGCCGTAGGGATCGGCTTTTTCCAGCAGCCGGCCGCTGTGCGTGCGGAGCTCGTATTTGTAGGCGGTGCCTTCAGTCAATCCCGGAATGAACAGCTCCCAGATGCCGCTGTCGCGCGGCTGCATCGGGTGAACGCGTCCATCCCACCAGTTCCAATCGCCGAGCACGCTCACGCGCTGGGCGTTGGGCGCCCACACCGCGAACTCCACGCCGGCCACACCGTCGATCGTCGTGAGATGCGCGCCGAGCTTGAGATAAGTGTTGTAGTGCGTGCCCTCGCCGATTAGATGCAGATCGAAATCGCTGAGCTGGAGCGGAAAGCGATACGGATCGTCGATCTCGTAGGTCGTGTCGGCCTCCACGATCTGAAGCCGGTAGTTGGGACCAGCGCAGATCGGCAGGATGCCCTCGAACAGATCGCTGTTGTGGACGCGCTCCAGCGGATACGGCTGTCCGTCGGCTCCCAGCGCTGTGACGCGGAGTGTGCGCGGCTGAAGCGTGCGCACGACCATCGCGCTGGCGTCCACCAGATGCGGCCCCAGGACCGCGAACGGCGCGCTGTGGCGTCCGTTGAGCAGCGCGTCCAGCTCTTCCCAGCCTAGCTCGGGTGCTCGAAATGTTTCGCTCATGGTTTGCCTATGTACTTTTGTTCAAACGAAAGCCCGCACACGCTGCGCGGGCTTTCAGCGGCTGTGTCGAAGGGCTCAGGTCGCCTGGAGCAACACCACTCCAGGAGCGTTCATCTGCACCATCTGCCGACCAGCTCCGGCGCTGGAGATCTCGGCGGGCGCTACCCCGCCAAAGCGCGAGTCGTTGGTATCCAACAGCATCTGCCATGCCGTGGTCTCGTCGTCGGGCGTGTAGCTCAGCGTGTCGCCCAGGCTCACAATCGCCAGCAGCGTGTGCTGTGGCTCGGCTCCCTGGCGGCGCATGACAAACGCCCGCTCGCCGATCGGTGTGACCGCGAGCGCATCCCGATCGCGACGCAGCAGCGCGGGATGCGCTCGCCGCAGCCGCAGCAGCTCACGATACAGCGCCAGGACCGGCGCGTGCTCCGGCTGATCCGGCTCATCCCAGCGCAGCTTGGAGCGCTCGAAGCTGGCGGCGGACTGTGGATCGGGCACCTCGATGCCGGTCTCGGTCAGGAAATAGGCGAACTCTTTGCGCCGCCCTTCCGTCACCAGCACGCCCAGCTCCTCGTGGTGATCGGTGAAGAACTGGAACGGCGACGACGCGGCCCACTCCTGGCCCTGGAACAGCAGCGGCGTTTGCGGCACTAGCAGCAGCAGCGCCGAGACCGCGCGATAGGTCGCCGGATCGACTGAATGATTCAGCCGGTCGCCGGTCGGACGATTGCCGATCTGATCGTGGTTCTGGATACAGCACACGAACTGCGGCAGCTCAAGCTCACGCGGCGATTCGCCCCGCACGCGCTCACGATTGACCGTCTGCTGGCCCTGGTAGAACCATCCGTCCGTGATCGTCTTGACCAGGTCCGGGATCGTGCCGGTGTAGTTAGCATAGTAGCCGTGCTGCTCGCCGGTCAGCGCGATGCGTACCTCGTGATGGAAATCGTCGGCCCAGATCGCATCCAGGCCATAGCCCGCTCTGGTGATCGAGCGTGCCAGCTTTGGATCGTTGCGCTCGTCTTCGGCGGTCAGCACAAAATGACGCTCGACCGGCAGCGTCGCGCAGACCGAGGCGGTCAGCTGCTGCAAGAAATGCTGTGGGCTATCGTCGATCAGCTCGTGAGTCGCGTCGAGGCGCAATCCGTCGACGTGGTACTCGTGAGCCCAGTAGAGCGCGTTGTTGATCAGGTAGCCGCGCACCGCCTGGCTGCCCTCGCCATCCAGGTTGAGCGCGTCGCCCCACGGCGTGCAGTGCCGATCCGTGAAGTAGCGCGGGCTGAACACGCGCAGATAGTTGCCGTCCGGCCCGAAGTGATTGTAGACCACATCCAGGATGATCGCCAGGCCGTGGGCGTGAGCGGCGTCGACCAGCCGCTTGAATCCTTGGGGGCCACCGTAGCAGTCGGCGGGCGCGTACAGATTCACGCCGTCGTAGCCCCAGTTGCGGCAGCCGGGAAAGGCATGAATCGGCATGATCTCAAGCGCTGTCACGCCCAGTTCGCGGAAGTAGGGCAGCTTCTCGATCAGCGCCTCAAACGTGCCCTCCGGTGTCGCGGTGCCGACGTGGATCTCGTAGATGATCAGATCCTCAAGCGGAACGCCGCGCCAGTCGCGATCCTGCCATCGGAAGCTCGCCGGATCGACGACCGCCGAGGCTGCGTGTACGCCGTCGGGCTGCCAGCGTGAGGCCGGATCGGGCCGTGGCTCGCCGCCGTCGATGCTGAAAGCGTAGCGTGCGCCCGCGCCGATGCCCGGCACCTCGACGGTCCAGTAGCCGGCCTCCTCGGGATCGGGATGCAAATCGTGAGTCGCGCTGAGGCTGCCGCTCTTGTAGAGCGCCACGGCTACCTGCTCGGCATCGGGAGACCACACGCGAAAGCGCACGCCCTGCCGCGTTACCTGCGCCCCGATCGGTAAGCTCCACGTATCATGGTTCAATTTCTAGCTCCAAACTCTACTCTAGAGAACAAGAGAACAAGGGAGTTTCGATGACGATGTTTTGTTTATGTTTGATCAGGCCCTCACCCCCGGCTCACTTCGCTCGCCACACCCTGCCCCGAACCTCGGCGGGCTTCCGCCTCGGTTGTGACAGGAGAGGGGGAGGAGGGTACTTTCTTTGTTCCCTTGTTTCTTTGTTCCTTTGTTCGTTCGAACTTTACAGCTGCTCCTTCGGCTGGCGTAGCAGCACGAGCGTGCGCGGGTGCAGCTCAAAGATCTCGCCGGGCGCCGCGCTACGCTCCTCGATCTCGGGCGTGTTCGTGTCGAGCAGCACCTCCCAGCGCGGCTGGTGCGAGTCGCCGGGCAGCTTGAAGCACTGCTCCTCGTCGTGGCCGTTGATCAGCAGCAGCAGCACGTCGTCTTTGATCTCTTCACCGCGCTCGTCGGTCTCCTGCATAGCCATGCCGTTGAGCAGCATGCCCAGTGAGCGCACCGCGCCGTTGACCCACTGCTCGTCGGTCATGTCGCTGCCGTCGGGCTGGTACCAGCAGATGTCGCGTATATCGCCGCCGTGGATCTCGCGGCCCTGAAAGAACTTGCGTCGGTGCAGCACGGGATGGTTTTTGCGCAGCTGAATCAGATGCCGGGTATAGTCGAGCAGCTTTTGATCGCGCTCGTTCACTTCCCAGTTGAGCCAGGAGATCTCGTTGTCCTGACAGTAGGCGTTGTTGTTGCCCTGCTGCGTGCGTCCGCGCTCATCGCCGCCGCAGATCATCGGCACGCCCTGCGAGAGCAGCAGCGTCGCCAGGAAGTTGCGCTTCTGCTTTTCGCGCAGCGCGATGATCTCGGGATCGTCGGTGGGGCCTTCGACGCCGCAGTTCCAGCTGATGTTATGGTTCTCGCCGTCGCGATTGTCTTCGCCGTTGGACTCGTTGTGCTTTTCGTTGTAGCTGACCAGGTCGTTGAGCGTGAAGCCGTCGTGAGCGGTGATAAAGTTGATGCTGGCATAGGGCCGCCGGCCGTTGTGCTGGTACAGATCGCTCGATCCCGTCAGCCGGAACGCTAGCTCGCCTACGCCGACGCTGTCGCCGCGCCAGAACGATCGCACGGCATCGCGATACTTGCCGTTCCACTCGGCCCACAGCACCGGGAAATTACCGACCTGATAGCCGCCCTCGCCCACGTCCCACGGCTCCGCGATCAGCTTAACCTGCGAGAGCACCGGGTCCTGGTGAATAATGTCGAAGAACGAGCCCAGCCGATCGACCTCGTGCAGCTCGCGGGCCAGCGCCGAGGCCAGATCGAAGCGGAATCCGTCGACATGCATCTCCAGCACCCAGTAGCGCAGACTGTCCATGATCAGCTGGAGCACGCGCGGATGCTGCGCGTTCAGCGTGTTGCCGCAGCCGGTGTAGTCCATGTAAAACCGCAGCGCGTCCGGCACCAGGCGGTAGTACGAGGCGTTGTCGATGCCGCGAAACGAGAGCGTCGGGCCAAGGTGGTTGCCCTCGGCGGTGTGGTTATACACCACGTCGAGAATCACCTCGATGCCGTGCGCGTGGAACGTCTTAACCATCGCCTTGAACTCGCGCACCTGCTGGCCGTGCGAGCCCGAGCTTGAGTAGCGCACGTCGGGCGCGAAGTAGCCGATCGTGTTGTAGCCCCAGTAGTTGGTCAGGCCCTTATCGTACAGCACGCGATCGTTGACGAACTGATGTACCGGCAGCAGCTCGACGGCCGTCACGCCCAGCTCTTTGAGATAGTCGATCACATCCGGGCTGGCCAGGCCGGCGTATGTTCCGCGCAGCGGCTCGGGCACGCTGGGATGCTGGCAGGTCATGCCTTTGACGTGCATCTCGTAGATCACCGACTGATGCAGCGGCGTGTTCGGATGCGCGTCGTCGCCCCAGTCGAAGGCCGAGTCGATGACCACGGCTTTGGGCATACCCGGCGCGCTGTCGGAGGTGTCCGGCTCCAGGTCTTGCTTCTTGCCGCCCAGCGGGTAGCCCGACATCGCGTCGCTCCAGGCGATCGTGCTGCTCAGGGCTTTGGCGTAGGGATCGATCAGCAGCTTATTGGGATTGAAGCGCATGGCGTACTCGGGCGCATATGCGCCGTGGACGCGATAGCCGTAGAGCTGGCCTGGCTGAATGCCTGGCAGATAGCAATGCCAGACATAATCGGTCTGCTCCGGCATCTTAACGCGCATCGTCTCCTTGCTGGGATCGTCGGCGTCAAACAAGCATAGCTCGACCGCCTCGGCATACTCCGAGAAGATCGCGAAGTTGACGCCTTCGCCGTCCCAGGTTGCGCCCAGCGGATAGGGTTTACCGGGCCATATTTTGGTCATGAGAAGATTCCTTGATAAGTAGTGCTATCGGTAGATCGGCAAAGACTGACGCCAGCGGCAGCCCGCACGCGCCGTCCTGCTCGACGATCTCGATTCGTCGGTTGGTGAACAGCTGTGTGTACACCGCGCCGGGCTCAGCGCCGGGCAGTACCAGCAGATCGCCGCTCCACACATCGCCTACCGGCGCGCCATCCTCGCTAGCCAGCCGCGTCACCAGCCGGGGCGCGACGACGACGATCTCGGCGTCCTCGTGGCGCCGGGCGAACGCGACAACCTGATCGGCGTGCGCTCCCAACGCTTCCAGCGGCACGTAGCTGCCCTCGGCGAAGAGCGCGGGAATTTCCCTTCGCAGCCGCAGCGTGCGCTCGATCAGATACAGCTTGATGCAGCCGTCGGCTTTGTTGGCGATCAGCTCACGGGCAAACGCGGCCATGTCGGTCGAGCGATCGTCGAGCCGCTCGTCCAATGAGCGCAGCATCGCCGCGCTCTGAGCATAATCGACCGGGCGGCGATTGTCGGGATCGACCAGGCTCAGATCCCAGGTCTCGTTGCCCTGGTAGATGTCGGGAACGCCCGGCGAGGTCAGCTTGAGCAGCGTCTGCGACAGCGCGTTGAACGCGCCGTAGTGGGCGATCCTGGCGGCAAAAACCCGGAAGTCGGCCAGAAACGCGTTGCCAGGCGTGTTCTCCAGAATCCGCGCGACAAATTTGCTCACGGCCGCGTCCCACACCTCATTCGGGTTGACCCAGCTGGTATTGGTCTTGGCCTCTTTCATCGCCTTCTGCATGTAGGCCTGCATGCGCTCGATAAACTCGGCGTGAGTCTGCTCGCTCATCTCCCGGGTACCATGCCCAGAGGGCACCCGGTGCGGCCACGCGCCGAGCAGCGTCTGGTAGAGCAGATATTCCTCGTTGCGATCGGGCGCAGACCTGCCGCCGACCTTGGTCTTGTGCTTGCGATTGAAGCGGCTCCAGCGGCCCAGCGCGCTCTTCCACTCTTTAGGCTGCTCGCTCAGCACATCGATCCGCGCGCGCACATCCTCCGAGCGCTTGGTATCGTGGGTCGAGGTGGTGAGCATCGTATGCGTCCAGCGATTAAGCCGTTCCTGATTGGCGCGATGAAACGTCGCAACGCTGGTGCCGAAATGCTGCGGCTCGCCGCCGACCTCGTTGAGCGAGATCAGCCGGTTATAGATATAGAAGGTGGTGTCTTCCAGCCCTTTGGCCATGACCGGCCCCGTCACCTGCTGGAACTTCTGCACCCAATCCTGCTGCATGCGGCGGTCTTCCTCGTCGGCGGTGCCGGGATAGCGCAGCAGCAGCACGTCGCGAATAAAGTCAAAGATCGATGGATCGGTGACCTGGCTGCGCTTTTTGGCACACGCGATCGCCGTCTCGATGTACGGCTTCTCGCCCGGCGTCACCACGCCATCGGCGATATAGGTGCGATAGATCGGGAAGCACGCGATCACCTCGCGCAGAGCAAATCGCAGCGCGTTGAGCGTAAAGTCGCGCATGTAGCGGTTGCGCTCGGCGATGCGGCTGAGCTGATGCGACAGCACGTTGATCTCGCTGACCAGCGCGATCAGCATGACCTGGCGTTTCTTGGCCATCACCAGATCGGTGAAGTTCTCCTGATCCGGCGCAAACTTGCCATAGATCGAGTCGAAGGCTTTGGCGTTGGTGCTGTCTACAAACAGGCCGTTGACCAGATTCAGAAATTCGTAGCCGCTGGTGCCATCGACCGGCCAGGCATTCGGCAAGGTCTCGTTGTGGCCCAGAATCTTTTCGACGACGACATACAGCGGCCGGGCAGCCAGGCTATGCGGATCTTTGCGATAGGCCGCGTGATACTGCTCGGTCAGCAGCGGCTCGATCTCGGCCCAGGCGTCTTCGTCGCCGTCGAAGTGCTGGCGGGCCAGGGTCAGGATCGTATGCAATTGCAGGTTGCGGAAGTAGCGCGCCGGGTCCCACAGGCCGTCGGGATGGTCGATGCGCAGCCCGTTGACGCTGCCCTCGGCCAGCAGCCGCAGAATCAGCTTGTGCGTTGCCTTGAAGACCTCGGGCTGCTCCATACGGATCGCCGCCAGATCGTTGATGTCGAAGAAGCGCCGGTAGTTGATCTCTTCCGCAGCGACGCGCCAGTAGGCCAGGCGGTAGGCCTGCGCGCGAACCAGCTCGTCCAGCCGATCGAAGGAGCGCGGATCGCCGGGCACGCCATTGTAGACCTCGATCGCTTGGTTGATCGTCTCGGCAATGGTGGCGTCGGACTCGCCGAGCGCATTGAGCCGGCGCTTGATGATCTCTTTCTCGCGCTGGCGCTCGGCGATCTTTTCGGGATCGGTCTCGGTGCGCGGCGGCAGATGGCTCAGCGCCGTCAGAATGCTTTGCAGCTCCAGCAGCGACTCTTCGGCGGTCTCGTGCTCCTGAACGATTTCATACATGAGCTCAAGAATATACTTATAGGTGCCCGGCGCCAGCGGGAGCTGGTTTTCGTAATAGTTCAGGAAGAACGCGCCGCCATGATAGGACAGCCGCAGCTCTTGATTTTCCAGCACCTGGCCATACTGCGCGCCCAGGATCGGCAGCAGCACCTGGTTTGCCATCTCCTGCTTGAGCGGCTGCCAGTCGATGTCGAACCAGGCGGCGTACTGCGACGACGGCCCGTTTTCCAGCACGTCCATCCAGTACTCGTTGGTCGTCTCGGCGATGCCCATGTGATTGGGCACGGTATCCAGGATCTGGCCCATGCCGTACTCATGCAGCGTGCGCACAAACTCCTGGTAGTCCTCCTCCGAGCCGATCGCGGGATTCAACGAGTTGTGGTCGCAAATATCGTAGCCGTGCATACTTTCGGGACGCGCGCGAAAGTAGGGCGATGCGTAAATATGGCTGATGCCAAGTGCTTTGAGATATGGGATCTGCGCCTGCGCGTCTTTGAAGGTGAACGTGCGGTTGAACTGCATACGATAGGTTGCTGTCGGAACCTGGCGCAGTCGGGCAAGATCGGCCTGAATCGTATCCCATAGGGACATGATGCTACTGTCGATTGCCATAAATATGTCTATATATCCTCATCTAGTGAGCGTACTCGTCGCGCGCCCGGGGGTAGCCGGCGGATCGCTAACGGTGCTCATGAACGTTTCTACAGGTGTCGATGCAGCTTGAAGTGGCGACAGTGCCATGTGCCATCTTCTGCTATAGCAGGAATTGTGCCTGCTGAGTACTCCTTATCGCGGCACTGGCGCTGCTAGTTCCTGCTCGATCGACGATTGTCTCATCCTATGCTCAGGTTTAATCATACCATAACTGCTCAGTTAGCCTGTGCGGCGCTTCACAATACGTTGCTAGCGGTCCTGGATTGTGATATTGATATGGCCTTTTTGTTTATGGTACAAATATATCGGTATTTTGATGGGCGCGATAAATCACGCCCCTATGGTCTGATGAAACAATGAAAATACGTACCTAATAATTGATTTTACCAAAATCATGATTGTGTGCTTTTGAATGAATATTTTGTATCCATTTCGTGGGGTGTGATTCATCACGCTCTGAATAGTGTTCTGATTAAAAGAAAAAGAACAGGGCCTCGTTGCCCCGCTCTCTATGGGTGTTCTGGCTAGCCGTTGCGGTGGGCGAAGTCCTGCATAAAGCCGGCCAGCACGTCGCAGCCTTCCTGATCCATCGCGTTGTAGATCGAGGCGCGAATACCGCCGACCGAGCGATGGCCGCCCAGACCGATCATATTGGCCGCCGTGGCCTCCGCGATGAACTGCTTTTCCAACGCTTCGCTCGGAAGCCGGAAGGTCACATTCATCAGCGAGCGGCTGTCGGGCGCGGCATGGCCACGATAAAATCCGCCGCTGCCGTCGATCGCGGCGTAGATCGCGCCGGCCTTGAGCGCGTTGCGCTGGCCCATCGCCTCAAGACCGCCGTTGTCTTCGATCCAGCCCAGCACCAGGTTCAGCAGATAGATGCCGAAGGTTGGCGGCGTGTTGTAGAGCGAGTTGTTCTTGGCGTGCGTGGCGTAGCGCAGTATCGTCGGCGGCGTCTTGGCGGCAGTCTCCAGCCAGCTTTGGCGAATCAGCACGGCGGTAACGCCGGACGGTCCCAGGTTTTTCTGCGCCCCCGCGTAGATCAGATCGAACCTGGTGGCGTCGAGCGGTCGCGACAGAATATCGCTGCTCATGTCGGCGATCAGCGGGCGCTCACCGACCTCGGGCCAGTACTGCCACTGCACGCCGTGGATCGTCTCGTTGGAGGTGATGTGTACATAGGCCGGGCTGTCGCTGAGGCGGATTTCTTCGGGACGCGGGATGCGGCAGTAGTTCTCCTCGCGGGTGCTGGCAGCCTCGTGGACCTTGCCGATCTTCGCGGCCTCTTCTTTGGCCTTCTCGGACCAGCTGCCGGTCATGAGCAGATCCACGACGCCATCCGGCGGCAGAAAGTTGAGCGGCACCATCGCAAACTGAAGACTGGCGCCGCCCTGGAGAAACAGCACGCGGTAGCTCTCGTCGAGATTGAGCAGCCGTTTGAAGCGGGCCTCAGCCTCGGCGTTGATCGCCTCGAACTCTTTGGAGCGGTGGCTCATCTCCATGACCGATATACCGTGGCCCTGGTAGTCGAGTAGCTCCTGCTGAGCGTGTTCGAGAACCGGACGCGGCAAGATCGCCGGCCCGGCATTGAAGTTATACACCTTGGTCATTGCGCATGTGCTCCTTGATAAGCGGTTTGCTTCGCTCTACTATACCGCTATTCTCGCCGAGTATGCGCTGAAGATGCGCTCGATCTTACAAATCGCAGGCGATCGTCTCACTTGAATTTAGGCGCTGCCCACACCGTCGAACGGCGTCGCGTCGAGGGCCAGCGCGACCTCAGGCTGATGGACGATCACGCGATTGCGGCCGGTGCGCTTGGCCTCATACAGCGCTGTGTCGGCCTGTTGCAGCAGCGGTGCCAGATCGCCGATCGGCGTGCGCGTGGCGGCAACTCCAAAGCTGGCCGTAACCGTGATCGGGCCGCTGTCCGTGGGAATCTCGGTCTGCATAATCCCAGCGCGCAGCCGCTCGGCCACATGCTGCGCGGTCTCTGCGTCGGCGTCCTGCACCAGCAGCACAAACTCCTCGCCGCCGTAGCGCGCCAGAATATCGATGTCGCGGGCCAGCGACTGGCAGACCTGAGCCACGCTTTGCAGCACCTGGTCGCCGATTGCGTGGCCGTAGGTGTCGTTGATCAGCTTGAAGCGATCGACGTCGAAGATCACCACCGCCAGCGGCAGCTCGTGACGCTGCGTGCGCTTCATCTCGCGATCGGCCAGCGAGAAGAACGCGCGGCGATTGAGCAGCCCGGTCAGAGCATCGGTCTCGGCCAGCTGCTTGAGCTGTTTGATCAACACCTCGCGCTCATGCTCCACACGCTGGCGTTCGGCGATCTCCTTGGTGAGCTCGGCGTTGGTCTTGGTTAGCGCCTCGGTACGATCGTGTACGCGCTGCTCCAACGACTCGTTGAGTGATTTCAGCTCAGCCTCGTGCTGGAGCAGACTCGAAACCAGGCCGCTCAGCGAGGTCGAAAGGATGTTGACTTCGGTGTAGCTGGGCACCACCGGCAGCTGAGCGCTCATATCACCCTGTCGGATGCGCCGCGCCGCGCTGCTCAGCGCCAGCAGTGGCTGCGCGATCCGCCCGGCCATCAGCCAGCCCACCACGATGAACAGGAGGCTGATCAGGAAGCCGACCATGAAGATCTGTAGCTGCAAGCTTCTGACCGGCGTGAACGCTGCATTGACTGCCTGGCGAGTCACGGTGATCCAGCCCAGGCCCGGATACGAGCGGTAGCCGCCGCTGGCGCTGAAGCCGGTCAGGTAGGTTTTGCCGTCAGGCCACTGCTCGATCAGGTAGTCGTTGCGGCCTTCCTTCGCCTGATCCAGGCTGCGCAGCTCCAAGCTTTGCCCGCGCAGCTCGGCCGGTCCCAGCAGGACATTGCCGTCCTTACTCAGCACCAGCATCTCGATCGCGCCGCGATCTTCCACAGTTTTGAGCACCGAGCGCTCGACTTCCTGCGCCCAGGTCCAGCTGAGATGTGCGCCCAGCACGCCGAGCGGCGCTCCCTGCTGCGACATCACCGGCACCGAAACGTCGACAAAGCGCAGCGGCTCGCCGGTCTCGTTGGGCAGCAGCTTGGCCAGCAGCATGGCCTCGTGTACATCGCCCACGAACGGCCGGCTCAGCGCACCCTGATACCACGGCCGCTGCGAAACATCGACGCCTTCCAGCAGCGCTTTAGTGCTGGCCTGGACGCTGCCCCTGGTATCGGCGAAACCGATCCATGCATAATCGGGATAAGTATCCTGAAGCTGCTCAAGCAGCGCGCGGCGCTCGGCCGGGTCGGAGGTCGGATCGCGCATCACGTTCAAGGCCGAGACGATCTGGATGTCACGGTAGCGCTCGAACATGCCGCGATCGAGCTTGTCGCCCATCTGGAAGGCCAGCTCCGCCAGCGAGTGTCCAATATCACGCTGGACCTGGCGTGTGGTAGTCTGCCCGATGATCAGGCCCAGCACGAGCGTCAGAATAAGGGTAATGCCGCCGAACGCGAGTGCGAGATGCGCTTTGAGGCTTTGAGGCCGCATATGAAAGATCCCTGTATTGTGCAAATATGCTGTACTCGCAACAGCGCGGGATCTGCTGCAATGAGAGCTGATGATTAAAAAATACCGATAATTTTACTCTATCTGATTCTTCGATCGTACTTTACCACCTAGCGTGGTAAAAAGTAGGCTATCCTGATCGCGCCATTCGTGCCACACAGCATTAGGCTGGAGTTGTGAGTAATCGCCGGAGCGTGCTCTGGGGCCGAAACGAGGGCTTAGCAGTACCTCAGAATCGCCTGAGCTTTGATGCATTTGAACGTCGTGCTAGAAGTTTAAAAATGGTTGAAAGTACTAGCTTGTGACTGGTACTAATGAGCTATTTGTTTAATTGACTTTTACTTTCAGCTATGTTAGATTGGGCCTTGTCCAATAGCGAATTCTATATACCGTTGTCCTTTGCTACCCAAGGGAACAGTTCTCTTCGTCGCTGATTGTATCCCCCTCAGAATCGGCTGCGAATTGCTCTCTACCGCCGTGTAGCAGGGTCGATGTCGCGTGCTCACAACCTGCTCAGCAGGTCTGCCGCTCAGGTAGAAATCGCTGGATCGTGGACGTCTTGATTATAGGGGGTTAAGAAAGGTATGAAACGGTTCGTAGGTTTGTTGGCATCCGGTCTGGTTCTGTCGGCAAGCGTCTTAGTGAGCGGTCCGGCCGCCGCCGCGCCAGCGCAGGTTATTGCGGCTAACGGCAAAGCGATCCCGGATCAGTACATCGTGGTTTTGAAAGAAGGCGCGCAGGCGCGCTCGGTCGCCAGTGTAGCTGGCATCAGTCCGAAATATGTGTATGAGGCCGCGCTGAACGGCTTTGCCGCTCAGTTGAATGCCGGCCAGCTCAAGGCACTTCAGAACAATCCCAATGTCGCCTACATTGAGCAGGACGCGGAAGCTACCATCAGCACGACCCAGACCGGCGCAACCTGGGGCCTGGACCGCATCGATCAGCGCAATCTGCCGCTCTCGGGAACCTACACCTATAACACCACGGCGTCGAATGTGACGGCCTACGTCATCGATACCGGCATCTACACGGCTCATGGCGACTTCGGCGGTCGCGCGGTGAATGTGTATGATGCGCTCGGCGGCAACGGCCAGGATTGTAACGGTCATGGTACGCATGTCGCGGGTACGATCGGCGGTGCGACCTGGGGCGTAGCGAAAGGCGTTCAGCTGCGTGGCGTGCGCGTACTGGATTGCGGCGGCTCCGGTACCTGGGCAGGCGTGATTGCGGGCATGGACTATGTCGCGAACAATGCGGTCAAGCCGGCGGTGGCGAACATGTCGCTGGGCGGCGGCGCGAATACCTCGGTTGATAATGCGGCGACCAATATGGTCAATCGGGGTATCACAGTCGCGGTCGCGGCGGGCAACAGCAACGCCAACGCCTGCAATTACTCGCCGGCTCGTGCTGCCAGTGTGCTGACGGTTGCGGCCTCGACGCGCACGGATGCCAAGGCCTCATACTCGAATCATGGTTCCTGCGTTGAGCTGTATGCACCTGGGGATCAGATTACGTCGGCCTGGAACAACGGTGGTACCAGCACGATCAGCGGTACGTCGATGGCCTCGCCGCACGTTGCAGGCGTCGCGGCGCTCTATCTGGCCGGTAATCCTACAGCTGCCCCGGCGACGGTGAACAGCTGGATTATCAACAATGCGACGGCTAACGTAATCACGGGCAACCCGGCGGGTACACCGAATCGCTTGCTTTACGTCCCTGCTGCCGGCGCTAGCCACGCAGGCATGACCTGGACCGTGCTACAGCAGCGCTCCGACGGCGTTGTACATGTGGGCTCCGACAGCCAGACGAACCCGTACTCCGGCGATACGCCGGCTACGGCATCGCTGCCGGTGCTGTGCCTGAACGTGACATATAGCTCGGTACCGGCGGGCATTACCCCGGACTTCTACAACGGCTGGGCGCGCGGGTCGTTGGCGGTGACGCCGGCGGTGTCGGGTACGCAGCTGACCAGCCGGGCGGCAGCAGACGCGATCTGTGCGGCGAACTTCGGATCGAGCTGGCGCATGGCAGAGTTCCACGACGGCTGGTACGGTGCTAATCTTGAGTACAGCGGCGGATGGAGCTACTGGGGCTACGGCACCCTCGCGGTTGGCTCCCGCTTCTGGGTCGCTATCAACGATCAGCCGGCTAACCCCTGGAACTAAGATCAGTCTCACTGGCT
>DASWTW010000246.1:0-16710 GCA_036401895.1 Herpetosiphonaceae bacterium | reverse complement strand
TGATCGTTCAGGGCCTGCTGCCGGTGCTCACGGTCTTTCTGACGCGGCGGCTGGTCGACGATGTGGTGGCGGCGGTTGGCGCAGGCGCTCAGTCGCTCGGACCGATCGCGATCACCGCCGGGCTGCTGGTAGGCGGGCTGCTGCTGAGCGAAGTGCTTCAGAGCGTTCTGGAATGGGTGCGCGCCGCGCAGTCGGAGCTGACGCGTGACCGGATCGCGGCGCTGGTGCAGGCCAAATCCGCGAGCGTCGATCTGGCCTTCTACGAGTCGCCCGACTACCACGATCATCTGCACCGCGCGCGAGACGAGGCCGGCACCCGGCCGCTGGCGCTGCTGGAAAGCCTGGGCAACCTGCTGCAAAACAGCATCACGCTGGTGGCGATGGCGGCGGTTCTGCTGCCCTACGCGATCTGGCTGCCGCTGGCGCTGCTGGCGAGCACGCTTCCGGCGCTGTTTGTTGCCCTGCGCTTCGACTGGCGCTACCACAGCTGGTGGCAGCGCACGACCGTCAGCCGGCGCTGGGCCGAGTACTACGAGTGGATTCTGAGCAACGCCGAGGGCGCGGCCGAGGTGCGGCTGTTTGGCCTGGGCGGGCATTTTCGGCAGGCGTACCAAACCCTGCGGCGGCGGCTGCGCGACGAGCGGCTAGATCTGCTCAGGCGGCAGATCCTGGCGCGCATGGGCGCCGGCGTCGTGGGCGTGCTGATCGGCGGGGCGGCGCTGGCCTGGATGCTCTGGCGGGCGATCCTCGGCCAGGTGACTCTGGGCGACCTGGCGCTGCTGTATCAGGCGTTCAACCGTGGCCAGGACTTGATGCGCTCGCTGCTGAGTGATGTCGGCCAGATCTACAGCAACAGCCTGTTTCTCAACCATTTGTTCGCGTTTCTGGATCTCGAATCGGCGATCGTCGATCCGCCGTCGCCGCAGCCCGCGCCCACCGTGATTCGCGAGGGCATCGCTTTTCACAACGTCACGTTTCGCTATCCCGGCAGCCAGCGCGCGGCGCTGCACGATTTTTCGCTGACGCTTCCCGCCGGCCGGATCGTGGCGCTGGTGGGCGCGAACGGCGCGGGCAAAAGCACGCTGATCAAGCTGCTGTGCCGCTTCTACGATCCCGAGGCCGGCCAGATCACGATCGACGGAGTCGATATTCGCCGCTTTGCGCTGGCCGATCTGCGCCGCATGCTGACCGCGCTGTTTCAGTCGCCGGTGCCGTATCACGCGACCGCCGCCGACAATATCGCGCTGGGCGAGGTTTCGCAGCCGGCCGATGAGGACGCGATCGAGCGGGCGGCGCGCAGCGCGGGAGCCGACGAGACGATCCGCAAGCTGCCGCAGCGCTACGCTACGCTGCTGGGCAAGTGGTTTGCCGAAGGCACCGAGCTGAGCGGCGGCGAGTGGCAGCGGCTGGCGCTGGCGCGGGCGTTTCTGCGTCAGGCGCCGGCGATCCTGCTCGACGAGCCGACCAGCGCCATGGACTCGTGGTCTGAGGCCGACTGGTTCCAGCGGCTGCGGGAGCTGGCCCGGGATCGCACGACGCTGCTGATCACGCATCGCTTCACGATCGCTATGCGCGCCGACGTGATCCATGTGCTGGACGACGGGCAGATTGTCGAGTCGGGCAGTCACGCCGAGCTACTGGCGCTGGGCGGTCGCTACGCCGCGTCGTGGCAGGACCAGATCGCCGCGAGGGAAAAACATGAGCTATTCATCGATGCCGCGCTCGGATGAGCATGTGCGGCTGAGGGGAGAATCCGGTTTGGTCAAGCGAGCGGTGAATACCAGGAGCGCGGCGCAGCGGCCCGAGTCGCGGCTGCTGCTGGCATGCGCGCGCACAACAGCCGATCCGGCTCAGAGCGCCGCGATCCGCGCCGTGCTCGACAGCCCGATCCGCTGGCCGGAGCTGATCGCGCTAGCCGAGCAGCATAAGGTGCTGCCGCTGCTCTCACGCCAGCTGCAAGCCTTCCCCGATCGTGTGCCGCAGCCGGTGCTGGAGCAATTGCGCGACATGGCCATGAGCGCGGCGCGGCAGTCCCTGTTTTTGACCGGCGCGCTGCTCAACGTGCTGGCGCTCTTCCAATCCCACGGCATCGACGCGATTCCGCTCAAAGGGCCGCTGCTGGCGACGGTCGCCTACGGCAACCTGGCGCTGCGGCAGTTCGACGATCTTGATATTTTGGTGCACACGCAGGACATGCTCCCCGCCAGAGATCTGCTGATCGCGCAGGGCTACCAGCCGCTGGTGCAGCTCAGCGATCGCCAGGCTGAGTCGTATCTGCGCTCGCAGTATGTGTATCCCTTCATCTCGGGCGACGGCAGCACGATCGTCGAGCTGCACCACGACATTCGGCCGCGCTATTTCGCCTTCCACCTCGATCCTGAGCGGCTGTGGACGCGGCTGGAGCGGCTGCCGCTGGGTGGCCGCGAGGTGCTGAATCTGTCGTCCGAGGATCTGCTGCTGATGCTGTGCGTCCACGGCGCGAACCACTGCTGGGAGCGGCTGGCCTGGATCTGCGATCTGGCGGAGTTGATCCGCGCCCGTCCCGATCTCGACTGGCCGCTGCTGCTCGACGAGGCCCGCCGATCCGGCGGCGAGCGGATGCTGCTGCTGGGCCTGCTGCTCGCCCGTGAGCTGCTGGGCGCAACCTTGCCCGAGCTGATGACGCGCCGAATCGCCGAGGATGCCGCGCTGCCCCGGCTGCTGGCCGCGACCACCGCCGGGCTGTTCCGTGAGCCCACGCAGCCGCTGACGGCTAGCGAGCGGGCGCGCTTCCATCTGCGCTCGCGTGAGCGCTGGCGCGATCGCTGGCAATACTGCCTGTATCTGCTGATCAGCCCCACCGAAGAAGATTGGACAGCGCAGCCGCTGCCCGCCGCGCTCACCTTTTTGTACGCGCTGAGCCGTCCGCTTAAGCTGCTGGGCAGGTATGGCATGCGCCCGTTGAAAGACCTGATTGGCAGGCAGGACTCCTAGCCTATGTCAAAGCCGGCAGTTGCTGCTACCATGATCGCGGCTTGATCCCCGCATAATCACACGCTGATTTCGATGTGATGTTTGCGCCATGCCGCATCCTGAGCGCTACGTCTGCCACCTGGTTTTGCGTCGATCGCACGACGTCTTAGGCAAAAGGAATTCATCATGCAAGGTTTGGGTCGAAGCACAACGTTCCGTCTGGGAGTGTTGACGATTCTGATTCTGTCCGCGCTCGGCTCGTTTGCCGATCGCCCGGCAGCCGCCGTGGAGCGCCCACGCCGGCCGCTGCCCGCCCGCGATCCGCAGCGAACGGGCCTTTCGATCAACGCCGTCGATAACTTCACCGAGAGCGTGACCGAGTTCGACGTGCCGACCAGCAGCAGCGAGCCGATGGAGATCGCGCTGGGCTCGGATGGCGCCTACTGGTTTACCGAGTTCGCCGCCAATAAGATCGGGCGCATCACCACCAACGGCGTGTTCACCGAGTACGATATTCCCACCGCCGACAGCGAGCCCTACGGCATCGCGGCCGGGCCGGACGGCGCGCTGTGGTTCACCGAGTTCAACAAGATCGGGCGGATCACGACGGCAGGTGCGATCACCGAGTTCAACATTCCCACCGCCGACAGCGCCGCGTCGGGAATTGTGGCCGGGCCGGACGGTGCGCTGTGGTTCACCGAGTTTGTGAGCAACAAGATCGGGCGGATCACGACGGCAGGCACGTTCACCGAGTTCAACATTCCGACCGCCAATAGCCAGCCGCTGGGCATTACGGTTGGCTCCGATGGCGCGCTGTGGTTTACCGAGTATGGCGCCGGCAAGATCGGGCGGATCACGACGGCAGGTGCGATCACCGAGTTCAACATTCCGACCGCCAACAGCCAGCCGCTGGGCATCACCAGCGGGCCGGACGGCGCGCTGTGGTTTACCGAGAACGGCGGCAACAAGATCGGGCGGATCACAACAGCAGGTGCGATCACCGAGT
The DNA here is from genome assembly GCA_036401895.1 of Herpetosiphonaceae bacterium. Taxonomy (GTDB): domain Bacteria; phylum Chloroflexota; class Chloroflexia; order Chloroflexales; family Kallotenuaceae; genus LB3-1. The sequence continues at coordinate 12,752 of DASWTW010000246.1, read as the reverse complement.
ACCCGATCCCGACCGCCGACAGCCAGTCGTACAATATCACCGCCGGCATGGGCAACACGCTCTGGTTCGCCGAGGTCGAGAAGATCGGCCAGATCACCACCTCCGGCCAGATCTTCGAGTACGATATTCCCACGCCCGACAGCGCGATCACCGGTATTATCAAGGGCAACGGCGTGTCGATGTGGTTTGTGGAGAATACCAGCAGCAAGATCGGCCGCCTGCTGCCGAATCCGGTCTACGTCCCACTTTTCACCCAATAAGCGCCGGTTTCGCAACATCGCCAAAGAGGCTTCTCGTCGAGGAGCCTCTTTTTTGATTCTTGAACATGATCTCTGGATTAACAAAGGCCGACAATTAGCATATACTACGGGTAACGAGCGCCTCCTCACCGCTTCCTTGCATTCCCGCTCCGTTATTGCCATCTCGTATGCAGCCAATGCCGCCGCGATTGCTGCCGGCCGGCTTGGAGAAAGGCTTGGTCTGGTGAGAAGAAAGAAGCGCACCGCCGACGCAGCGCCTGACGCCGAGCGAACGCTGCCCAGCGCCGGGTTTTCGCTCCCGCCCGCTGAGGAGGTGATTGTTCCCTGGCAAACCGTCCCGCCGAGCGCGCCACCGGACAAACAGATCCATCCTCGGCGCTCGATTCCGCCGACTCCCGAAGCGACGACTGAGCCGGATCGATCGTTGCCGGATGAAGGATCGCCGACTTCCACGACTGGCCCTCAATAAAGCACATCCTCCCGAGGTGCCCATGCTGCAACGTTGCAACCCGCGCACAGATCACTCGTCATATTCTTGCTTCCAGGAAAGGCAGGTTCCCCCATGACGAATCAAAATCGACCCTATAACGAGCCGCAGCCGGAAGGCGCGCTTCCGGTCGCCGCGCTTGAGTCACCTGATTATGAGGAAGTGCTAGTGCCCTATGTTCGTGAGGCGCAAGAGGTGCTGGAGCGCCGCGAGATTCATCAGCGCCGGATCATTCCGCCCGTCCCGGAAGGCCCCGACGTGGTCGATCCCGATCCGTCGCCGTCGATCGCGATGGTGCCCGCGCCGTCTGCCGCGCTTGGTCTACGCAGCGTCGGCGAGGAGATCCGGCTGGTGCGCAATGTGCCGCTGAGCTCTGCCGCCGATAACGACGCCGCCTCCGAGGTCGGCGATCCCAGCGTGGCGATCAACGGCAGCGTGGTGTTTTATACCGGCAACTGGTACGCGGCGGCCTCGCTGGACGGCGGCGCGACGTTTCGCTATGTCGATCCCTTCACGGCCTTTCCCAATCCGCTCGGCATGAGCTTCTGCTGCGATCAGGTCGTCCACTATATCAAAAAGATCGACACCTTTGTCTGGCTGCTCCAATACTCGCCCGACCAGAGCGGCGCGAATATTCAGCGGCTGGCCTTTGCTCGCACTGCGGATGTACGCAGCGGTCGCTGGCGTGTCTTCGATATTACGCCGCAGCAGCTTGGCCTGGCCAATGTGTTTCTGGACTTTCCCGATCTCGCCATCGGCACGAATATGCTGTATCTGACGGTCAACGGCTTCCTTGGGCAGAGCTGGGCCGCGACGGTGCTGGTGCGCATTCCGCTGAACGGCATTCGCAGCGGCAACATCAGCGCGCAGCACACGATCTCGCGAGAAAACTTTAACTTTCGCGTCGCGCAGCACTGCGGGAAGCGCGCCTTCTGGGCCTCGCACAACACCACCAGCAGCCTGCGCGTCTTTTCCTGGGATGAGCGCGCGGCAGCGCCAACCTTTAACGATGTTGCGGTCGCGCGCTGGGCAGCGGGCAGCTTCCAGTCGCGCACACCAGGCGGCGTGAACTGGCTGGGCCGCGCCGATCCACGCATCAGCGGCGCCACCAAGGCCGGCCACGATCTCTGGTTTGCCTGGGGCGCGAATCGCGGCGGCACCAACAGTCGGCCTCAGCCCTACATCCAGATCGCGCGGATCAACTCGAAGACGCTCGGCCTGGTCGACAATATCAACCTGTGGGACGAACAGGCCGCCCTGTGCTACGCGGGGCTCACCAGCAATTCCCGGCGCGAGGTCGGCGTTTCCTACATGATCGGCGGCGGTAGGCGCTTTCCGTCGCACGCGGTCGGTATCCTGACCGGCAATCGTCGCGATTGTCTGTGTGTGGAGGGATCGCGTGCTCCGGCCCGCGATCAGTGGGGCGATTACCTCACGATCCGCCGCTGCTATCCCAAGACCAAGCTCTTCGCCGCCACCGGCTACACCATGCAGCACGGCGCGGGCGTCCACGATGCGACGCCGCATTTCGTGATTTTTGGTCGCTCAGCCGATGTGTAGGCGCCAGCCTATACCGATAATCAATACTATCCAACATAGTTAAGGATGAGCCGAAGTACCAGCGACTATCGGAAGTAGGCCAAATGGGACGCGGAAAGTTAGCGAAAAAGTCAGCCTGAAAACATCGCACAAATGTGCTACAATGAATCGTAGTCACAAGTTGACGCAGTGCCAGCGCGTGCGGCACGTATCAAATGTTTAGTGAGTGTTGGTTGCGATCGATGGTAACGTTTATCCTGGTCGTCACATCAGATTTTTGGGATACCAAACGCCGTTGGCCTGTGGGTTGCCGGCCAGTCATCTTTTCGACCGACATGGTGATGAAAAATGCCGGGACAGTACAGGTGCCGGTGCAGTTTGCGCAGGAGGTCGAGCAGCTGCTGCGATCGAATGCCAATGTGATCAGCGTCGAGCGCGTGCCGCTGGTTTTTCCCCGCTTTTCCGAAGATTATATACACCGCGCCGCATAAGGCTGCTTCTGCTCATAAGGCCAAGGCTCGATCGTCTAGCGATCGAGCCTTTTTGATCGATCTCCCTACCTGGAAACCTCGATGCTGTCCAGCTCGGCGTAGTTCGCGCCTTTGGTGAAGCGAATCGTGTTGTTGCCGGCGCTCAGGTTGACGCTCAGCGTGACGGTGGACCAGTTGTCCCAGCCGGTGTTGGGATAGTTGACCGCGATCGTCGCGCCGCCGTTGACCGAGATGTTGTGGCTGCTGGCGGCGCCCGAGCCGTTGGCAAAGCGTACGGTCAAGGTGTAGGCGCCGGCCGCCGGCACGTTGATATTGTTGAAATGTACAAAGCTGTCGGCGTAGTCGATGTAGCCCACGACGCTGCCGTTGGACGCGCCGCAACAGGCTGAGCGAATCACGGCATGGTTGATCGCGGCGTGCTCGGCCTCGTAGCGCGGCAGATCGATATAGTCCAGCTCGGCGTAGTTTGTGCCTTTGGTGAAGCGAAGCGTGTTGTTGCCGGCGTTCAGGTTGACGCGGATCGTGGTTGAGGTCCAGTTGTCCCAGCCAGTGTTGGGATAGTTGATCGCGCCGATCGCAGCGCCATTGACCGAAACGTTGTGTGTGCTGGTCGCGCCCGAGCCGTTGGCAAAGCGCACCGTCAGGGCGTAGTTGCCGGCCGTCGGTACGTTGACGTTGTAGAAGTCGACATAACTATCGGCGAAATCGATATAGCCGACGACGCGACCATTAGATGCGCCGCAGCAGGCCGTGCGAGCCGTAGCGCGATTGATTGTGGCGTTCTCGGCCTCGTAGCGCTCGCCGGAGGGACCAACCAGCGCGCTGCCGGCCGGAGTCGGACGTCCAAAGTTGGGCGAGCCGTCGGCGTTCCAGGTGAAGCGCTGGGCGCGAATCGTGCGACCATTCCAGCCGGTCCCGGCTGTCGTGTTGGCGTGGTAGAGCTGCCAGTCCTCGGAGCCGTCCGGCGAGGTGGTGAAGGTGTTGTGTCCGGGACCGTACGCGCCGGTGTTCTTCCAAAAGACGCAGCCGGGCGATTTGGTCCACGAGCCGCCGAGCAGCACATCCGCCGTGCTGCTGGCCGTCAGCATGCCCAGGCAATAATCGTCGGTCCAGCTGCCGCTCGCCGAATAAACGATAAAGATCTTGCCGTTGCGCTTGAGGATCTCCGGCCCCTCATTGATGTAGGGTGCCCCGCCGATGCGCTCCCAGCCATTGGTCGGCTGCGAGATCAGGCGGCGCTCGCCGCTGATCGTGGTCGGGCTGCTCATCGGCGCAATGTAGAGATTTTGCTGGACGTTGGTTGTGCCTTCCCAGCCCGACCAGACGAAGTAGAGCGCGCCGTTGTCTTTCTGCAAGACCGTGCCGTCGATCGCCCAGCGATCTGTTGGCGGTGCGAGCTTCTTGGGCGGATTGTAGCTGCCCTGCGGATTGGTGCCGGTGCTCTCGATCACATACATGCGGTGGTTGGCGTTGTTGCCGTCGTCGGCGGCGAAGTAGATGTACCAGCGGTTGTTGAAAAAGAGTAGCTCGGGTGCCCACACGTTGCAGCAGAGACCGCCGCTGGCCGCGCGGCTCCAGACCTTTACGCGCGTGCCGCCGCTCAGCCCGGTCAGCGTCGCCGATTTGGTGACCCAGATATCGCCGTCGCTCTGGACCAGATAGTAGAAGCCGTCGCGGTAGACGACTGACGGGTCCTGGCCAGGCATCAGCGGATTGGTGAACATGCCTTTGGCGGCAAACGAGGGCGCGGCAGGGCTCAGCAGGACTCCCGCCAGCAGAATGATCCAGCTAAGACGGGCCAGGGCGGCTGTGGTGCGCATAACGATCTGCTCCTTTGCGCTCTATTCAACATCCTCAAGCTGGCACAAAGCCCGGATCTGGTTAGCGATCCAGGCTTTGCACGCGTGCTTATCAGCGGTAATAATCGCTAGCAGTGGGTGTAGAGATGGCATTTGAGAATCCAGCCGTCGCGTGAATCGACGGCGGAATGCCCCCAAACCCATACGCGCCCGTCGTAGGTCGTAGCTTCCGAGCACCAGCGGAAGCCGCGTCCTGCGGGTGCCGTGTACAGATAATCCTCTGGCCTACCCACCGAATAGAGCGTGCCATACACATAGGCATTGCTGGTCAGGACTGTGACGTTGCCGCCGGTGCAGGCGTACGCTTCGACCGAGAATGGCCTGGCCGCCGCCGGTCTGGTTGCGATGCTGCTCAGCGCGATGAGAGCAAGCATGAGCAGCGAGGCGATGACTTGAACGCGAGTGATCTGCTGAATGAAGCGTCGAGCCAACATCGTTGTTCCTTTCAGGGGGGCGTGGATGTAGGAAGGCTAGCCTTAGAAACAAGAGAAGCTAAACGCCACGATACATTAAAAAAGAGTAAAAGTCAATTCGGCCTCGTGTCGCTCCGCGAGGCCGATCGGCTGATGCTGCTGCACTGCTGGCGTGTGTAGCGTGGCGGAGCCGGGCATGTAGAAGCGATCGGCCTCCGGGCCGATCACGAAGCCGCCGCCCTCCATCGCGTCATCACGGGCTGCGCCGGATCGGTCACGTCGTAGAGCGCTCGGCCTCACACGCGTTTGGCTGTCAGATCCTTGTCTTCCATTTCCCAGGCATGATCGAGCGTGTGAAAGGCGGTGTGCCGTATCAGGTACCGCAGCGGCCACTTGCCGGCCAATTTGCCCTGTGCGTGATAGTCCCGGATTGCGTGGCAATAGGCATCGCGATGCGCGTTCAGCCCCTCGCCCGTCAGCAGCGCACCCTCGGGAGTATGCACGCCAAGCCCCTTCGCCCAGTCCTGCTCGTTGGCAAAGATATGACGGACAATCTGGTCTCGATCGCGCCCGCCCCCGCGCGGACCCTTCTGCAGCTCAGCCGACACGCGTGCGCGCACAGCGTCAAAAAACGTCCAGCACGCCCGCATCAACGTCAGTTCACGCTCCAATGTGTCGTCTGACAGCGCCTGCTGGTCAATACTCGAAAATGCGAACGAGATCCCCCAGAAGTCGGTTGAGCCCGTGCCCGGATACTGCTCGACCACGTCGGCGCCGGTCACGTCTACCAGCACGTCCTCCATCCCAACCAGCTTTGCCACATGGGCATACCGGGGAACGTAGGCGAGTAAGCGCGCGACCGCAGCGTCCCCGGTTGCTGCCCCACGCGCAAGACCCGGCCAGTCTGGTGCCACCGCCACTACCTTTTTCCCCTTCGGTCCGATTTCCAGCGTTACCCGAATATCGTTCGTCACAGTTCCTCCCATCATAGTCGTGGATATGACCTGGTGTGACTCTATCACAGATTGGGGAGGTAGCGATGCGCAAGGCAGCGCGCTAAATGTGAGGAGCATTGATGGAATGACATGCTCCCGGTTAATGATGACTATGTGATCGGTTAGAATGGCCGCAACGAGCGGATCATTCGGATGAAGACCAGCACCGTCACCGAGGAGCAGCTTGTTCAGCTTCTGCGTGAGGCAGCAACGGGCGACCCGTCGATCGTCACTGGTTGCCGGGCTTATGGCATCGCGGAGAACACGGTTTACACGGCGTGGCGAAGAGCGTCCGACTGCGTGGTGTGCGCGTACTGAACTGCGCAGGCTCCGGCGCGACATCAGGCATCATCGCGGGTGTGGACTGGGTGCGGAGAAACGCGCAGAAGCCGGCGGTAGCCAATATGTCGCTGGGTGGTGCCAAGGACACCGCGCTCAACACCGCCGTGGCGAGCCTGGTGAACTCCGGCCCCGAGCCCAACCCCGACCCCAACGCGACTCACGATTACCTCGTTGATTTGTCAACCTCTGCGTACAGCACTCTACTGCGAAGGGTACGTGAGCGGCGGCAGCGGCGGCTATGTTTACATATGGAACGGCTCCACTGGAAAAAGCAACGACTTCGCAAATTACTCGACAATTACCATTGGCTGCACAGTCGGTTCCTATGTGCCTGTTACCTTTAACGTGCGTGATAGTAAAGGTTCGGTCGTATCCAGGGGAATCAACGTCTACTGCTCAGGTGGAACACCTTAATCGCAGACACCGTGACGAAATCCAGGCGTGTGTCCATCCGTTCTCTGAGCGGGCATAGCGAGGATCTGCCAGGCACACGTCTACCTCGATCGCATCCGACATGCAAAGTCAGGCCGTCTACTTCCGGTAGCGGCCTGTCGCATGATCATCGGCTCGCAGCGTTAGCCAACGTCCAGCGCGGCATCCAGCCAGAGGCAGCGCTTCGCAGTCTGTGGATCGTGCTCTACGCGGCTTGCGCTGGTGAAGATCAGCGTGGCAGTGCCAGGATTGCCGCTCCGGGCGAAGGCGATCCAGGCGTGCTGCATGTGAGCGCCAGCAGCGTCGCGCCGTCGAGCACCGGCAGAAAGGTCAGGCTGCCGCCCATCGCGCTCTGCACCGCAGTCGCCGTCTGGAGGATGATCTCGCCGGGAATGTCACGCAGCGTCGCCAGATTGCCGGGCGTGACGCCGAGCTGCTCCAGGATCGCACGCGCGACAACACTGGCCTGTTCCGGCAGCTGCACCTGCGCGGCGCCGCTGTGGAGGATCGCCTGCTGATACAGGCCCTGTGCCGCGGGCATGGTCAGCAGCGCCGCGCTGCTCACCGCCCCCGCCAACTCGCCAAAGATGGTGATGTGCTCGGCTGCCGAAGAGTACACCAACCCCCGCAAATGTATTTTGGGGTATTTGCGGGGGCTATTGCGGGAGTATTTACGGGGGTTATTGCAGATTTTGAACTGTTACATGAGGAACTAATTCTGTCGCCAATCGTTCGATAATGTTTTCGGGGTACGGGTAGCGCAGGTTGAGGATCAGATGAGTCGCGCCGGCATCGACAAAGCCCTGGAGCGTCTGGATTGTCTCGCCAAAATTGTCGTAGTTGACCATCGTCTGCACCGAAAGCTGGATCGTGCTCGGGTCGCGGCCGACCGCCTCACAGTGGCGCTTGAGCACCTCGACCTTGTGCGTAAAATCTTCCACGGGACCGCCGGCGAAATTCCATACATCGGCGTACTGAGCCACGACGCGCAGCGTGCGCCGCTCGCCGCCGCCACCAATCACAAAGGGCGGATAGGGCTGCTGCACCGGCTTGGGATCGCAGCGGGCCTCTTGCAGCTGGTAGAACTGCCCATCGAAATCGGCGATCGGCTGCGTGAACAGCCGCTTGATCAGCTCACAAGCCTCGCCGAAGCGCTCGATGCGCTCGCCTGGCGGGTAGAGTGGAATGCCCATGCTGCGGTGCTCGTACTCGTTCCAGCCTGCGCCCAGGCCAAGATCGAGCCGGCCGTTGGAGATCACATCCAGCGTGGCCGCGATATGCGCCAGGACGGCCGGGTGGCGGTAGGTGTTGCCGGTAACCATCAGGCCCAGGCGGATGCGCTGTGTCTGCGCGGCGAGCGCGGCAAGCGTGGTCCAGCCCTCGTAGCACGGCCCGTCGAGGTCGCCGGCGATCGGGTTGAAGTGATCGAAGAGCCAGGCGTGCTCAAACACCGGCGTAGCGTCTGCCGCCTGCCAGACCGCCAGCATGGCGGGATACGTGGTGTGCTGAGGCGCAGTCTTGATACCGAAGCTCAATCTGGTCATGATCGTCTCCCACTTCTGCAAGAAGAAACTCGGAGCTAAGGTACTTGAGAACCGAAGATGCTGCAAGTGCTTAGACCAGCTAGAGCCAAGGTGCAGGCCTCATCATACATCGATTATGCTAGCCGTGAACGGGAAAGCCTTTGAATATTCAGCTCCTCATGCATGATCGTCGATACCGCGTGACGAGCTTCCGTGGTCTCGTATGGCAGAGCTATCTTCCTGAGTCAGGTCTGACGGCAAGACTTGCTCTATCAAGAGATGCTTGAGCCTGGTATTTCGTTGTGAGCCCGTCAGCCAGGGTTTGAGCAGCTGGTGCCCATACCAGTATGTAAAGATGTACGCTTCACAGAACGGGCGCTGGAGGGCTTGAAGCGCCCGCTGTGCCTCCACCTGATCCAACAGGGCATACTGCCTCAAATACTGCACGATCGTATCTGAGGGCTGTCCCTCGTCGAGCATCAGCGCAGCGTTACAGCGTACGCCCCATAACAGATCTGTAGCTTGATGCACCTGGTTGAGTGGTGTGCCATCAGGCACGATGCCGACCTCAGGATAAATGTGTTCGGCTAACCAGATTGCGGCTTCCTCCTTTGGGAATATCAGCTCCTGTGCCCAGAGCGCTATTCCTTCACTGATGACGAATGGCGGTGTGAGCAGAAAACTCACCTGCTGTTCACGGTACTCTCGTTGCCGGATCAGATGCTCCTCTTTGAGGATGAGCTCTGCTACATGCCCAGGATATGTCTCATGACAGACAACATAAAGGAGATCGGCGATATTAAAGGGATATTCTGGATTGATGAGCAGTCGCGAACGATAGCTGCCGAGGTAATGCGCCATCGCCCGAACTGGCTGATCGCGGATTGGCTCGATGGTCACGTGGTCATTGCCGGGCAAGGCGATAACCCGATGCGTGCGGCGACGTGCTTCACTCAGCGCGCGCTGGATCAACGTAGGGAGCAGCTGTGCTCGCGCGGACGGTACAGTATAGTGAGCCTGCCACTGGTGTAAGCGCTGAGCAATGTCGCCGTGTCCCGGCAACGCGTCATCGTACAGGGCATAGGCCTGGTCAAAGAACGTTTCCGGCACATAATCAACATGCAGATCAAAGCAGGAGCGAGCTTGTTCACGAAGCGCAATGTGCTCGCCTGCGACCCGGCGACTCACCGTTTCCAACGCGTGAACAAGTTTGCCCAGGTAGGTTGCGCGCTCAGTCGCAAAGCCCTGCTCGCGGAGGGTATCCTGAAGCATTCGGGCAGCTTGCACGAGTCGTGTAGCTGGCGTCAGCGGTTCCTGATCCACGTATGCTTGATGCTCAGCTGGTCCATAATAATCAAGCAAGGAAGGATCATGGGTGTGAGCTGCGATGAGTTTGTTCAACCGCAGGACGAGCAGTATATATTGGTGCAACCAGTCAGTACTCATAGTGATTATGCTTTCTTCGTGCTTAGGCGCACAAGCGTAAGGCTCCGAGCAACCACGCGCATCGATCAAACGCATCCGGTATACGAGACGCTGATGCGTACCAGCCGTCGACCTCTACAGTATACGGCACATCTTCTGTCGAAATGCCTCAAGCTTCCTCAACGGCTCGAATGGGGAAATGTAACCATGCCCAGGCTTCTACTGGAACAGGTCGAGGTCACGGGCTATAAGCACAAAGCCAGGGGGCGTGCTGATTGGATAGATAAAACAGAACGAAAGATGCCGCAAGTGCTTAGACCAGCTAGAGCCAAGGTCCAGGGACACCAGCCGGCCTCAGTGGTATGCTTCTCTTGGTTCGCTTGATCGAGAAGGAGTACGCCGTGCAGGAAGCGCGCTTGTCTACAACTAGCGAGGAGGCTGCGGACGAAGAGCTGCCGCCCGCCGCAACCGGGCCGGGAGCGTCAGCGGCCACACTGATGATGATCATGGCGGCAGTCTTTATGGTCAGCGCTGAAGCACGGGTTATCTCGCCGCTGCTGCCGGCGGTGGCCGGCGAGTTTGTTACGCCGGTCGCGCGGACGGGCGTCCTGATCACGGCCTACACGATCCCGTATGGCGTGTTCCAGATCGTGTACGGGCCGCTGGCCGATCGCTTCAGCCGCCAGCGGGTGATGGGTGCGGCGCTGGGACTGTTTGCGCTGGGAACCTTTGTCAGCGGCTTTGCGCCCAATCTCCTGACACTGACGATTCTGCGCCTGTGTACAGGAGCGGCCGCAGCGGGCGTGATCCCAATCGCGCTGGCCTACGTGGGCGATGCGGTGCCCTACGCGGAGCGCCAGGCGGCGCTAGGACGCGTCGTCAGCATTGCCTCGCTGGGAGGAGTGTTGTCGGCGGCGCTGGGCGGCATTATTGCGACGATCGCTAGCTGGCGCGCGCTCTTTCTGGGCTACGGCGTGATCGCGCTGCTTGTCGCGGCGATCCTGCTGCGCGCGCCTGTGAAGCGGGCCCGCGCCAATGTGCCGCGCCGGCCAGGCATTCTCGGCCCGTATCGCGCGATCTTTGAGCACGCCGGGGCACGGGCGCTGGCGCTCTACAGCCTGGTGTTTATCGAGGGCCTGACGGCGACCGGCACTGTGGGCTTCCTGGGCGCGCTGCTTTTTGAGCGTGACCAGCTCAGCTACGCGACGATCGGTCTGCTGCTGATGCTGAGCGGCGTCGCCAGTATGCTCACGGCGCGGATCGTGGGCCGGCTGGTGGTGCGCATCGAGGAGCGCGGCATGCTGCTGGTAGGCGGCAGTATGCTGACAATCTCGTACGTCCTGGTGATGCTGCGTCCAACCTTTGTCTTTTTCCCGCTGGCGATGCTGCTGAGCGGATCGGGCTTCGTGATCGCGCATAGCACGCTGCAAACACGAGCGACTGAGCTAGTGCCCGCGCTGCGCGGTACGGCGGTGTCACTGTTCGCCTTTTCGCTATTTCTGGGCGGCGGTCTGGGCACCTACCTGGCCGGCCTGGCGATCGAGCACTGGGGTTTCACGGCGGCGCTGGGTGGCACCGCCCTGGCGATCGCGTTCTTTACGCTGGCCTCGCTGCCGCTGCTGCGCATCGTTCAGTGGCCGCAGCCGGCACGCTAGCCGGGCTGGTGGTCGTCGCTGCCTAGCGCGTGCGAATAACCACCAGCTTATCGACGCCGGACTCCGCGCCCCAGACTTCGCCCGGCCGTCCCAGGATCTGGCGCACAAAAGCCTGGTCTGTGGGCAGCGCAAACACTTCAAAATCCTCCTGGCCTGGATCGAAGCGCACCAGCGCGTTGGCGGTGAAGTCGCTCAGCCAGACCTGATCTTGATCGTCGACGTAAACCGCGTAGGCGCGCGGGCTGTCGCCGGGCAGCCGCCACTCGCGCCAGCTTTCGGTCGCCGGATCGTAGACGGCAACCTGTCCCGCATTCCACTCGCTGACCCACACTCGGCCCTGCGAATCGCTCCAGACGCGGCGGGCGCCCTGGCCGGCGGTCGGCGGCTCAAGCTCGGTCGCCTGGGCTGTCTCCGGGTCAACCCGCACAATATGGCTGCCCGCCAGCGAGGCATAGTAGATCGTGCCGTCGGGCGTGGTGGTGATGCCGTACGGACCGCGACCGCGCGGCGCTGCAAAGGTTTCAAGCTCGCCACTGGCAGGATCGAGCCGTCCGTACCAGCCCGATTGTCCGGTAAACCACAGCCGGCCCTGCCGATCGAAGCTGGCCGTGTTGAGATTCGCCTGCGCGCTTTGGGCCGGCAGCGGAAACTGGCGCACCTCGCTGGTCTGCGGGTCAACGCGCACGATCGCGTTCAGGCCGCCATCCGTGATCCACGGCGCGCCGTCCGGCCCCATGATCACGCCATGCGGCGCTGAGCCTGCGCCCAGCGGGATCTCGACAACTTCTCCGGTAGCAGGGTTGAGCCGCCCAAGCTTGCCCGAGCCCTGAGCCGTGTACCAGACTGTGCCGTCGGGTGCGGGCGCAACATCATGCGGCCGGGAGCCTGCGGGCACCGGATATTCTTGAATCGTCGGCTGAGCGATAGTGGGGGCGGAAGCAGCGGTCGGCGCTGTGGCTAAGGCGGCAGGCTCGGCCGACGCCGGAGCGGTGCTCGTGGGCTCAGCGGTTTGAGCCGGCGGCGATGATTGCTCGGCGGTCGGTGTTGCGGCTGACGGCGCCGGCGAAGATGCAGCGGTTGCTGGCGATGGCGCGGCTGTCGGGGAGATTTGCGCCTGCTGCTCGCCGGCATTCGTACAGGCGACCAGGAGCAGGCAGCAGAGCAAGGCGCAGATGCGGAACGAAGATCGGTACCAGATCCGCCGGTGTCGCTGCATCATCTGCTCCTCTCCTTCAGGCGCTAACAATCTAACGGCTTCTTAAAATTGTATCACAGCGGCTGCTCAGCCTTCAGCCTGGATTAAAAGCACGCGCGGAGGATTCATTTCCTCC
>DASWTW010000245.1:0-22480 GCA_036401895.1 Herpetosiphonaceae bacterium | reverse complement strand
CCGGTTGAGGATCGGCCCGCCTGGCTTTCGAGCGACGAGCCGGCAGGCAGCGCGTCAACTTCCAGCTACACACCACCCGCCGACGAGCTGCCGGCCTGGTTATCAGGCGGCGACGAGCCTTCCAATGCAGCGTCCAGCTTTACACCATCGTCGGATGAGCTGCCGTCGTGGTTGTCGGCGGACGAGCCGGTGAGCGGCACGCAGCCGCTCAATCAGCCATCGGATGAGCTACCCTCGTGGCTCAGCGCCGCGACCGACGAGGCCAGCGCGACCACGCCGAGCTACACGCAGCCACAAGCCGATGATCTACCACCATGGCTGGCGGCAACCGACGAGCCAGCCAGCGCACCGAGCACAGGTGACACGCCACCGCCGGCCGATGATCTACCACCGTGGCTGGCGGCAACCGACGAGCCGACGATCACGCCGATCGCGCAACAGCCGTCGAGTGACGAATTGCCGCCGTGGCTGGCGGCAACTGACGAGCCGACGATCACACCGTCTGCCCAGCAGACCGACGATCTGCCGCCGTGGCTGGCTGCGACCGACGAGCCGATGACCGCTGTGGATGCCGGACGGATTGCAGCGCAGGAGCCTGCTCCGGGCCAGCCGACAAGTGCCGATACGGACGCATTCCCGTCCTGGCTCTCGGATGCGGCACCAGCCCAGCCAGCGCCAGCCGAACCTGCGAGCGACTCCGATCTACCGCCGTGGCTGTCGGGAATGGAGGCCGAAGCACCGGCCAAGCCTGCCGACGCTGCATCCGGACTGCCCTCCTGGCTGGACGAGCCGTCACAGCCTACGCCGCCCGTCAAGCAGCCGGCCGCGCAGTCTGAATTCCTGGGCGGTCTGGATCTGCCAGCCTGGCTGCGCGAAGAGGGCGATGTGCAGCAGCCGGCCGCGCCGGTCAAAGAGGCAGCGCCCGACTGGCTCCAGAAGATCGCGCCCGAGGCCGACGAGGCGGTGCCGGTACAGCAGGCGACTGTGGCCCAGCCGCGTGTCATGCGCACTCCAGAGCGAGTCGAGTCGATGCGGCTGCTTGAGCAGATGTTGAGCGAGCCGGCGCCCGAGCCGATGCCCGCGCCCGTCAAGCGACGGCGCTCGTGGCTGCCGCTGCTGCTGGGCCTGATCCTCCTGCTGCTGGTCGGCGCGATCCTGTTTATTCTGCTCAACGATCGGCTTGGCCTGAACTTCGGCGCGGGAGCCCTGCCGGTTCCCGCTGCCGAGAGCGCCGCGCGTACGATCGACGGCCTGGCGACGCAACGGCCGGTTGTGCTGGCCTATGAGTGGGATGCTCAGCGGCTGGGCGATCTGCGTCCGCTTGAAGAAACGGTGATCGCGCATCTTGCCACGCGCCGCGATGTGCCGCTGGTTTTTGTCAGCACCGATCCGCAGGGAGCGCTTCTGGCGGCCGAGCGAGCGGGCCAGATCAGCCAGATCTCCGACAACTTCCACGACCAGTATGGCCTGGGCTACGTTAATCTTGGCTTCAAAGCCGGCGGCTCGATCGCGCTGCGTCAGGTTGCGGCCAATGAGTCCTTCGGCGCGCTCTTTGCTCAGGACGCCAGCGGCAACGATCTGCGCGCCAACGACGTGGTGATGCAGAGCATGTGCGGCGCTGCGACGGCCAATGCTTGCTCATGGGCCAACGTCGGGCTGCTGGTCGTGATCGCCGATGAGGTTGAGGATGTGCGCGGCTGGTTCGAGCAGGTCCGCAGCCAGCAGCCCGATCTGCCGGTGCTGCTGCTGACGACCGCCGAGATCGCGCCGCAGGTCCAGCCGTATGCAGCCGTCGCTGGCACACAGATCCTGGCCGGAACAGCCTCCGCCGAGGCGTATAGCCGCGCCCGTGGCGTGCAAGACGAGCGCCTGGGTCGTCAGACCGATGCCGCCGCTGTCGGTGGCGCGCTCTTCGCGCTCCTGCTCGTGGTCGGCGGGCCGATCGCGGCGCTTCAGGGCTACCGCACTCGCCGCGAGGCGGAGGTGGAGGAATGGAGGCAATAGTAGGCGGCGGTATCGCGACGCTGCTGAGCCTGATGGTGCTGAGCCGCGCGATTGCCGACAATCCCTTCTATCGCTTCGCTCAATATTTGCTGGTCGGTGTGGCGCTGGGCTATAGCGCCGCAGTGTTGGTCAATCAAACGCTGATCCCGCCCGTGACTCAGGCGATCGCGGGCACGGCCTCGCTCACGACGTTGAGCGTGCTCTCGGTCGGCGGCGTGCTGCTGGCGCTGCTGGCGACACGTTTTGGACGGCAGCGGCTGTCGTATCTGGCGAATATTCCGCTGGCGATCTTGTTCGGCATCGGCGCGACGATCGCGCTGGTGGGCGCGGTGCAGGGCACGCTGGTGCCGCAGCTGCTCGACACGATCGCGGCGCGTCGCTTTCAAACAGCC
Source organism: Herpetosiphonaceae bacterium (assembly GCA_036401895.1). GTDB lineage: Bacteria > Chloroflexota > Chloroflexia > Chloroflexales > Kallotenuaceae > LB3-1. The sequence goes on along the minus strand of DASWTW010000245.1, from coordinate 20,084 downwards.
GATCCCGCGACGCTGGCCGGAACGATCACGTTGATTGTGGCGGTGGCGGTGACGCTGCTTTCGTTCACATACACGCAGCGGGGCGAAGTTCCGTCCCGGCCGGGCACGCTGATCCGCACGCTCGGTCGCGGGCTGATCCTGGTAGCCTTTGGTGTATTTCTCGCATCTGCGGTGACGACCTATATCACCGCGCTGGTGACTCAATTGCAAGCTATCGCTGACTGGCTCACGCAGCTTGCCAGCTTGTTCTAAGGAGCGAAACGTGGAACAAGAGATGAATACTCCAGAGCACGGTGCGCTCCTCGTCGTCGAAATCGGTCTGGATCTCACGCGCGTCACGCTGGTCGATGTGGTCGATCAAAGCTATCGCTTGGTCGCTCGCGCCGCCAGCCCCAGCACGTTTGGCCCGCCCGACAACGATCCGACGCGGGCGATCCTTGCCGCGCTCCGGCAGATTGAAACTACCACCAGCCGTGAGCTGGTGCAGGGCGACGACTTGCGCTATCCGCAGGACGAGGCTGGTAACGGCGTCGACGGCGTTGTTGCTACCACCAGCGCGGCCGGCGTGCTCTCGGTCGTCGTGGCCGGAATCGCAGGCCACGGCTCGGTGCAAAGCGCCACCCACGCGGCTCGCAGCACATACACCACGCTGCTGGAAACGATCGCGCTGGACGAGGCGGCCAAGCAGCTCGGCGATCATGTGCTGACGCTGGAGCGCGCCAAACCCGATATTGTGGTGATCGCCGGCGGTAACGAGGGCGGCGCGGCCTCGCCCAGCAAGCGGCTGGCCCACATCGTCGGGCTGCTGGCGACGCATACCGGCAAGCAGCCGCTGGTGGTTTTTGCCGGCAACAGCGATGCCGCCGAGGGCGTGCGCCAGGAGATCGGCGCGGCGGCACCTGTGGAAGTTTCCGACAACGTGCTGCCCCAACCACAGTATCCGCGCATCGAGCCGACGCGCTCGCTGCTGCGACGCTACTATCGCGAGCACAAGGTCGCGGCGCTGCCTGGAGCCGATCGGCTGAGGATGCTGCGCTGCACGCGGCTGGGTAGTGTGGTCGAGGATCAAGGGCTGATGGTGCGCTTCCTGTCGCAGCGCTTTGGCCGTAACGTGCTGTCGATCTCGATCGACTCGCTGAGCACCGCCTGTCTGCTGATGAGCGAGGGCCACTACTCCGAGGCGATCTTTGGACGGCTCGGTCTGCGACTGGGCGCGCTCGACGTGCTCAAGGCGCGCGGCGCGGCGGCGATCACGCGCTGGCTACCGTTCGATCTGGATGAGCAGACGCTCAACAACCGGCTGCTGAACCGCGTGCTGCGTCCTCGCCAGCTGCCCACCGATCTCGACGATCTGCTGCTGGACTACGCGATTCTGCGCGAGTCGATCAATATTGCTTATCTTGCTCTGCGCGACGAGCGGCCACAGGCGCAGTACGATCTGGTCTTTGCCGGTGGCGCGCTGGCGGATGCGCCGCGTCCAGGGCTGGCGGCATTGGCGCTGCTGGACGCGCTTCAGCCCACGAGCCGCGATAGCGCCCTGGCGATCGATCTGTATCTCGATCAGCTCAGCCTGCTGGCGGCAAGCGGCGCGCTGGCTCACATCGACACCGACGCGGCGGCCTGTATGCTGGAGTTCGACGCGCTCAACAATCTGCCGCTGGCCACAGTGATCGTGCCGCGTGGCGAGCTGACGCCGGGCAAGAAGATCGCCGATGTCGAGCTGAGGCCGGTGAAAGGCCAGCCGATTACGCGCACGGTCAACGCGGGCGAGATCGTGCGGCTGCCGCTGGCACGCGGCAAGCGAGCCACGCTGCGGATTCAGCCCGTCGCCGGTATCGCGATCGGCCCGAACAAGCCCGGCACCGAGGTGCTCTCCGACGAGGCGGCGATCAGCGGTAGCGCACTTGGCGTGATCATCGATGCGCGGCCACGGCCGCTGGCGCTGCCCGAAGACCTGACGCAGCGCCGCGAAACGCTGCTGCGCTGGTTCCAGTCGCTCGACGCGCTGCCGCCGGTCAACTCGTTTGCGCCGGCTGCTCAAACTCAGAGCGCGGCTCCCGCGACTACCAATGGCGCGCAAACAGATGTAAAATTACCGGTACTGGAGCCGATCGCCGCTCACGCGGAGGAGCCGGCCGTTCCTGTCGGCTCACTATCGAGCGGCGAGGATGTGGCGGCGCTACGCGAGGGCCTGGTGGTTCAGCCTCAGCAGAAGCGAGGGTTTTTCCGCCGAAAGTGAAAGGCACGAGCGATGGTAGAGCGCATCTGTCCGCGTTGCGACGCCGCCAACCCTAGTGAGCACGCCTACTGCGGGCAGTGCGGCGCGGCCTTCGATCAGCCCCTGGCGCGGCGTCCCGGCGCGGCGCTGGCTCCACGATCCTGGCAGGTGCCGGATCAGTGGCGGCAGGCAGGCAAAGTGGTAGCGCTGGGCGCGGCGACGATCGTGGCGGAGGTTGGGCTGGCCTGGCTGCAACGTCGCCAGCAGCAGAGCAGCCGCTCGACTGAGCAGCCGAAAAGCTATCCCTTAGCCAGGACGATGCCGACGACGGCGCGGGTTATCGGTCTGGGCTGGCGCATCAGCGAGACCTGGCAGGACGGCCAGCTTCAGGAGCGCGTGCAAGAGCAGGTGATGTGGCTTGAGCCGCTGCCGCGTCAGCGCTGAGCCAGGGCTATCGATAGGTTTGTGTGAGGCACGCTACGGCGTGCCTGACGCTTTTTTGTGCCTTCATAATGTCAGGAATCTGAGTATAAATTCTCAGGATTGCGGCCAAGCTCTGGCACTTACTTTGATAATATAAGCCGCAATCCTACTGAGAAGGGACCGCAATATGAATCGCTCCCGATCTGACGGTCATAGTCCGCGCTTCGTGTTCTACGAAGAAGACATCATCGCGCTGCAAGAGCTAGATGCCAACGAGGTGTACGTTCCGCTCAGCCGCGTATGCGAGACGCTCGGCCTGGATCTCGCCCAGCAAACGCGGGCGCTCGAAACGCACAGCATCCTGGTCAACGGGCTGCGCTCGCTGGGCAGCGAAGGTCTCGGCATGCGCGTCGATCTGATTCCGCTCTGGCTCTGCACGATCGACGCGATGCTGGTGCAGAGCACGGTGCGCACGAAGCTGATCCAGTACCAGCAGGAGTGCGCGTCGGTTGTGTGGCACGCGTTCAAGCCGCAGGGCTTTGGTCCCGAAGACGCGCTGCTGGCCGATCGCAACGAGATGACTCCGGCCGAGCAGGCGTATCAGAGCGCGATGGCGCAGGCGGCGCTGGCGCGGCAGCAGATGTTGATCGAGCGCAATCTTCAGGCCGATCGCTCGGATGGTAATCGCATGAGCGGCGGCGACGAGGAGCGCTCGCAGCGCAACACGCCGGCCTTCGATCTGGCTCGCGCAGTGCGTCGTGTGGCGCATAGCCTGGCAGCTCGCTCCCGGCGCAACGAGTACAGCGGCGTGTTCAGCGGCCTGCATCGCCAGTTCGGCATCAGCTCCTATCGCAATCTGCCGTATGGCCGGCTGCGTGAGGCGATGGATTGGCTGGAGCGCTGGCACGGCGATATTTTGGGCGAGCCCGAGCCGCCGCCGGATATTTAGAAGGAACAAAAGAACCAAGGAACAAGGGAACAAAGAAGAACCAAGAACCGAGAACAAAGCACAAAGGAACAAAGCAGTACCACTATTCCCCCTCTCCTATGGCAACCGAGGCAAAAGCTTGCCGAGGTTTGGGGAAGGGGGGCAGGGGGTGAGGGCCTGATCAAACAACAAAGAACAAAGAGTGAGGGTATTGATTCCGCTCTTTGTTCCTTTGTTTTGTTTGTTCCTTTGTTTGCTCGTAGGGCCGTGGTGAGGACCTGATCAAGAACAAAGGGCGAGAATCCATCGACTCTCCCCTTTGTTCTTTTGTTATGTTTGTTCCTTTGTTCCTTTTCGCCGCTTACCGCCTCGCCGTCGCGATCAGTTCATACTTCAGATCCCACAGTGCTTCCGTCAGCGACACATGGTAGATGTGCGGGTGGATCAGGCGGCGCACGCCGGGATCGAGGCGGGCCACGTCGTCGCGGCGAAGCTGGCGCATCTCCTCAAGCGTCGGCCAGTCGTAGACGACGCGACCATCGCGCACGATCTCGCGGTGGATCTGCTCAAGCTGCACCTCGCCGCGCTGCACGACGCGGTTCTTGGTCACATCCGAGGGATGGCGCAGCACGATCCTGTCCTGGTTGGGAATATCTTCTTCTTCCAGAGCCAGCAGATCCGCCGTGGCACGATTGCGCTGGTCGTAGAGCCGCCAGCAGCGCTTGTGGCCGGGATTCGCGATCTTGTCGGGCGAGTCCGAGATCTTGATCGCCGGGCGCCAGTTGTCCTGCTGGCGTAGCGCGACGAGCTTGTACACGCCGCCCAGAGCCGGATAGCCCGTGGATGTGATCAGCTGCGTGCCGACGCCAAAGACGAGTCGTTTGATCAGCGCCTCAGGCTCCAGCCCTTCAAGCGGCGCCTCTGCGCGAATCTGCGTCAGAATCTGCCAGATCACCAGCTCGTCCAGATCGTTGGAGAGCACGATCGAGGTGTTGGGAAAGCCTGCCTGATTGAGCATCTTTGCGGCCTGAATGCTCAGATACGCCAGGTCGCCCGAGTCCAGCCGAATGCCGACCGGCTCGTGGCCTTTGCGCCGCAGCTCCTCGAAGACTTTGATCGCGTTAGGAATGCCGCTGCCCAGCGTATCGATCGTATCGACCAGCAGCATCGCATCGTCGGGATAGGTTTCGGCGTAGGCACGGAACGCGCCCAGCTCGCCGAGGCCAAGCACCATCGCCGCCTGAACCATGCTGTGCGCGTGCGTTCCTTTGGCGGGTAGCCCCATCGCCGCCGACATGCCGAGGTTCGAGCTAAAGTCTGCGCCGCCGATCAACGCTGCCCGCGTGCCGGCATTCGCGCCAATATCCTGGGCGCGGCGCAGACCAAACTCCATCACCGTACCGCTGCCTGCGCTCTCGCGAATACGCGCTGCCTTGGTCGCGATCAACGTCTGATAGTTGATATGGTTCAGCAGCGCGGTCTCAAGGATCTGCGCCATCGCCAGCGGCCCCTCAACGATCGTCAGCGGCACGTGTGGATGCGCCACGCGTCCCTCGGGCAGCGCGTAGAGCGTCAGGCCCTCGAACGAGCCGTTGTGCCGCAGCCAGTGCAGAAAATCGTCGGCGAAGAGCGGCTCTCCGTTGCGGCTGCGCTGCGAGCGCAAGATCTCGATCTCGTCGTCGCCGAAGGCCGATTCCTGCATCCAGTGCACCAGCGGCTCAAGGCCCGCGCTGATACAGTAGCCCGCCTGGTGCCGCCGGTAGTCGGGATACGAGCGAAAGAAGTGCTCGAAGAGCGCGGGCTGCTCGTGAATGCCGAGCCGGTAGTAAACCTGCGCCATCGTGAGCTGATACTGATCGGTGAATAAGATTCCCCGCGTTATTTGTTGGTGAGGCATATGCATATCCTATGGCTCTGGCAGAGCTCTGCGACTCTCACCAGTTGCCGCTCAGCTTAGATTGTGTTGTTATAACACAAAATGGTTTGGTTGTATAGAGACGATTTCAGCATCGCGAATATTCTGCATATGCGGTGCCGTGAGTGGCTAAGACGGCAGCATTTCGGGGCTGGTATTTGGATCCAGGCAACACTTCGTATACAATGAGCGTAGAATCCACGTAAACAACCATCATCATGGACAAACATAACATGCGTGCTCTCGTTTTTCTGTATCTCAGACGACTGCTACTCAGTATTTTTTCTCTGCAAGGCCTGGTGATCGCCACGCTGATCGCGATCGACTCGTGGCGCAAGCGCTACCAATCGCAGGGCGGCTTTCCGCGCACACGGCCTAAGCCCAGCCGCATCGGCGCGACCGAGGCGCAGATCTACACCTATGGCGAAGATCTCTACGAGGTGATGCTGCACGCGATCCGCCACGCCGAAAAGCGGATCTTGATCGAAACCTTCATCTGGAAGGGCGATCGCGTCGGCAAGCGCTTCAAGCAGGAGCTAGAGCTGGCAGCCAAACGCGGTGTCGAGGTCTACGCGATCTACGACGGCTTTGCGAATCTGGTAGTGCCGCGCAGCTTCAAGCGCTTTCCCGCGACGATGCATGTGCTTCAGTTTCGGATCTTTCCCTCGCCGTGGCGCTTCTTCGATCCGCGCCAGTATGGCCGCGACCATCGCAAGATCCTGACGGTCGATGGCCGAGTCGGGTTTATCGGCGGATACAATATCGGCTCGGCGTATGCCACCGAGTGGCGCGACACGCACGTGCGGCTGAGCGGGCCGAGCGTCTGGGATCTGGAGAATGCCTTTATCGACTTCTGGAATCTGCACTGCAATCCGCATCTGCCGCCGCTGTCGGATGCCGGCACGGCGGTGTGGGAATCGCGGGTGCGCGTGCATCGCAACGTGCCGTCGATGCTGATGTTTCCGATCCGGGCGATGTATCTGGAGGCGATCGATCGCGCGCAGCATCATATTTATCTGACGCACGCCTACTTTATTCCCGACTCGGCAATCTTGCGCGGGCTGATGGTCGCCGCCGAGCGTGGCGTGGATGTGCGCATTCTGATGCCGGAAACATCCAATCATATCGTCGCGGACTGGCTGGCGCGCGGCTTCTACACACGCTGCCTGTCGAGCGGCATTAAGCTGCTGCTCTACCAGGACGCGATGGTGCATGCCAAAACCGCGACGATCGACGGCGTGTGGTCCACGATCGGCACCGCGAATCTGGATCGGCTGAGCCTGGCGGGGAACTACGAGATCAATGTGGAGTTCTTCGATGAGGGCCTGTCCAAGCAGATGGAGGAGATCTTCGCCAACGACTCGACCAATACCCGCGAGCTGACGCTGGAAGAATGGTCCCAGCGGCCATTGATCGCCAAGATTAGCGAGACGATCCTGTCACCGCTGTGGCCGCTGCTGTAAAGCAAAAGGGATCAGGCCCTCACCCCTTGCCCTGCGGGCAAACAAAAGAACAAGCGAACAAGCGAACAAAAAGTTACACCAAAGCCACTGTGTTCGTTCGTCAGGCCCTCACCCCTGCTGCTGACGCAGCATCCCCTCTCCCGTTGCCACAGGAGAGGGGATTTTTGGTACTTTGCCTTTGTTCTTTTGGTCGTCTCGGGTTCTAGGTTCTTGGTTCTTCCCCCGCCACCGTCACCTCGACTGTCGCGATCGTCACGGGCATGCCCTGCACGCGAACCGAGACGCGATACCGGCTCCACGGGCCGCGCTCGGCCTCCAGCGCTGCTGAGCAGCCGCGCTCAAGCTGACGGTTTGCCTCCGACACGATCAGCGACGGCTCATTGGATGGCACGATCGCGACGGCTGCGGCGAACACGTTGCGCAGGTTCTGCTCGATCGCAGGATGCGGCCCCTGGGTCATCGTTACCGCGATCTGAGGCTCCGGGCTGAGCCGCGCTCTGGATCTAGCGCTCATCGGGCTCTGCTTCCTGCCTGCCGCCCCACTCCAGGCCCGGCTGGATCAGCTCCTCGAAGCGCTGGATGTCCGCGCGAATAATATCGAGGCTGGAGCGCCAGAAGTCAGGCGTGCGAATATCGATGTCGAAGCGCGCGGCCAGAGTGGCGGCGTCGGCCAGGCCAGTGGACGAGAGCAGCTCGTCGTAGCCGCGCTTAAAGCTTTCGGCGTCCTCCTGGTAGCGCGCGTAGAGCCCGAGGCCGAAGAGCAGCCCGAACATGTAGGGGAAGTTATAGAACGATCGGCCGCCGCTGTAGTAGTGGCCTTTGACCGCCCACATATACGGATGCAAGACCTGCTGGTCCAGTCCTTCGCCGTAGGTTTCGCGCTGAGCGTCGAGCATCAGCCGGCAGAAGTCGTCAACCGACAGCTCGCTCTGCTCGCGCGCCTCGAAGACGCTCTGCTCAAAGATGAAGCGGCTGCTGATGTCGACGACGACCTGGCAGGCGCTTTCGAGCGTAGCCTCAAGAATCGAGATCTGCTCCTGAGTGTCGGATTGCTGCATCGCGGCGTTACGAACGATCGTCTCGCAGAAGATGCTGGCGGTCTCAGCCAGAACCATCGGCGTGGCGCGCTGTAGCATCGTGCGCTCGGCCAGATTGAGATTGTGGTACGCGTGGCCCAGCTCGTGAGCCAGCGTGCTCATGCCGCCGAACGCGGGCTTGAAGTTGGAGAAGACGCGTGACTCGTCCTTACGCACCGCCATGCAGTACGCGCCGTCGCGCTTGCCGGGCCGCGGCTCGGCGTCGACCCAGTTTTCACGGAACGCGCGCTGCGCGAACTCGCTCATTTTGCTGGAGAAGCTGCCGAATTGCTCCACGATAAAGTCGGTCGCGACATCGAAGTTCCAGACCTTGCTGCTGGTGCCGACCGGTGCGAAGAGATCGTACCAGGTCAGCTTCTCGACGCCGATCGCGCGGGCCTTGGCGTGCAGATAGCGCCGAAAATCCGGGAAGGACTCGCGCGCGGCCTGCATCATCGCGTCGAGCGTCTGGCGATCGATGTTGTTGTCGAAGCACGCGGCGGCGAGCGGTGACTCCCAGCCGCGCCGCTTAGAAAGCGTGTTGACCTCGCCTTTGATGCTGTTGAGCGCGGCGGCTAGCGGCAGCGCGGCCTGCTCCCAGCTGGCGATCTCGGCGTCGTAAGCTCTGCGCCGCACATCGCGATCGGCCTCGAACGCCAGGTTGCGGATCATGCTCATGGGCAGATCCTCGGCCTTGCCGTCGCGCTCAAAGGGCACAATCAGCTGTGAGGTCAGATTGCTGTGCAGCTTGGCCCAGGCGGTACTGGCGCTGACGCTCAGCTCGGCTGCCAGCGCTTCCTCGGCCGGCGACATCAGGTGCTCGGCCTGAATCTTGGACTGGCGCAGCATAAACGTGTGATCGCGCGCCACCTGCGAGCGCTCGATCAGCGCCTCGACGTTCAGGCTGCCGATCCAGGCGGTAAAGCGCGTGTCGAGCAGCGTCAGCCGAACCGTCTGCTGTTGCAGCTGACTGAGCTTGTTCTGGGCCTCGTTGTCGCGGGAGTTGGTCGTCGTGAAGCTGGAAATATACGCGGAGACCGTACGATGATCGTACAGCACCGCATTGTAGCGCTCGATCACGGTTTCGAACGCCTGCACAGTCGCATCGTCCAGCGGCGCAGCCTCGCGCTCTGCGATGTTATGGGTATCGAAGATCTGCTCTAGATCGGTAATGCTTTGAACGAGGGCCTGAAATCCTTCCGCAAATTCCGGTGAAGTAAGGCTGGGATAGATGACGCTCATATCCCAATGCGGCAATGTCTGTGCCGAACTTGACATTGAAAACTCCTAGCACTCAACGATTCACAGGCAGTATACCCGATGTTGGCAACTGCTGGATCCTTGTGGTGCGAGGAGCCGGCGCGATGATCGGCTGCTATCGGCGACCCGAGCGGCGTGAGCCGAGCTGCCGGGCAAGCTGCGCGTGATGATCCGCAGGCGAGACCGGCTGCGCCTGGCTGGGCACATACACACGGCGCATCTGTTCGCTGAACGAGAGAGATTCGGGGCCTCGGCTGCGCGGGTTGGGATGCTGGCGAAGCTGTTCTCGAATACGCTGGCTGCGGCGATCAGACATAGTAGTTGCTCCTTGTCGCTAACGGGGTCTGTGATAGCGGGGTGGAACGGGTGGTCGGCGGACGGGGCCGGGCTGAAGCGGTGACACAGACAGGACGGCTACCGGATGTGGGATGTCGAGCGAGCTGCGAGCCAAAAAAAGAGCCGTGTTCCCCAACCGGGAAGCACGGCCCACAACTGCTGCGAAGCGCTGTATGTATGTATACAATCTCTGCATAGCTTATACACATCTTGTACACCTATTGTCCACACGTGTCAAGCATCGATTTTTATGAAAACGCTATAGCAATTCGGGTTCCACCCTGGGAGGACCGGCGTGTGGAGCAGAACGGCGGATGTTTCAGCGCAGATGTGGGCGGTTGTAGTTATGAAAGCCGCTGTTACTGGTGTTAATCCCGATACGGTCTCAATATCATGCGCTCCAGCGGAGACGCGCCGATCTTTTGTACAATATGCTCATGCTTAAGGATCTCCACCCGACTCGTGGTCGGTTTGCGCCCAGCCCAACCGGCGCGATGCATCTGGGGAATGTTTGGACGGCGCTGCTGGCCTGGCTTCAGGTTCGCCAGCAGGGCGGCGCGTATGTGCTGCGCATCGAAGACCTCGATCCCGATCGCTCACGGCCGCACTGGACGGCGCAGCTGCTCGACGATCTGCGCTGGCTGGGCCTGGATTGGGACGAAGGCCCCGACATCGGCGGGCCGCACGCGCCCTATGAGCAGGATCGCCGGCGCGAGCGCTACGCCGAAGCCCTGGAGCGGCTGGCTGCTCAAGATCTGATCTATGCCTGCTTCTGCACGCGCGCCGAAGTTCGCGCGGCAGCCTCGGCTCCGCACGGCGCCGAGCAGCGGGAGCACTGCCCCAACAACTGCTGGATGTTGAGCGCCACGGAGCGCCAGGCGCGAGCAGCGGCCGGCCGCAGGTCGTGTCTGCGCATCCGCATGCCCGACGACATCACGCCGATCCGGTTCGAGGATCTGTGCCTGGGCGCGATCAGCGAAAATCTCGCACAGGCAGCCGGCGACTTCGTTATTCGCCGCGCCGATGGCGTGCATGCGTACCAGCTTGCGGTCGTGGTGGACGACGGCGACATGGCGATCTCGCATGTGATTCGCGGCGCGGACCTGCTCGACAGCACGGCGCGGCAGATCTGGCTGCATCGCGTGCTGGGCTACACGCCGCCCGCCTTTGGCCACGTGCCGCTGCTGATCGATCCCGACGGCAACCGGCTGTCGAAGCGGCAGGCGTCGCTGGCAGTAGCGGCGCTGCGGACGGCGGGCAAGCGTCCGGCTGAGATCATCGGGCGGCTGGCGTTTTGGGCCGGACTAATTCCCGAGCCTGAAGACGTGACACCGCACGACCTCATCGGCACGCTGGATCTATCAAAGCTCAGCCGCGCGCCGATCGTCGTCGATCCTGAGGAGTTGAGCTGAAGGCAGGCCCTCACCCCCTTTTCCCCCTTCCCCACACTCAGCCGGGCTTCCGGCTTCACGGCGATAGGCGAGGGGAATTTCGGTGCCTCTTGTTCTTTTGTTCGCCCAGAGGGCACCCGGTTCCTTTGTTCTCCGTTCTACCTCGCCCGCCAGCTGTGCAGCAGTTCCCAGGTCAGCGTCTGCCACCAGGGTCGCGACCAGTCGGCGTGGAAGCGGTAAAGATGGCAGGTGTCGACGGTGAACTGCGCCGGGCCGACACTGCCGGCCTGCGTGATGAACTCCAGCACCTCGTCTTGCAGCTCGGGCCGGAGATCGGCCATCGCCAGCGTGAGATGTGGATGAAACGGATTCGGCCCCGTCAGGCCGCGCGGATCGCCGGCCGTGAACTCGCACTCGGGATGCACCAGCGGCTCCAGCGCGGTCCAGGCGCGCTCTTGAAGCTCGTAGAGTGCGAGGTTGATCACGCCGTCGGGAAGATCGCGAATCGTCGTCACGATCGAGCGCGGCCCGAAGCGATGCACGCCGTTGTTGTAGGCGGTGAACGAGCGCCAGCCGGCCATGCTTTGATCCAGCCGCTCGATCATCGCGGCCGGCTCGGCGTCGCTGCGGAAAAAGCCTTTGAGCGTCGCGTGGGGCATGAAGAGCCCGGCGGCAACCAGGTTGTACTGCGCGCGCAGCACGCGATGCATCTCGCTCTGAGCGTGGCTCATCAGGAGGTCGGGCCGTAGATAAAAGCCATAGCGATAGGATTCTGACATGCTTCCTTCCATTCGGGGAGTAGCAGATTAAGGCCGGTTTGAGCGGCGCTTAATGCAATCTTGACAAGAAATATTATTAAGCTTAAACTCGCCGCGCCATACTTCGCCGCTGGACCGGCAGTGGCAAGACCCCAACCCGTCCCACCCGCGCAGCGCATCGATTAATAGTTGGAGTAGATGCCGTGCTCAACCGATCCCGTTCGCTCCCGACAGCCGTAGTTAATCGTCGCCGGCCGACCTCGACAGCAGAGTACCGCGAGTGGTTGCTGTTCGTGCTGCTGGTAGGGCCGAATCTGCTGCTGTTTGGGATCTTCACTTTCTGGCCGCTGATCTATAACGCCTACCTGAGCTTCGTGCAGTGGGACATGATCTCGCCGATTAAAATCTGGGTCGGTGCGGCCAACTACCAGGCGATGTTCGCCGATTCCAGCTTCAGGCAGGTGCTGCTCAACACCTTCTATTTTACCGGCGTTTCGGTGCTGCTCACAACACTGCTAGGCCTGGGCGCGGCCGTGCTGCTGAATCAGCCGCTGCGTGGTCGCAACGGCGTGCGGGCGGTGCTCTTCGCGCCGACGGTACTCTCGGGCGCGGCGATCGGTATCGTCTGGATCTATATTTTTGATCCGCGCTACGGCCTGATGGACGCGATGCTGGGCTGGTTCGGCGCGAACTCGCCCGAGTGGCTGACCAATCCGCGCTGGGCCATGCCCGCCGTGATCATCGTGTATGTTTGGAAAAACCTGGGCTACTCAGTGGTGATCTTTCTGGCCGGGCTGCAAGGCATTCCGCGCGAGCTGTACGAGGCGGCGCGCGTCGACGGCGCGAGTGCCTGGCAGCGCTTCCGCTACGTGACGCTGCCGGGCCTGTCGCCGGTGATGTTCTTTCTGGTACTGACGGGCGTGCTTAGCTCGTTCCAGTCGTTCGACATCATCGCGACGATGACCAAGGGCGGCCCGGTGGATGCGACCAACACGCTGATCTACTATCTCTACGAGCAGGGCTTTATCGGCTTCAACGCTGGGCGCGCGGGCGTGGCGGCCGTGCTGCTCTTCGGCATGATGCTGGCCTTTACGATGGTTCAGATGCGCTACACCGAGAACCGCGTGACCTACGGCTAATTCCGGTAGATAGAGGAAATTCGATGGCGATTGCAGAAGAAGTTTCGATCCTGAGACAGCCGCAGACCGAGGCGCAGCCCAACCGGCTGCCGCTGCGCTACGCGCTGCTGAGCTACGGCCTGATGCTGATCGCGCTGCTGGTGATGGGCCTGCCGCTGTACTGGATGCTCACCGCCGCGTTCAAGCAAAACTCCGAGATCTACCAGCTGCCGGTCACCTGGGTTCCACTCGCGCCGACGCTGGCCAACTTTAGCGACGCCTGGAACTCCGCGCCGTTTGGGCGCTACTATCTCAACACGATCATCACCACGGCGCTGGGCAGCGGTGCCGAGATCCTGCTGGCGACCACCTCGGCTTACGCGTTCGCGTTTCTGCGCTTTCCCAAAAAAGAGTGGGTCTTTCTGCTCCTCCTGGCCGCGCTGATGGTTCCCGATCAGGTAACGATCCTGACCAACTACCTCACGATCGCGCGGCTGGGCTGGGTCGATACCTATCAGGGCATTGTGGTGCCGGGCGCTGCCGTGGCCTACGGGACGTTTTTGCTGCGTCAGGCGTTTTTGAGCCAGCCGCGCGAGGTGCTCGACGCCGCCCGAGTTGACGGCGCGGGACATCTGCGCACGCTGTGGAGCGTGGTGATTCCGCTGGCGCGGCCGGCGCTGGTGACGTTCGCGCTGATCTCGATCGTCGCCAAGTGGAACAACTTTTTGTGGCCGCTGGTCGCGACGAACACGCAGGAGATGCGCGTGCTGCCGATCGGCATCTACCGGCTGCTGGATCAAGAAGGCACGACCCAATGGGGTACCGTGATGGCGGGGACGATCTTTGTCGTGCTGCCGGTGCTGATCGTATTTTTGTGGGCGCAGCGGCATATCGTCGAAGGTATCGCGGCGGGTGCTGTTAAAGGCTAATGGATATCATCAACAGATTTGAGTCAAAGGAGACAATCGTGGGCAAGAATGTATCGCGTCGTCAAGTCTTGAAGGGTGGTCTCGGCGTCGCCGGGATGTTGGCGCTGACGGCCTGTGGCAGCAACGCACCGACAGCGCCGGAGGCATCGGGAGCGGCGACGAGCAGCGCCGGCAGCGGCGCAACGGCCGTGCCGCTGGTCACGGAGCCGGGCTCGAAGGTCAAAATCACCTACTGGGGCTCGTTCACCGACAAGAACGGCGAGACCGAGAAGGCGCTGGTCGATAAGTTTAACAGCTCGCAGCAGGATGTGACGCTGGACTATCAGTTCCAGGGCAACTACGAGGCGACCGCGCAGAAGCTGACAGCGGCGCTTCAGTCCAAGACGGCGCCCGAGGTGTCGCTGCTCTCGGATGTGTGGTGGTTCAAGTTCTACCTGGCCCAGGCGCTCCAGCCGCTCGACGATCTGCTGGCGACGGCCAAGGTCGACAAGGCCGACTACGTGGACGTGCTCTTCAACGAGGGCGTGCGCAAAGGCGTCAGCTACTGGGTGCCGATGGCGCGCTCCACGCCGCTCTTCTACTACAACAAGGCGCTGTGGGCCGAGGCGGGGCTGCCGGATCGCGGCCCCGAGACCTGGGACGAGTTCGCCGAGTGGGCGCCTAAGCTGGTCAAGAAAGAAGGCAGCACGATCAAACAGGCGGCCTTTATCCATCCCGGAGCGGCGGGCTACATCGCCTGGCTCTTCCAGGGCGTGGCCTGGCAGTTCGGCGGCGGGTACTCTACGCCCGACTTCAAGATGACCATGAGCGATCCCAAGACGGTGGCGGCCGGCCAGTTCTACGGCGATACCGTCAACAAAGACGGCTGGGCGATCTACTCCACGCAGGAGGTCCAGGATTTCATCAACGGCGTCGGCGCGGCGGCGATGCTCTCGACCGGCTCGATGGGTGGCATTCTCACCGATGCCAAGTTTGAGCTGGGCACCGCGTTTCTGCCCAAGAAGGAGCAGTTCGGCTGCTGCACCGGCGGCGCGGGCCTGGCGATCTTGAAGGGCGCTCCTGCCGAGAAGCAGCAGGCGGCGATGCAGTGGATCGCGTTCGCGACCAGCCCGGAGAACACGACGTTCTGGTCCAAGAATACGGGCTACATGCCGGTGCGCAAGAGCGCCGCCGAGGGCGCCGAGATGCAGGAGTATTTCAAGGAGCGGCCGACCTTCAAGACGGCCGTGGATCAGCTGCCGCAGACCAAGCCGCAGGACGCAGCGCGCGTCTTCGTGCCCAACGGCGACCTGATCATCGGCAAGGGCCTGGAGCAGATCATCGTCAACAAGCAAGACCCGCAGGCCGCTTTCGACGCCGTCAACAAAGAGCTTGAGACCGCCGCCGCACCGGTTGTCGCCTCGCTCAAGGCCGTCGAGGGCTAAGGGGTCGGACCAATCAGTTTCTCACGTTTGCGCCAGCGCTTCCGGCTTTGGGAGCGCTGGTGTATTTATGTAGAAGATCTGATTCAACCAGTGGCAGCGCATGCGAAAATTGGAGGATTTCCTAAAACACATGTTCGACAAGCGTCTTGCCGTCTGCTACACTTGAGACAGCAGGCAGGGTGCTATGGGAGCGATTGGACAACCGGCGCGGAAGCGCGCCAAACAGCCGCCGTCGCGGTGGGCAATGCTCAAGCAGTGGAGCCAGTACACGATGCATCTTCTGATCGGCGTGGGGCGGCTCTGCACCTCGGGAGCGCGCGGCGTGTATCATCCGCAGGCGCACAGCCCGGTTGTGCTGGGTGTAGCGCTGCCCGCCGGTACCGACATCGACGCGCTGGAGCGGCGGCTCTGGTGGCGCGGCCTGGGCCTGATCGAGCGTGACGGCCGCGTTATCGCCGGAGCCGACATCACGAGCGCCGTCCAGCAGCGCCGGGTGCGCCAGGCCCGTACCTTTGTCACGCGCCAGCTTCGTGATGCCGGAGTACGCGGCTCGGTCACGCGCTGGGAGCTGCGCTGATCCACGATTCTCCACTCCCGGTTAGAATAGCTTGACAGCACGCCAAACACCACCTATCGTTCGGCTCGACACAGTTTCTGGCGTGGAGGAGCTATGGCGCGTGAGTTTGCGGTGATCGGCCTGGGGCGGTTTGGGACTGGTATAGCTCTGGCATTGGCTAAGGCTGGCTGTACTGTGGTCGGCATCGACCAAGATCAAGAGCTGGTCCAAGATCTGGCCGAGCAGCTGACCGATGTTGTACAGGCAGATGCAGCCGACGAGAGCGCGCTGCGACTGATCGGTATCGTCGATTTCGATGGCGTGGTCGTGGCGATCGGCGATCTGGAAAAAAGCCTGCTGGTTACGCTCGCGCTCAAGCATCTCCAGGTTCGTTCGGTTATCGCTAAAGCGCTGACCAGACGTCACGCTGAGATCTTGATCAAGATCGGTGTGGATGAGGTTGTGCTGCCCGAGCAAGAGGCCGGCGAACGGCTGGCCGCGCGGCTGATAGCGCCTGAGATCAGCCAGGTGTTGCGGGAGCAAACCGGCGTGTCGGCGGGCGAACGCCTGGTGCCTGAGACCTGGGCCGGGCAGACGATTGGCCAGCTCAATATTCGACGCGCTCATGGCGTGCTGGTGATCGCGATTCGACGTGGCACGCTGTTGATCTCCGCGCCCGGCGCCGACGATTCTTTTGAGGTCGGCGATCTGCTGGTCGCGGTCGGCACTGAGGAGCGGCTGCGGGCTTTTGGCTGTCACCGGCAAGACCAGCGCGCATGAGGACAGTCGTGCTGCGCCGGCACATCCCGCGTCCGGCGGTCCGTTTGATCCTTGGGCTGTTGACGCTGATCGCAGCCGGAACCACCCTCCTGGCGCTGCCGTGGTCGGGCGCAACGCGGCGGCTCACTATCAGCGAGGCCGGCTTTACAGCGGTCTCAGCCCTTACCACGACCGGCCTTTCGGTGATTCAGCCGAGCCGCGATCTAACGTTCTTTGGGCAGATTGTGCTGCTGGTGCTGATGGAGCTGGGCGCGATCGGCTTTGTGGTGCTGGCGGTTACGGTGTTCCGCCTGCTGGGGAGACGCATTACCTTCGCCGAGCGGGTCGCGCTGCGGGATTCGCTGGGCGTTGTCGACCTGTGGGCGATTGTACGTCTGAGCCGGCAGGTGCTGCTGGGCGTGCTGGCGATCGAAGGGCTGGGCGCGCTGCTGCTCTGGCTGCGCTGGGCCGGTGAGTTCGGCGCTGGACGGGCGCTCTTTCTGGCGCTATTCCACAGCGTCTCGGCCTTTTCTAACGCCAGCTTCGATCTGTTTGGCGGCGGTGGCGCGACGGCGATCAATCCCTTTCCGGCCGACACCTACACGCTGCTGGTCATCGCGCTGCTGATTGCGCTGGGCAGCATCGGTATTCCGGTTATCGCCGATGTGCTAAACTGGCGATCGCATCCCAGGTTCACGCTGCACACCAAGCTGACGCTCAGTATCTGGACGATTCTCACCGTCGCGGGTACGCTGCTGGTGTTTATCAGCGAAAGCCAGAGCCAGGCGGCGTTCTCGGTTGAGTCGCCGATGCGACGGTTGGTGCTGTCGCTGTTTCATGTGATCGCCAGCCGCACCTCGGGCTTCAACGTCCATCCGATCGACGCGCTGGCTCCAGCCAGTGTGCTGGCGCTGATGGCGCTGATGTTTATCGGCGGCTCTCCGGCCTCGACGGCAGGCGGGATCAACACCGGGACATTCGGCGTGCTGGTGCTGGCTACCAGCGCATATGTGCGCAACGCGGATGAGATCCGCATCGGCAGACGCGCGATCTCGCGTGATTCCGTTCACAAGGCGGTTGCGATTCTGGTGATCTCGACGGCGATTGTGACGACCGGCGCGTGGCTGCTGATGGTGACTCAGGGCGGATCGCTGGAGGCTTCGCTCTTCGAAGCCGTCTCGGCGTTTGCGACCTGCGGCTTTAGTCTGGGCCTGACCAGTAATCTGGACGGCTTCGGTCGGCTGGTGGTGGCGCTGCTGATGATCTGGGGCCGTCTGGGTCCGCTGACCATCGTAGTGGCCATGACGCGCACACGTCGTCCCTCGCCGATCAGCTATCCTGAAGAGCGAATTCTGGTAGGCTGAGAGAAGAACCACATCCCGCTTGGGACCCTATAATCGATGAAGCTCTGAGAGCATGGAGCGTAGAGTATGGAAGCACTCGTGATCGGCTGTGGCGTGAGCGGCCTATCTACCGCTATCTGCCTGCAAGAGGCCGGCTGGCGTGTCACGATCTGGACGGCCGCCCTGCCGCCCGATACTACTTCAAGTGTTGCCGCCGCGATCTGGTATCCCTACAAAGCCTACCCCGAGCATCTGGTCGTGGGCTGGAGCAAATTTACCTATGCCGTCTTCGAGACGTTCGCGCGCAATCCCGCAACCGGTGTGATCATGCGCGAAAATGTCGAGGTTTCGCGCACGCTGCTGCCCGATCCCTGGTGGAGCAGCGCGGTGCCAGATCTGCGTCGGCTCACGGCTGCCGAGCTGCCCGTCGGCTATGTCGATGCGCTGGCCTTCACGACGCCCGTGATCGAGATGCCGGTCTATCTGCGCTACTTGATGGATCGCTTCACGCGCGCCGGCGGAACGGTCGAGATCCGGCTGGTGTCGTCGCTGGCGGAGGCGAGCGAGATCTACCCTGTGATCTTCAACTGCACCGGCCTGGGCGCGCATAGCCTGCTGCACGACGCGCAGATGGCGCCGATTCGTGGCCAGGTGGTGCGCGTGGCCAATCCCGGCATCGAGCGCGCCTGGCTCGACGAGGAGCATCCCGACGGCATGGTGTATATCGTGCCGCGCGCCAACGATTGCATTCTGGGCGGCACCGCGATCGAGGGCGTGTGGGATATGACGCCCGATCAGGCGACGGCGCAGGCGATTCTTAAGCGCTGTATCGGCCTGGAGCCGCGTCTGGCGGAGGCGCCGATCCTTGAGCATAAGGTTGGTCTGCGTCCCGGTCGCACCACGATCCGGCTTGAGCGCGAGGAGTTTCCCAACGGTACCTGCTGCATCCACAACTACGGCCATGGTGGCGCGGGCGTGACGCTCTCCTGGGGCTGCGCCGCCGAGGCGGTCCAGCTGGTTGGGTAGATAGTCGTTACTCTTTAAAGCCAACATCTGCCTTTCGCTATCCTGCGTGGTACACTGCTGTTTTTGGAGCGGATCTACATGCAGCCTTCTCGATTTCTCAGGCAGGCCGATCCCTCGGCGCTGCCGACCCCATATGCCCGCTGGTTCATCTTTGTCGAAGATAATCTGGTGGTGCTTCCCGACGGAGAGTCGGCGCGCGTTCCCGATGCGCAGACGCTGGCCGAGCTTGGTGTGTCGCCGCAGGACTCGGCGCTGCTCGGCTATGACGAGGACGTGCCCTGCTTTCTTGGCCGGCTGGCATCCACCGAGCTTGCGCCGCCGCTTCAGGCGATTGGGTTGCGTCAGGCCTACGGTCTGCTCTCGGAGCGCGACTACGGCATCGCGGGCTATGCGGCGCAGATCGCGCACTGGGAGCGCACGACTCGCTTTTGCCCCGTGTGCGCCACGCCGACCGAGCACGACCAGGGCGAGCGGGCCAAGCGCTGCCCGAGCTGCGACTTTACGCAGTATCCGCGTGTCAGCCCGGCGATCATTGTGCTGATCTACCGCGAGGGCCAGGTGCTGCTGACGCGACAGCCGCAGTGGCCCAAAGGCCGCTACAGCCTGGTGGCAGGCTTTGTGGAGCCGGGCGAATCGCTGGAGGCGTGTGTGCGGCGCGAGGTTGCCGAGGAGGTCGGTGTTGCGCTGGCCGACGTGCGCTATCTAGGCAGTCAGCCCTGGCCGTTTCCGCACCAGCTGATGTGCGGCTTTGTCGCGCGCTACCACGACGGCGAGCTGGCGATCGATACCTCGGAGCTGGAAGACGCTGCCTGGTTCGATCTTGACGCGCTGCCGGATCTGCCGCCGCCTCTGAGCATCGCCCGCCGCATTCTGGAGTGGCATCTGGCGTTCCAGTCCGATGCGCAGGTGCTCTTTCCCGACGATCCGGCCTCGGTGTAGGGCGAAGAACACAGAACAAGAGAACAAAGGAACAAAGAAACAAAGTACCGAACAGTTCCCCTCTCCTGCCGCAGCGGGAGAGGGGCTGGGGGTGAGGGCCAACTACACAGAACAAGAGAACAAAGGAACAAAGAAACAAAGTACCGAACAGATCCCCTCTCCTGCCACAGCGGGCGAGGGGCTGGGGGAGAGGGCCAGCCACACAGAACAAAGGAACAAAGC
>DASWTW010000244.1:0-1829 GCA_036401895.1 Herpetosiphonaceae bacterium | reverse complement strand
CGGACGCGGGCGACGGCACTGGAGGCGTACGCGCACCAGGATCTGCCGTTCGAGCAGCTGGTCGAAGTGGTGCAGCCGCAGCGCGACTTGAGCCGCCAGCCGCTGTTTCAGGTCATGTTCGCCCTCCAAAACGCGCCGCTGGGTGCGGTCGATCTGCCGGGTTTGACGCTACGTGAGCTGCCGGTGGACAACCACACGGCGAAGTTCGATCTGGCGCTGGATCTGTGGGAGACCGCGGACGGCTTGCGCGGCGTGTGGATGTACAGCACGGATCTGTTCGCGGCGGCGACGATCACGCGGATGAGCGGGCACTTCCTGCGGCTGGTGGCGGCGGTGGTGGCCGATGGCGCGCAGCCGGTGGCGACGCTGCCGCTGCTGACCGACGCCGAGCTGGCCCAGGTCGCCGCCTGGAATGCCACCGCTGTGCCGTTTCCGCCCGACCTGACCGTCGTACAGCGCTTTGAGGCCCAGGTCGCCCGCACGCCGCACGCGATCGCCGTGCACTTCCAGGAGCAACGGCTGAGCTATGCTGAGCTGAGCCAGCGCGCCAACCAGCTGGCGCGTCACCTGCGCGGGCTTGGCGTTGGGCCTGGCACACTGGTTGGCATCTGCGTCGAGCGCTCGGTCGAGATGGTCGTCGCGATTCTGGGCGTGCTCAAGGCTGGCGGCGCGTACGTGCCCTTCGATCCCGAGTACCCACAGGATCGGCTGCGCTTCATGTTGGATGACTCGCAGGTGGGCGTGGTGTTGACGCAGGAACGCTTGCTGAAGCTGCTGCCTGAGTATCAGGGCGCGGTGGTGCGCCTGGATGCGGACTGGCCGACGATCGCGCAGCACGAGATGCACAATCTAGAGCCCGTGGTCGCGCCTCACGATCTGGCCTATCTGATCTATACCTCGGGTACAACCGGTAGGCCGAAAGCGGTGCAGGTGGAGCATCGACAGCTGGCAAACACGCTGGACGCGAGCCAGCATACGTTTGCGGTGCAGCCGGGCGATGTGCTGCCGGCGCTGGCGTCGTTCGCCTTTGACATCGCGCTGTTTGAGCTGTTCCTGCCGCTGCTGGTCGGCGGCACCGTGCGCCTGCTCACGCGTGAGGCCATCGTGGATACCGAGCGGCTGGTCCAGGTGCTCGGTGAGTGCAGCCTGGTGCATACGGTGCCCAGCCTGATGCGCCAGATTGTGCGCACCGCCACCACGCAGCGGCGACCGATCCCTAGCATCCGGCAGATCTTTATCGGCGGTGATGCCGTGCCACCGGATCTGCTGCGGGAGCTGCCCGGTGTCTTTCCGCAGGCGCGGGTCACCGTGCTCTACGGCCCGACCGAGGCCACGATTATCTGTGCGTCCGCGACGGTGCCGGTGGATGCGATCCCGGACAAGCAGCTGATCGGCCGGCCGCTGCCCAATATGCAGCTGCGGATCTACGACGTGCAGCGGCGCCTGGTGCCCGTGGGCGTGCCGGGCGAGCTGTATGTGGCCGGCGCGGGCGTGACGCGCGGCTATCTGAACCGCGACACGCTGACGGCCGAGAAGTTTGTCGTGATCGACGGCGAGCGCCACTACCGCACGGGCGACCTGGCGCGCTGGCTAGCGGATGGTACGATCGAGTTTTTGGGCCGCATCGACGACCAGGTCAAAGTGCGCGGCTTCCGTATCGAGCTCGGCGAGATCGAGACGCTACTCGGGCAGCACGCGGACGTTCGCGAGGCCGTCGTGCTGGTTCGCGACGATGCAGCCGACGAGAAGCGCCTGGTTGCCTATGTGGTGCCGCATGAAGAACAAGGAACCAAGAACCAAGAACCAAGAACCAAGAACCAAGAACAAAC
>DASWTW010000243.1:0-14279 GCA_036401895.1 Herpetosiphonaceae bacterium | reverse complement strand
CCAGCCGCGAGATCACCGCGTAGGGATCGTCGCGCTCGCCGTACATCAGCCGGTTGACCACGCGCTGGAGTTGCTCACGCAGCGGCTGAAACAGCACAGCCACGGTTCCGGTCGCCACCAGCGAGATCAGCAGATTGTTCTGGCGGTGAAACAGCGTGCCCAGGTAGCCGACGACCAGACCGTACAGCCCGATGACGCAGGCGGTCAGCGCGCTGTAGACCAGTGTGCGGTTGATGATATTGTCGATGCCGTAGAGCTGATCGCGGAGCATCGCCACGCCGAACGCGACCGGCACGAACATCATCAACACAAACGACGCGCCGCCGATCAGCGCCGACGGAATCGGCAGCCCGCGCTCCACAACCACGATCCGCAGCAGATCCAGCAGCGCGGAGCCGCCCAGCCCGACGATCACCCCGAGCAGCACCCAGCGCGTCTGGCGGCGCTGCGTGGGCGTCGAGGCGTAGCGGTAGCGGTAAAGCTGCACCAGCGGCAGGCTCAGCATCCAGGCGTCGAAAAAAAGTGAGGTCAGCCGCCCGAGTAGGAAGCTGGGGCCGAAGAGCAGCGGCAGCAGATCATGCAGATTGGTACCCGCGATCCAGACCGGCGCCAGCCAGCGCGTCCAGCGCGGCACGAAGCGTCCACTGGGAAACAGGAAGAAGAAACAGGTGATCAGCGATGAGCTGAGCAGCCAGACCAGCGTGACCAGCCACCACCAGAGCGGGCCGAGCGCATCGAGCGGCGTGAGAATCTCGGAGGTCGTGGCGCCCCAGGCCAGCAGCGTCGCCGAGCCGAGCAGCGCCATCCAGTCGTCGGAGCGGCGGCGGAAGATCACGCCTGCCACGGCCAGATACATCAGCGCGCAGCCAAGCTGAAGCGTGAAGATCAGCGTGCCGAAGCTTTCGAGCGAGAGGCCGTAGGTAGCTAGCAGCCGCAGCTCGTGCCGGGGAATCTGGCCGCGCACGCAGATCCGACCGGCGCACGGTGTCTGCATCACCGCCAGGTCGCGCGGCGCGGCGACCACCAGCAGCAGGAGGATCAGCCCCGCCAAACACAGCCAGCCGATCCGTGCGCAGATCAGGCTGTAGCGCTGCAAGCTCGGTCGATCGGGTTGGGCGCGCAGCAAGCTCTCGGCCGGCTGCTGCTGAAGGGCCATACAACAGCTCCTGGTGGCGGTGAAGATCAGAGGCGTAAGGTATATCAAGTATAGCAGGTGGTTGTCCCGGTTGTTTGGGACAGATTCGCCCGGATCTTTGGGACGCGATCGGGACACGCAGGCCCATGACAGCGGCGGCGGCGGCGGCTATGCTGCTACTACACCCGGATCTTCCGTTTATCGCCTCTGAAATCAAGGAGCCTGCTTATGTTCCCGATTCGCCGCTCTTGGGCGCGACTGCTCGGGCCGCTGATCCTGCTGCTGCTCACCGCGTGCGGCAGCGCGATCCCGACCGTCGCGGTTGCGCCCCAGCTCGCGCCAACTCCTGAGCCGCCGCAGCCAACACCGACCGCCGAGGTCGACGATCTGCTTACGCTCGGCGATGAGTTCGACGATCCCCACACGCTGAGCAAGTGGCAGGATCACGCCACGGTCGAGGGCTGGCCCAGCTGGATCGAGGCCGTCGACGTGGACACGACCAGCCCCGGCCATCTCTACCTGGCTCCGCTGAGCAGCGGCTGGTACCAGGATTATCGCGGCGTGTTTCTCTTCAAAACCGTCACCGGCGACTTCGACGTGACCACGCGTGTCCAGGCCACCGGCAAGCAGAGCGAGCTACCGAAGCGCGCGTTTTCGCTCTCGGGCCTGATGGTGCGCCAGCCGCGCCAGGTGACGATGGAAACCTGGCAGCCCGGCCACGAGAACTGGCTGTTTATCACCACCGGCTTCGGCGATCACCATCCACAGCGCGCGGGCAAACCCCAGATCGAGACCAAAACCACGGTCAACAGTCGCTCGACGCTGGTCTTGCGCCTGAGCCGCAGCGGCTGGGTCGATCTGCGCGTGGTGCGTGTCGGCCAGACCTTTCTGATGCTCTACCGCTTTCCCGGCGATGCCTGGCAGATCAGCCAGATCTACCAGCGGCCGGATCTGCCGCCGACGCTGCAAGTCGGCCTCAACGCCTACAGCTCGAACGGCACCTCGGGCGATGTCGTGGAGTTCAACCGCACGGCGCGGCCCGAGCCTGGCGATCTCCTCGTCCGCAGCGACTACATCCGCTTCCGCCGTCCCGGCATCTCAGAAGAACTCAAAGCCGAGCTTGCCGCCAAAGAGCTGAGGCGCGAGGAGTGGCTTCAGCTGATCGGAGAATAAACCGTGATCCCGCCACGCTTTAAACGTTTGATCCCGCTGCTGTGCTGCCTGATCGTCACCGCCTGCGGCCAGACCGCGCCACAGGTTGCCGGCGTCCAGCCCAACTCGACGGTGACAAGCGCCACCCACACGCCGGCCACGCCTACCGCCAGACCACCGACCGCAACCACCGCGCCGGCCGCTCGATCCGCGTGGCCGGTCCCCGACTGGCAGAGTGCATCGCCCGAGTCGCGGGGCATGGATAGCCGGCAGCTGGCGCAGATGCTTGAGTTTATCCGCGATCAGAAGTTGGACATTCACAGTGTGCTGATCGCGCGGCACGGCGTGCTGGTCCACGAAACCTATTTTTATCCCTACGCGCCGGAAACGCCCCACGCGATCTACTCGGCGACCAAAAGCGTCTCCGGGGCGCTAATCGGCCTTGCGATCGCCGAGGGCAAGATCCCGAGCGCGCAAACGCCGCTGCTGGATCTGTTTCCCGAGCGCACGGTGCAGAATGTCGACGCACGCAAACAGGCGATTACGCTTGAGCATCTGCTCACGATGTCGTCCGGCCTCTCGTGGCGACGGCCGGCCAGCGGAGGACCGCCGCCGGTCTATGCCTTCCAGAACAGCGACGATCCGGTGCAGTTCGTGCTGGATCGGCCCGTGGACGATGAGCCCGGATCGCGGTTCTTCTACAACTCCGGCGGCTCGCATCTGCTCTCGGCGATCGTGCAGGAGCGTACCGGCCAGACCGCGCTGGACTACGCCCGGCAGAAGCTTTTTGGGCCGCTCGGCATCAACGATGTGAGCTGGGAATCCGCCGCTCAGGGTGTGAACGACGGCGGCACCGGCATCTGGCTGCGGCCACGCGATATGGCGC
The DNA here is from genome assembly GCA_036401895.1 of Herpetosiphonaceae bacterium. GTDB lineage: Bacteria > Chloroflexota > Chloroflexia > Chloroflexales > Kallotenuaceae > LB3-1. Next base: position 11,106 of record DASWTW010000243.1, on the reverse strand, counting down.
GCTTTGGGCTGCTCTACCTGCGCCAGGGCGAGTGGGACGGCCGGCAGATCCTGCCCGCCGAGTGGGTCGCCGCCTCTACGACGCGCCACATGCCCGCGCCCGACAAGGAAGGCCAGGGCTACCCGCCGACGCCGAATCTGGTTGGCTACGGCTACCAGTGGTGGATCAACGCGCTCGGCGGCTACTCGGCGATCGGCTTTGGCGAGCAGGAGATCATTGTGCTGCCGGAGCAGGATCTGGTCGTCGTGATCACCGGCACCACGCCCGAGAGCGGCTCGATTACGCCCGAAGACCTGACGCGCAAGTTCATCGTTCCGGCCGTGAAGTCGGCAAATCCGCTGCCCGAGAATCCGGTCGCCGCCGAGCGCCTGGCCGCGCTCTCACAGTCGCTCAGCGCCGCGCCAAGTCCTCAGCCGATCGCGCCACTTCCGGCGATCGCGGGCGAGATCTCGGGCAAGCGCTACGAGATCCGGTCCGAGGACGGGCGGCAGGTCGAGAGCTTCGCGCTGACGTTTGGCGCTGAGGATGCATCCTACTCCGGCATGATCGACGGCCAAGCGGGGACGGTCACGGTTGGGCTGGACGGCGTCGATCGGCGGACGGCGACCGAGGCGGGCAACGTGCTGGCGCGCGGCGTGTGGCAGGACGAGCGCACATTTGTGATCGATCTGAATCTGCTGGGCGAGGCAATGCACGAGGAGGCGACCTTCACCTTCGAGGGCGAGCGTGTGACGGCGGCGTTTCGCAGCTATGTCTACGGCAACGTGTTTACGATGCATGGCCGGCAGACCGACGCGGCACCCTGAGCGGCCCGGTTGTTCGATCTCCTGACCTGGGGTATCTTGCTGCCAATAGTTCAAGGAGATCGTATGCCGAGTATGTTGGAGCTTGGCGAGCAGATCCTGGCTGCTCAGCCGTTCAGCGAACTGCTTCAGTCACGTCTTACCGTTTTCGCCGAGGGCACCGCAGAGCTAGTTATTCCGATCCGGCCGCAGCTTCTGCAACAGCACGGCTTTGTACACGGCGGTGTGCTGAGCTATGCCGCCGACAACGCGCTGACCTTTGCCGGCGGCTCGGTGCTGGGTCCGGCCGTGGTTACCTCAGAGTACAAGATCAACTACGTCAAGCCCGCGCAAGGGGAGACGTTGATTGCGCGGGCAAGTGTGATCGCCTCAGGCAAGCGACAGGCGGTCTGTCGCTGCGATCTGTTTATCAGCGATGGCGAGCGCGAAACCCTGTGCGCCACCGCTCTCGGCACGATCGCGCGGCTGAGCAGTCCGTCCGGCAAAGCTGACGATCAGGACGGATCTGCCGGCTGATAGGTGGCAATGATCACGCCGGTGCTGGTGGTTTTGCTGCTGGCGAGTTGGAGCCCGGCAGAAGTGCCGTCGTCGGCGAACAGGCGGCGTCCCGATCCCAGCACCAGCGGATGAATCAGCAGCACAAACCTATCCACAAGACCGTCGCGCATCAGCGACTGGAGCAGAGCGCCGCTGCCAAACACAACGATGTCGCGCTCCTGCGCTTGCTTTAGCCGGCCGACAGCCTGCGCTATATCTTCTTTGATGAGCGTAGAGTTCTGCCAGATCAGCGGCTCCGCAAGCGTCGTCGAAACGACGTATTTTTGGATGTTATCGAAGAAGGCGGAGAACGGATTGTCTGTCCGGTTGGCCCAGGCGGCATAAAAGCTCTCATATGTCCAGCGACCAAACAAGGCAGCGCCGACATTGCCCAGGACATCGCCCGCGTCTTGCATCGCCGCGTAGGGTGCTGCCCAGCCGCCGCGCGTGAAGCCATCCCGTGTGTCCTCGTCGGGGCTTGCGGGCGCCTGAATCACTCCGTCGAGTGTGATGTTGGTAAACGCAATGATCTTTCCCATCTGAACCTCCAAACTAAAAGCAGACTGCGTACGAATATGCTGCAACCATCGCATGAATGTGCGACATTTACCGTCACAAGGAAGCCCGACCAGCCGCCGTGCGCAGCGTGCTGGTCTCCAAGTTGCTGATCGCGCTCTCGGGCGAAAGATGGAGCATGGTTCGTTCGAGCGTCGTATTTCGCGGACGCGCCGGATGCCTATACTGCGAGGGATGGTAGATGCAAGGAGGTATATCTTGAATCGTCGATGGTTTTTTGCGCTGTGGGCCGTGCTGGCTCTGGCGCTGCTGCCGATGGCGGCGCAGGCTCAGACGCCGCCTCCGCCGGCGGTGCTGCGGCTGGCCGGAAACACGCCGGGCTTTGTGTATGCCGGCACGGTGTGCGGCGCGTTCGAGCCGGGCCAGTTCGGCGCGGGCTGGACGAAAATCCCCGGTCTTGACGAGCAGATCGTCGATCTGGCGCGGCTCAAAGATAATGTGCTGGTCACGATCAGCGGCAGCGGCAAGGTTTATCGGCGCGGCGCGGGCGAAGCCTGGCAGCAAGTGATCCCTGAGATCAGCAGCGCCCGCGCGGTGGCTGCCAATCTCACCGGCGATCGCGTGTATCTACTGGTCGGCAACACTAGCTACGCCGTCTTCCGCTCCGACGACGCGGGCCGGACCTGGCAGATTCTCACCAGCACCACGGCCGAGGTCGCGCCGTTCGATATTGCGGTCTCGGGCCATACCACCGCCGGCCAGGACATTGTGCTCTTCGATTATGGCCTGAGCGGTCGCGCTGGTGGCGGCTCGGTGTTGAATCGCTCGCTGGACAGCGGCGCAACCTGGAGCGAAGTTCCGACCAGCGCCGATCCCGGTACGCGGCTGCGGCTGGGCCGGATCTTTGTCGATCAAACTACGCTCAACTTTTATCTACATGGCACTCGTCCCAACGATCCCATCAACCGGCTGTATCGCCTCGCGCCCACCGGTAATACGCTGGATGAGATCCGCCTGCACCTCGATTTACAACTCGGCGGCGTGAGCGCCCTGACGACCTATCCCGGCACGATGGTGATCGCCGGGCCGCGCGGTGTGTTTGTCGGGCCGATCGACGGCGCGCCCAACTCGTTTCGGCGCTACGAGCTAGGGCTGAACGGCGCGGAAGTCTACGATCTGATCACGACCTCAGGCCGTCCGGCGGGAACCGCGCTCTACGCGGGCACCTCACGCGGCATCTTCACCGGCAACCCGTCGGCGGTCGATAACTGGTTCGACTCCTCGGTCGGTTTCCCGGCTTGCCCCAGCACCGGCCCGTCGCCCTTCGATCGGATCGCGCCGTTCCCGGACTCGCCGCAGCATCGCTATTTCCCGGAGACCGGACACTCGCTGCACTTCGGTTTCAAAGCCTTCTGGGAAGGCAACGGCGGCCTGCCGGTCTTCGGCTTTCCGCTGAGCGAGGAGTTCGTCGAGCGCAACGCCGATCTGCTTCAGGATTTCACCACGCAGTACTTCGAGCGTGAGCGCTTCGAGTATCATCCCGAGAATCAGCCGCCCTACCAGGTGCTGCTGGGCCGTCTCGGCGACGAGCTACTGCGCGCTCAGGGCCTCGAGTGGCGCAACGAGGGCGGGACGAACAATCCGTTTCCCAACACCGCGTGCCAGAGCTTTGGCGTCGGCGGGCAGCAGCGAACCGTCTGCGGGCCGTTCCTGCAATACTGGCGGACGCACGGCCTCCAGTTCGACGGACGCGGCGGCACCTCGTTCAACGAGAGCCTGGCGCTCTTTGGTCTGCCGCTGACTGCGCCCAAGGTGGAGAAAAACCCTGACGGCAGCGAGGTGATCACACAGTGGTTCGAGCGCGCCCGCTTCGAGTATCATCCCAACAATCCCGAGCCGTACAAAGTGCTGCTGGGCCGTCTCGGCTCAGAGTCGCTCAAGGGGCGCGGCATTCAGGTGCCATAATCACATCGGCCAATGACGGACGAGGGACACAGCTCGCTGTGTTCCTTTTTTTGTGCTCGCCGCAGATATTGACGCCGCACGTATCATGGGAGAGTATTCTTCTCCGGGATCATTGGACACCACAGACCCACACAGCAGGGCGGAGGATGTATGGTATCACCCACACAGTCGCAGACAACTAGCTGGCAAGATACAGCACATCAGGTCGCGCAGGCGATTCGGAGCCGCGTGCTTGAGCATGTGATTCTCAACAACGGCGGCTATTTGAGCCAGGCTTGCTCGGCGGCCGAGACGCTGGCGACGCTCTACACCAGGATTATGCAGCTGGACGTCAGCCATGCGCCGCTGATTCCAGGGCCGTTTGCGGGCGTTCCCGGCGCGCACAATCCCCATGCGTTTACCGGCGCCGCCTACAACGGGCGGCCCGATCCGGCGCTGGATCGCTTTATTCTGTCGCCGGCGCACTACGCGCTGGTGCTCTACACGGTCTTGATCGAGGTCGGACGGCTGGCTCCCGAGGCGCTGCGCGAGTTCAACAAAGACGGTAGCACCGTAGAGATGATCGGCGCGGAGCACTCGCCGGGCATGGAGGTGACCTCGGGCTCGCTGGGCCAGGCGCTCAGCCAGGCGGCCGGCATCGCGATGGCGCGCAAGCTCAGGGGCGAGACCGGCCGTGTCTGGGTGTTTATGTCGGACGGCGAGTTTCAATCCGGCCAGACCTGGGAGACCATGGCGGCGATCGCGTTTCACAAGCTGGACAACATCGGGATCTATGTCGACGTGAATCAGCAGCAGTGCGACGGCAGCATGAGCAGCGTGCTCGACATCGAGCCGCTCGACGAGCGCATTCGCGGCTTCAGCGCGCACGTGGTCAAAGTCGATGGACACGACGTCGAGGCGCTGGCGGCTCCTGTGGAAGCCTGGCCGGAGGGCAAGCCGCTGGTCGTGCTGGCCTACACCAATCCCTGGCAGGGCATCGATCTGCTGCGATCGCGCGCGCCCAAGCTGCACTATGTTCGCTTCAGCGGCGCGGAAGAGCGCCAGCGCTACGCCGATTTTCTTGCTACTCTGCACTAATCCCAGGAGTTCTTCCGCTATGGATCTGCTAACTCGTGTACACGCGCAGAATCTCGTCGATTGGTCCCGCGACAAGCCCGAGGTGGTCGTGCTCTCGGCGGATCTGACCAGCTCAACCGAGATCGATCTGTTTCGCGATACGTATCCCAGGCGCTTTTTCTCGATGGGCATGGCCGAGCAAAATATGATGAGCTTTGCCGGCGGCCTAGCGCGTGAAGGCTTTTTTCCGTTTGTGCATACCTTCGCGGTCTTCATGTACCGCCGCGCGCTGGATCAGATCTCGATGTCGATCGCGTATCCCAATCTGCCGGTGCGCATGTTTGGCTTCTTGCCGGGCATCACCACGCCGGGCGGCGTCACCCACCAGGCGATCGACGATATCGCGGTGCTGCGCGCGGTTCCCAACATGACGCTGCTTGAGTGCGGCGATGCGACCGATGTCGAGTCGGTGCTGGACGTGGCGCAGGCCGTGGATGGGCCGGTCTATGTGCGCATGCTGCGCGGCGAGATCCCGCGCCTCTTCGATGCCGGCGAGCCCATGCGGCTGAATCAGGCGCGCGTGCTGAGCACCGGCGCGGACATTACGCTGCTCTCGACCGGCATCTGCACCGAGGAGGCTATGCGCGCTACCAGCGTGCTCGCTAGTCGCGGCGTGTCGATCCAGCATCTGCATGTTTCGACGCTCAAGCCCTTCAACGATCCGCTTGTGCTTGAGGCGCTGGCCCAGCCGCGCTACGGCGTGATCACGATGGAGAATCACAGCATCGTCGGCGGGCTGGGCACGGCTGTAGCCGAGGTGATGGCCGAGAACGGGATCGCGCGCAAGCTGGTGCGGATCGGCCTCAAAGATACGTACGCCCACGGAGCAAGCCGCGACTATCTGATGCGCGAGTATGGCCTGGATGCGCTGGCGCTGGTGCGGCAGGTTGAGACGCTGCTCGACACCTCGCTCGGCATCGACGAGGAAGATCTGGCGGCGGTGCGTCTGATCGCGGTCCACAGCTCAGCGAAAGCCGAGGCCCTGTGATGGCGGACAACGACGAGATCGCGCTGTCGGGCGAGCGCTTTCAGGTGGTCTATCACCTGACCGGCGACGAGGCCGAGGCGCGGCGCAAAGCGATCGATATTTGTCTTGAGCAGACCGTCGAGCTGCCCGACGATCTGGTGCCCGACGGCCCGATCCGCGACGAGGTGGTCGGCCGGGTCGAGTCGCTGCGTGCGCTGTCCGCCGATCGCTACGAGGCGGTGATTAGCTATGCGGTCGAGACAGCGGGCGGCGAGCTAACCCAGCTGCTGAATGTGATCTTCGGCAATATCAGCATTAAGCCCGGTATTCGCGTCGAGCATTTGGATCTACCGCCGAGTCTGCTTGCGATATTCAAAGGTCCGCGCTTTGGTCGCCAGGGCATCCGCGATCTGCTGGGCGTGCCGGATCGGCCGCTGCTGTGTACGGCGCTCAAGCCGCAGGGCCTTTCGGCGCGGCAGCTTGCGGATCTGGCCTACCGGTTCGCGCTGGGCGGCATCGACATTATCAAAGACGACCACGGCCTGGCGAATCAGTCGTTCGCGCCGTACCGTGAGCGTGTGCAGGCGTGCGCTGAGGCGGTCGCGCGGGCCAATCGCGAGACTGGCCTGAGCTGCATCTACATGGCTAACGTTACCGCGCCGGCCGATCAGGTGGTTACGCGGGCGCGGCTGGCTAAAGATGCCGGGTCGCGGGGTTTGCTGATCGCGCCGGGGCTGGTGGGCCTGGATACCATGCGCCTGCTCGCCGACGACGACGATCTGGCCCTGCCGATCATGAGCCACCCGGCGTTTCAGGGCAGCTTTGTTACCAGCGCGGAGCAAGGCATTTCGCCGGGAGCGCTCTTCGGGCAGCTGGCGCGGCTGGCTGGTGCCGACGCGACGATCTATCCCAACTATGGCGGGCGATTTTCGTTCAGCCGCGAGGTGTGCCGGCAGATCGTCGAGGCCAGTGCCGCGCCGCTGGGCAGCCTCAAGCCGATCTTTCCCACACCCGGCGGCGGCATGAGCCTGGAGCGCATCCCGGATATGCTGGATCTGTACGGGCAGGATGTGATCTTCCTGGTCGGCGGCGGGCTGCTCAAGCACAGCCCGGATATTGTGGCGAACTGCCGCTACTTCCTGAAGCTCGTCGGGCGATAGAGGCGCGGAGAAGCAAAAAAAGGATGATTGTAGGGGCGTGATTGATCACGCTCAGAGGCCCAAATTGCAGACGCCCCGGACAGGTTGGTTCCATGTCCGGGGCGTCGTGTGTATCGCCTAAAAATACTGGCGATTAGGCTTGTCTACTCACCGGCGGTGAACTCTTCCATGCGCAGCAGCGGCTTGATCGTCCGCTCGATCTCGCCGCGCGTGAAGTAGTGCTGGAGCCGATCGTTGCGCAGCGCGTTGCCGAGCGACGCCATGATCATGCCCTGGTCGAGCGCGAGATAGTAGTCCGAGACCACGCCGGTACCGACGTTGATCGAGTCGAGGAAGCCGCCCCAGCTGTAGGCGTCGAAGTCGTCGCGGATGTTCGCCAGATTTTCCAGGGCGGCCTCGGGCGCGAACTCAAGCGCCAGGAACGATGCGTGCGGCGTGACGACGCCGTTTCCGTACTCGGTGGGGATGTTGGCCGGACGTGGGCAGGCCGGATCGTTCCAGCCATAGTCGACACTGGTGCGCTCCTGGTCCGAAGTATAGCCGCCTGGGTCCATGCCCAACGGGTCCACGCCGTACTCGCGGTAGCCGCCCTCGGGCTGGTTGGCGGGCGAGAAGCCCCAGTAGCCGTAGTCGGCTTCTTCAAGGCCGTGCTCGATCTGCGCCTGGACGTAGAGCGGATGGTTCACGCCCCAGCTGCGCGGGCCCCAGGTTTCTTCGGGCACCAGCAGCGGCACCATCAGCGCCTCAAACATGCTGCCGCCCCAGCTCGGCACAATGTTCATGCCGCGATAGGTGTAGTGACCCTCGAACACATCCACGCCCAGATAGGTGCGAGTCACGCCTTCGGGCCGCATCTCCGGCCAGCTCCAGTCGCAGGTATTGGGGAAGGTGCGCCACATCTTGAAGTAGTGTGTCGCCGGGATGCCGTCCTTGGCGATGCCGATGTAGGAGGCGATGCGCGGCTCGGTGTTGAGCGTGCCGTAGTGATGGCCGGTGTAGTACACGTTGATGCCGGCGTTGGGATTGCAGTAGAAGCCGGTCGGCCAGCTGCCTGGGGGCGCCGTCGTATCCCAGAAGCCGCCGCGCAGCAGGCCGGCCTGCGGATCGTAGTAGCAGGCGAAGTTCATGTCGTCCAGGATCGCCTGGGCCTCGGCGCGCAGCTGCGGCACGGTGTTGGTGACTATGATCAGCGCGGCGGCCAGCCAGCCGTTATCGACGCTCGAAAGGAAGGGGTACACGGTGCCGCCGTCGACCGGCCAGACAGTGAGCTTGGCGCCGGTCGCGGGATTGTACCAGTTGTAGAACATGCCGCTGGGCTCGTGCCGCTCAAGCGTCGCCACCGTGGCGAGCGTGTGGGCGATGCGATCGCGGGCCTCGTTGGGCTTGATGATCTGAAGATCGCGGGCGGCCAGCGTGCTCCAGATGTAGCTGCCGATGTTGGTCGGCGAGGTGTAGGCGGCGACGGCGCCGGTTTCGGCGTTGATGTTGTCGGCGGTCAGGCCGGTCTGGGGATTGGTCATCGCCACGAATGAGCGCCAGGTGTCGGTGGCGTAGCGCTCAAGTGTGCGGCGCTGAGCGACGCTGAGCTGATCGTTGCGTGGCTGAGCCTGTGCCAGGACTGGTAGTGTGGCGCTCACCGCCAGCAGCGCCACGATCGCGACACGGATCAGGTTCTTGGCTCCCTTGATCATCGGGTTCCTCCTCGTTGAGTAAACGGTTGGTCCTTCCTGGGACGGATGATCTCCCTTCATCTATTATGCACGTTCTTGGACGAAGATGCACAAGTGTGTGGCGTCGGCCTGTGTGCTGTGTACTGCTCTGGGAAGGCTTGCTCAGAAAAGTATAACGTTTCCTCGGGAAAAATACAGGCCCCTTCTTTCGATTGGAGCAATATCTTCAAACCTACTAGCGCCAATCGTTTGCTGGAAGTACGATAATAGGAGTATGTCTACAGCGCCGCAGATCGTGGTGGCGTTGGCTACTACCATTGTTGGGATCGCCATCCAGAATCAGCTATTCAGCAACATCGCAGCGCATATTTCAAAATTGAACCGATCGCGCATATTGCTGGTTGATCTATTGTATAGCGCTGTTGCAGATTCTGATCCAGCAGTTAGCTGCATCGTCTTGACAAGCGATACGCTATGTGCGACACTTTGATAGCCTAGTAATTAGTACATTCCTGTCTCCCTGTTCCAGAAAGTATCCTAAAATACTATCGGTTCTAACATCCGGCCCGTGCTCCTGATGTGACCACTTTCCAAAAAGCACCCGATATGGGGATGCGCGCGAGCATCGTCGATGCCTAAAAATGTATCGCTGGGTCTTGATGTCCACCAAAAAGCGGCTCAAGCGATACGATGCATGGTGAATCCTCTCACTATCTATTCACTAAACATATCGTACGTTGTCGTTTACGGCTGTTTATCCCGATCGACGATTTCCACCACAGCTTACAGCACGTCTCCCTGAAAATACCCTTGCATTGATTATTCTGGCCGGCACTTCCACTTTTAAAGCCGAATGGCCAAGCCGGTCGCAGATACTCGTCGGCAGCGCACTCTGAACCAGAGGTCTTCATCATTTTCGCTGCACCGTGTATGTAGCGCGGGCAAGCCATAGGAGCGATCTAGCAAAAGGCGATCCAGCTCACAGATGCTCACGGTCCCTGCTGCGCATTAAGCAAGCCTTCGTTGGCTAACGCTCCAGCGCCACTGGCATCGGCACAGCGTACGCGCAGCGCGTTTCGATCGTCGAGCTGCTCGATAGCCCGGCTCCGCAAGGCGATCGCGTGCCGAATCGCGCATCGCCGAGGCTTGCAGTGAGAACGAGCTTGCCGATGATTGCGCTCGCGAGAGCCGTCAGGTACTCAGCGCTAAAAACCTGCTCCAGAAAGGCAAGAGAACCGCATGAGCCACGAAACAAATGCCGAAGCTCTCGAAGGCATTGCTATTATAGGCATGGCCTGCCGGTTTCCCGGCGCCAGGAATATCGACGAGTTTTGGCATAATCTGCAACATGAAGTCGAGTCAATTGCCTTCTTCTCCGACGACGAGCTGCTGGCAGCCGGTGTGCAGCCGGCACTGCTGCGCCATCCGAGCTACGTCAAAGCCGGCGCGTTCCTGGAAGACATCGATCAGTTTGATGCGGCGTTCTTCGGCTATAACCGGCGCGAAGCGGAAATTATGGACCCGCAGCAGCGGTTGTTTATGGAATGTGCCTATACCGCTCTGGAACACGCGGGCTACGATGCTGAGCAGTACGACGGGCTGATCGGCGCGTATGCCGGCGTGGGCGGCAACGTCTACCTCTTCAACCTGTTCTCGCACCCGGAAGTCGTCAGTGCGCTGGGCAGCTTTCAGCTGCGCCTGGCAAATGAGAAAGATTTCCTGGCAACGCGCCTCAGCTATAAATTGAACTTGAAAGGACCGGTCGCCACGGTCCAGACCGCGTGCTCGACCTCGCTGGTCGCTACGCATCTGGCCTGTCAGAGCCTGCTCAACTTCGATTGCGATATGGCGCTGGCCGGCGGCTCGTCGGTCAGCATCGAGCAGAATACCGGCTATCTGTACCAGGAGGGCGGCATCTTTTCTCCTGACGGACATTGCCGCGCCTTTGATGCCAGTGCGCAAGGCGTTGTCGGCGGCAGCGGCGTGGGGCTGGTGGTGTTGAAGCGGCTGTCGGATGCGCTGGCCGACGGCGACACGGTCTACGCGGTGATTAAAGCTTCAGCCATCAACAACGACGGCGCGGCGAAAGTCGGCTTTACTGCCCCGAGCCAGGATGGACAGGCAGCGGTGATCGAGGAGGCGCTGAATCTTGCCGGCGTCGATGCAGAGACCATAACGTATATCGAGGCGCACGGAACCGGAACCGCTCTCGGCGATCCGATCGAGCTTGCGGCGCTGAATCAGGTTTTTCGAGCGCGCACGACAAAAAGGCATTTTTGCGCGATCGGCTCGGTGAAGACCAACATCGGGCATCTGGATACCGCCGCCGGGATCGCGGGATTGATCAAAACGATGCTGGCGCTCAAGCATCA
>DASWTW010000242.1:0-6976 GCA_036401895.1 Herpetosiphonaceae bacterium | reverse complement strand
TGATCGCGGCGCAGGCGGAGCGGACACCCGACGCGCTGGCGGTGATCAGCGGCGATGCGTCGCTGAGCTACGCCGCGCTGAACGCACGGGCCAACCAGCTGGCGCATCTGCTGCGCGCGCAGGGCGCCGGTCCCGAGGTGCCGGTGGCGCTGTGCCTGCCGCGCGCGCGCGACCAGATTGTGGCGCTGCTGGCAATCTGGAAAGCCGGCGCAGGCTATGTCCCGCTCGATCCGGCCTATCCGCCGGCCCGGCTTCAGTTCCTGCTCGCCGACGCCGGCTGCCCGCTGCTCGTCACGCACGCGCCGCTGCTGGCTGCGCTGCCGCCTTTCGCCGGAACAATCATCTGCCTGGACCGCGACCAGGCGCAGCTCGACCAGCAGCCGACGACCAATCCCGCCGTGGTGGTGCCGCCTGCGGCGCTGGCGTATGTGATCTACACCTCGGGCTCCACCGGCCAGCCCAAGGGCGTGCCGATCCCGCAGCAGGCGCTCCTGAGCTACGTGCGCGCAGCCCAAGAGCATTACGCGATCACGGCCGCCGATCGGGTGCTCCAGTTTGCCACGCTCACCTTTGACGCCAGCGTCGAGGAGATCGTCACCAGCCTCACCAGCGGCGCCACGCTCGTGCTGCGTAGCGAGGAGCTGCTGGCCACGCCCGAGACCTTTTTCGCGGGGTGCCGGCAGGAAGCGATCTCGGTGCTGAGCCTACCAACGGCCTTCTGGCACCTGCTGGCCGAGGCGGTCGCCGACGGAACGCTGCCGGTGCCGGAGTCGCTGCGGCTGGTGATCATCGGCGGCGAGCGCGCGCTCCCGGCACGGGTGGCGCAGTGGCAGGCCCGGCTCGGCGACCGCTGCCAGCTGATCAATACCTACGGCCCCACCGAGACCACCGTCGTCGCCACCGCCTACCACGTGCCCGCGTCGGTTGATCCGGCGCTAGGCGATATTCCGATCGGGCGCTCGCTGGCGAATCTCCGCGCCTATGTGCTGGATGCATATGGGCAGCCGGTGCCGATCGGCGTGCGGGGCGAGCTCTACTTCGGCGGCTTCGGCCTGGCGCGCGGCTATCGCAACCGGCCAGATCTCACGGCGGAAAAATTCATCCCTGATCCGTTCAGCGGTGAGGCCGGCGCGCGGCTGTACAAGACGGGCGACCTGGCGCGCTTGCGGCCCGATGGCCAGATCGCGTTTGTGGGCCGCGTCGATGGGCAGATGAAAGTGCGCGGCTTTCGCATCGAGCCCGACGAGATTAACGCTGTACTGGAGCAACATCCCGCCGTTCACGAGAGTATCGTGGTTGGCGCGCACAACCCGAGTGGTCAGGCCAGCATCGTGGCCTACGTCGTGGCCTCGCAGGATGCGCAGCCAACCCTGGCCGAGCTTCGTACGTTCTTGAAGCAGGCGCTGCCTGAGTACATGCTGCCGTCGGCCTTTGTCTTCCTGCCGGAGCTGCCGCGCACCACGAGCGGCAAAATCGATCGTCGCGCGCTGCCCGCGCCGGATCGAACACAGCACATCCGCGATGCGGCACTCGTTGCGCCGCGCACGCCCGCCGAGGAGCTAGTCGCCAGTGTGTGGAGCGCTGTACTCGGCGTACCGCATGTTGGCGCGTTCGACCACTTTTTTGAGCTGGGCGGTCACTCACTGCTGGCAACGCAGGCCGTCGCGCGGCTACGTAAAACCTTCGATCTGCCGATCCCGCTGCGCTTCATCTTTGAAGCGCCGGTCGTCGCCGATCTGGCCGCGCGGCTTACCAGTACACCGCGGACCGAGCAGAGCTTACCCAACGTGCCTTTGCGCGCCTATCCCCGCAGCGAACACCTTCCGCTCTCGTTTGCTCAGCAGCGCCTGTGGTTCCTCGATCAGCTGGACCCCGGCAGCGCGTCCTATCATATTCCCCTCGTGGTGAGGCTTCACGGCACGCTCGATCCCGACGCGCTGGCGCATAGTCTCACTGCGCTCGTGGCGCGACATGAGGCGCTCCGCACAACGATTGCGACCATCGACGACCAGCCGGTGCAGCTGATCGCGCCGCTACACGTGGAGGATATCCGAGTAGCGCTGCCGGTGATGGATCTGCAAGCACCATCGCAAGACGAGATCGCGGCCGTAATTCGTGCTGAGGTGGGTCAACCCTTCGATCTCCGCCAGGGTCCGCTGCTGCGAGCACGCCTGCTGCGCTTGCACCGGGCGCCCTCTGGGCATGGCACCCGGCATGGTACCCGCGACGAGCAGATCTTAATTCTGACGCTGCACCACATCGTGACGGATGGCTGGTCGCAGAGCGTGCTGCTGCGCGAGCTAACCACGCTCTACCAGAGCTATGTACAGGCAGCGCCGGTCGCATTGCCCACGCTGCCGATCCAGTACGCCGATTATGCCGTCTGGCAGCGCGAGTATCTTCAGGGTGCGGTCCTCCAGCAGCAGATCGACTACTGGCGCCGACAGCTGGCCGACATGGAGCCGATCGATCTACCCACGGACTACCCGCGCTCGACGAACTCCGATCAGCCCGGCGCTTTGCATAGCTTCACGATTCCAGCGGCGATCGGCGAGGACATGCAGCGCCTGAGTCGGCAGTTGGGCGCGACACTCTTCATGACGCTGCTGGCAGCCTGGCAGGTACTGCTGGGGCGCTACAGCCGTCAGAGCGACATCGCCGTGGGCGTGCCCATCGCCGGGCGCACACGACCTGAGCTGGAAGGCCTGATCGGGATGTTCGTCAACACGCTGGTGCTGCGCGCCGACCTCGCGGGCCAGCCAACCTTTGCCGAACTGCTCAGCCGCGTGCGCGCCGTCTGCCTCGACGCCTACGCCCATCAGGATGTGCCCTTCGAGCTGCTGGTCGAAACGCTTCAGCCCGAGCGCGATCTGAGCCGCACGCCGCTGTTTCAGGTGATGTTCACGCTGCAAAACACGCCGCGCACCACGATCGACCTGCCTGAACTGACGCTGGAGCCGGTCGCGGTGGAGGTCTCCACGGCCAAGTTCGATCTCAGTCTGGTCCTGAGCGAGCAGCCGAGCGGGTTGCAGGGGGTGGTCGAATATCGCAGCGATCTGTTCGCGGCGGCGACGATCGCGCGGCTTGTCGGCCACTACCAGGAGCTGCTGGCCGCACTGGTCGCCGATCCCCACCGCCGGATCGACGATCTGCCGATGCTGACTGAAGCCGAGCGCCGGCAACTCCTCATCGAGTGGAACGCTGATACGCTGGACCTGCCGGCAGTGGGCGGCATCCACGAACTGGTCGAGGCGCAGGTCGCACGCACGCCCGACGCGATCGCGGTGCGCTTCGGGGAGCAGGAGCTCACCTATGCCGAGCTGAACGGCCGCGCCAATCAGCTGGCCTCCTACTTGCGGGAGCGGGGCGTCGGTCCTGAGGTGTGCGTGGGCATTGCCATGGAGCCCGCGCTGGAGCTCGTCGTCGCGGTGCTGGGCGTCTTCAAAACCGGCGGCGCGTATGTGCCGTTTGATCCGGCCTATCCCGCCGAGCGGTTGCACTGGCTGTTCAGCGATAGCCAGGTCGCGCTGGTGCTGACGCAGAAACGACTTCTTGAGCGCCTGCCTGCGGTGGATGTGCCGGCGCTCGCCCTCGACCAGGCGTGGCAGGATATCGCGGCCCAGCCGACATGCGATCCGGCGGTTGCGGTCAGTCCCGATCAGCTGGCGTATATGATCTACACCTCGGGCTCCACCGGCCGGCCCAAAGGTGTGATGCTCGCTCACCGGGGCGTGATCAATAATCTGATGGTGCATCAAGCGTCCTCGCGTCTATCAGCCGGCGATCGAATGCTGCTCAATTACTCGATCAGCTTCGATCCCTCGGTATGGAGCATCTTCTTGCCCTTGATCAGCGGGGCGCAGCTGGTGCTGGTGCCGGCTGAGGTCCGCTATGACAGCGCGGCGCTGGTCCGCGCGATTGCCGAGCAGGGCATCAGCGTGTTTGGAGTTAGTCCCAGTCAGCTCGCAGTGCTGATCGAAGAGCCTGGTATTGCGGCCTGTACCGCGCTGCGCTACGTCGTCTGCGGCGGCGAAAATCTGTCGCGCGAGCTGCAAGCACGCTTTTTCGACAGGCTGCCTGCGGTGCTGTGCAACGCCTACGGCCCGACCGAAGCGACCATCGACACAACCTTCTGGCACTGCCCGCGCGTGGACGTGCCACAGGGCAGCGTGATTGGACGGCCGCTGGCGAATGTGCAGGTGTACGTGCTGGATCGTGCCATGCAGCCGGTGCCAGTGGGCGTGCCCGGTGAGCTGTATGTCGGTGGCATTGGGTTGGCGCGCGGCTATCACCGCCGGCCGGATCTCACCGCCGAGCGCTTCGTCCCCGATCCGTTTGGACATGCTGCGTCCTCAGGAACAGCTACTCAGCCAAATGCTCGCCTGTACAAGACCGGCGACCTCGTGCGCTATCGGGTCGACGGCGCGCTGGAATTTCTGGGGCGCATCGATAATCAGGTCAAAGTGCGCGGCTTCCGCATCGAGCTGGGCGAGATCGAGGCGACGCTGGAGCAGCACGAAGCCGTCCAAAGCGCGGTCGTCATGATCCGCGAAGATCGTCCCGGTGACCGGCGAATTGTGGCGTACGTGGTACCGCAGGAGAACCTAGAAGATTCACCTGAGCCCGGTTCTTGGTTCTCGGTTCTTGGTTCTGCTGCTTTGCGGCAATTCCTCGCCGAGCGTCTGCCGGAGTATATGGTTCCAAGTGCGTTTGTGCTCCTCGATACATTGCCGCTCACGCCAAGCGACAAGCTCGATCGCCAGGCACTGCCTGCGCCGGATCTGCAAGACGAGGATGTACGTGAGATCATCGCGCCGCGCACACCTGTAGAAGAGGTGATTGCGGGCGTGTGGGCAAGTGTGCTGGGCCGTGAGCGGATCAGCGTCGACGACAACTTCTTCGCGCTGGGCGGCCATTCGCTGCTGGCGACGCAGGTTATCACGCGGCTGCGAACGGCGCTGGGCCTGGATCTGCCGCTGCGACTGCTCTTTGAATCGCCCACCATCGCCGGCTTCGCCGCGCACCTTGCTGCGCAGCCGCCCCATGCCCACCTGCCGCTGGTGCCGCGCTCCCGCAATGACCGTACGCCGCTCTCGTTTGCCCAGCAGCGCCTGTGGTTCCTCGATCAGCTTCAGCCGGAAAGCGCGCTGTACACGATCCCCCTCGTCGTGCGGTTGAGCGGCCCGCTCAGCGCCCACGCGCTGCGATCCAGCCTCACCGCGCTGGTGGCGCGTCATGAGGGCTTGCGCACAACCTTTGCCTATGATCTCACCACGGAAGCGCCGGAGCCCTACCAGCGCATCGCCCCACCCAGCGATGTTGCACTGCCCGTGGTCGAGCTGCCATCCACCGCAGACGAGACCATGATCCACGCGATCGTGCAGCGCGAGGTGGAGCGGCCCTTTGATGTGCAAAACGGACCGCTGCTGCGCGCCCTGTTGATTCAGCAGGACCCGAGCACGCATCTGCTGGTGCTGGTGGCCCACCACATCGTGACAGATGGCTGGTCGCAGAGCGTGCTGCTGCGCGAGCTGACGGCGCTCTACCAGGGCCACGTGCAGGGAACGCCGGTCGCATTGCCCGCGCTGCCGATCCAGTACGCCGATTATGCCGTCTGGCAGCGCGACTGGCTCTCGGGCACGGTCCTGCAGCAGCAGATCGACTACTGGCATCAGCAGCTGGCCGGCGTAGAGCCGATCGATCTGCCCACGGATCGACCGCGTCCCGGAGTGGCGAGCTATCGAGGAGCCTACCAGACATTCCATCTTTCAGCCGCCCTGAGCGAGGATCTAAGACACCTCAGCCAGCGCCTGGGCGCGACACTCTTCATGACGCTGCTGGCAGCCTGGCAGGCCCTGCTGATGCGCCACAGCAGCCAGACCGACATCGCCGTGGGCACGCCGATCGCCGGTCGCGTGCGGCCCGAGCTGGAAGGCCTGATCGGGATGTTCGTCAACACACTGGTGCTGCGCACCGACCTCGCGGGCCAGCCGACCTTCGCCGAGCTGGTCAGCCGCGTGCGCGCCGTCTGCCTGGATGCCTACGCCCATCAGGATATTCCGTTCGATGTGGTTGTTGAGCAGCTCCAGCCCACGCGGGACATGAGTCGCCATCCCTTCTTTCAGGTGATGTTCATGCTGCAAAACACGCCGCGCACCACGATCGAGCTGCCGGAGCTGCGTGTAGAATCGGTGATTCTGGAAAGCCACACGGCCAAGTTCGATCTCTCGCTGGCGCTGAATGAGGTGCCTGATGGTCTTCAGGGAGCGATCGAGTATGCCACGGATCTTTTTGATGCCGAGACGATCGCGCGGCTGGCAGATCATTTCCAGCAGTTGCTCCAGGCGATCGTGGCCGCTCCGCACCAGCGTGTGACAGTACTACCGATCTTGACCGCTGCGGAGCGCCAGCAGCTGCTGCGCTGGAACCAGACCGCGCTCGCCGTGCCCGACGTGGGCAGCATTCCCCAGGCGTTCGAGGCGCAGGCGGCGCGCACACCCGAGGCGACGGCGTTGATCGTCGGCACGCAGCGGCTGACGTATCACGAGCTGAATCAGCGGGCCAATCAGCTGGCGCACGCGCTGCGGGAGCGCGGGATCGGGCCGGAGGTGCGCGTGGGCGTGTGTCTCCATCGCACGGCTGATCTTGTGGTGGCGCTGCTGGCGGTGCTCAAGGCCGGCGGCGCGTATGCCCCGCTCGATCCCGCCTATCCCGCCGAACGTCTCCAGTTCATGCTGGACGATGCCCAGGCGCCGCTGCTGCTGACCCAGCACGCGCTGGTCGATCGGGTACCGGCGCATAACGCGGCCGTACTCTGCCTCGACACCGACTGGGAGCCGATCGCGTCCCAGCCGACGCACAATCCACCATGGAGCAATCACGCGCTGAATCTGGCGTACCTGATCTACACGTCGGGCTCCACGGGCCGGCCGAAGGGCGTGGCGATCACGCACCACAGCGCGGCGGTGCTGCTGGG